>NZ_ATVU01000001.1:0-310963 GCF_000420885.1 Dorea sp. AGR2135 | reverse complement strand
AAAAGGTGTACCTTTTGAGAGTTCAGAACAGACTATTTCCGCTGTAATAGGCGGTATTCCCTTAATTTCCGATAGAATGTAGCTTCGCTCATTTTGCATATTTCCAAGACTTCCGACAGAGGAAGCCTTTTCTTTTCCCATTCATGGACAAGCTCTCCGAAATTCTCTGGAAGCGTGATTTCTGGTCTGCCGAATTTAATTCCTTTTGCCTTTGCCACCGCTATGCCTTGTGCCTGTCTTTTTCTGATGTTCTCACGTTCATTTTGTGCGACAAAGGATAGTATCTGTAACACAAGGTCGGCAATGAACGTACCCATTAAGTCTTTCCCATTTCTGGTGTCCAGTAAGGGCATGTCTATGACGCATATATCAATCCCTTTTTCTTTCGTCAGTATTCGCCATTGTTCCTGTATTTCAAGATAGTTCCTGCCTAAACGGTCAATACTTAGGATATAAAGTAAATCGCCTTGTTTTAGCTTTCTGACGAGCTTTTTATATTGTGGACGTTCAAAGCTCTTTCCAGACTGCTTGTCTATGTAGATATTCTTAGAAAGCACGTTCCGCTTTGAGAGTTCAACAATCTGTCGTTCTTCGTTCTGGTCTATGCTGGAAACCCGAACATATCCATAAATCTCTGCCATTTATTATCAATCCTCCTTTGCTATGGATATAGAAAAGTATCATAAACAAAAAAAGCACCTTACTGTAAAAGTAAAATGCTTTCGTTAAAATATATTCATTTGTTATCATTATTCGATTTCTGCCATTGAGAAGATACGCCTTATCACACAGCTTGTAAAGAGTGCTGACGCATTGCGTTGCAACAGGCTCTTGACAAGCTATGAGCTAAGACGTTGATAACGAACAGGCAGAAATGAGATAGTGTGCCGTTTCACGACATAGAAAAAGACGCTCTTTTTTCAAGCGTCGATTTCTTATAACTCTGTATTTCTTTGTATAAGTCGTTACATAAGGCTCTTTCATTTGTTGTAATTTCGTTGTAATTTTCCCTATTTTCTTTTTGCTATTTTGTCGTTAGATACTGTATTTATGCGGTTTTTCTTAGTTTAATATCTGTTTTTCTTCAGAAAAACGATACACTTTCATCCTGTGAACGCCAGAAAATTGCACGCTACAAAAAACTTGTTTCCTATATGGAATTGCATTATCCTGAACATATTTCTTTGGATAACCTTGCTGAAATTGCGGAATGTAACAGCCAATACCTATGCCGTTTTTTCAAAGATATCACTGGTATGCCGCCAATGAAATACCTGATTCAATACCGTATCGAACAGGCTTGTGAAATGTTGCGAGATACTACTAAGAGCGTACTGGAGATTAGTTTGGACTGCGGATTTGAAAATGTAAGTTATTTTATTCGAAAATTTAAAGAGCTGAAAGGATCTACGCCTCAAAAGTATCGACAACTGCAATGACTCTTATCCCTTACTATTAATCTTTTATTTTTAGTATATTGACTTTTCCGCAAGAGATGATATCAAATAAATTTCGTTCTATTTCAAAGGAGGAATCAAGATGAATGAGAAAATATTGTCAACTAAAAAGAATGGAATGGGAATGCTTCTGCTTTTTTCTTTCCTTTATATGATTGCAATTGCCGGATGTATTTTTTCTGCTATATCCAAGGGATTTTCAGTTACTGCACCTGCTATTACTGTATTGATTATCAGTATTATCTGGCTTACTATTGGATGGGTTCCATTCCTCGGTCTGAAAGTCCTTAAACCACAGGAAGCTTTCGTACTTACTTTTTTCGGCAATTATGTGGGGACACTTAAAGAGGCTGGATTCTATTTTGTGAATCCTTTCTGTACAAGTGTAAATCCTGCTTCCAAAACAAAATTAAGTCAGAGTGGTGATGTTGATAATAATGCAAAGAAAAATGCAAATCTTTCTAACATTTTAGGAATTTCTACAACCGGAACATCAGAAGAATCTTCAAGCAAAAAGATTTCTCTCAAGGTTATGACACTCAATAATTCCCGTCAGAAAATTAATGACTGTCTCGGAAATCCAATTGAAATCGGGATTGCTGTCACATGGCGCGTAGTGGACACAGCGAAAGCAGCGTTCAATGTAGATAATTACAAAGAATATCTTTCCCTGCAATGTGATGGTGCTCTTCGTAATATTGTCCGCATCTACCCACATGATACTGCACCTGATGTAGATACAACGGGGGATGGTCAGGCAGATGAAGGAAGTCTGCGTGGCTCCAGTGAGATTGTTGCCGCAAGAATCCGCGAAGAAATTCAGAATAAAGTGTCCGATGCAGGTCTTGAAATTATTGAAGCAAGAATCACTTATTTTGCTTACGCCCCTGAAATTGCCGCTGTTATGCTTCAACGTCAGCGAGCCTCTGCAATCATCGATGCAAGAAAAATGATTGTTGATGGTGCTGTCGGAATGGTTGAAATGGCTCTTAATCAATTAAATGAAAAAGATGTTGTAGAACTGGATGAAGAACGTAAGGCTGCTATGGTATCTAATCTACTAGTTGTTCTGTGTGGTAACCATGACACCCAACCAATTATTAATTCTGGAAGCCTGTACTAATTATGGCTGAAAAAGATAACAAGAAGAAACAAATTCCTCTGCGCCTCTCCAACAAATTGTACGACGCAATTGCAGCCTGGGCAGAAGATGATTTTCGTTCTGTGAATGGTCAGATTGAATATCTTCTGACTGAATGCGTCCGACAACGAAAGAAAAATGGGAAATATGTTTCTGAACATCTGGATGAGCCGATTGATTTAGATATTTCTTAAAATCTTCCTTATCCTAAGCATATTATATATTAATACGTACTTTAATCAAATTAAAGTAAATCAGGATCACCCGTCCAACGGGTGGTTTGCTCTAGGGCTATAAGCCCTTGTTACTAGTCCAGCGTCTCAAGGCGCTGGCTTTCTCTTTCGGCTATGAGAATTCTGTTTACACAGCCTTCCCACAGCTCCGTTCAAGCCATATTGCTCCTGACTCGTCGCTACCCCTTAAGGGGCATTGTTACTACTTGGCATTAACCCTTAAAAGGGTCTTCATATTCTTTTACACTTAACTTATCCATTGCAATGTCGTGCTTTTCTTGTTCTTGGATATATTTTTTTATTGTTGAAGAAATTTTTATCTATGAGGAGGAAAGTGAAGATGAAAAATAAGGGTCAGATTTGGTATATCGGTTATATTGTTTCGTTGTTTTTGATTGTGATAATTTTGGTTACAAATTTTCCTGAAATGGTAGATATTGGACTTGCTATTTTATTCAGTGCCGTTTTTGGCGTTTCTCATGTTCAAATTTTGCATGATAATATTTATTTGTTTAGACTACATCATTCCAGCTATTATTGTCGGAAGTATCATTGCAATCCAGCCGATTATTTTAATCATTATCAGTAGTGTGCTCGAGAAAAAAATATAGAAATAAAGGTTCATACGAATAATAAGAAAAGGGAGGTACACGCTTTTGTGCAATCTCCCTTGTTCTTTTGCTGTCATATCAAGGCTCATTCAATCATGGTAAATTCGTGGTAAAATAATTGCTTTTTTGATTGATGAATAGTCCTTAAATACTGTATTTATGCGGATAATCTGATTTTTTGTATTAAGTTGTATATAATTTCTCTAATAAATTCAAAAAATAATCAGGTAAAGGAGCATTTACTTCAATATATTCATTAGTACGTGGGTGGATAAATCCAAGTGTTCTAGCATGCAGGGTCTGCCCTACGAGCTTGGAAAATGGACATTTTTTGGGGCCATATACCTGATCACCGAGAAGTGGGTGTCCAATACTTGCCATGTGTACGCGAATTTGATGTGTACGCCCGGTTTCAAGCTTACATTGGATATAAGTGTAGTTGCCAAAGCGTTTCAGCACTTTGTAATGGGTAATGGCATTTCTTGCATTTTTAGCATGGATGCTCATTTTCTTACGATCTGTTGGATGACGTCCGATAGGAGCATTTACAGTTCCTTCTTCTTCTTTGATATTTCCATGTACAATGGCTTCGTAAATTCGATTAATAGAGTGTTCTTTTAATTGCACAGCAAGGCTCTGGTGAGCCATGTCATTTTTACAGATGATCAGAGAACCGGTTGTATCCATATCGATGCGGTGTACGATTCCGGGACGGGAAGTGCCGTTGATACCGGAGAGCTCATTACCACAATGATACATTAAAGCATTGACCAATGTTCCACTGTAATGCCCAGGGGCAGGATGGACTACCATTTGTTTTGGCTTATTGACGACAATTACATCTTCATCTTCATATAAAATGTCCAGAGGAATGTTTTCTGGCTTGATATCGGGTTCTTTTGCCTCTGGGATACATACTTCTACCCTGTCACCTAAAACAAGCCTGTAATTGGCTTTTACAGGCTTGTTGTTGACTTTAATATATTGTTCTTTAATTAATTTTTGAAGATATGATCTAGATCGTTCCGGCATCTCCTCAGCAAGATAACGGTCAATACGGTCTCCTTCTTCATTTTCAACTGTGAAATATTCTGTCAAGGTCTTCCTCCTTATAATAAAACAACAATAAAAAAGCAAGTATAAATGTTCCGACTGTTACATAGATGTCAGCTACATTGAAAACTGGAAAGTCGATCAGTTTAAAATAAAAGAAATCCACGACATATCCTAGTTTTAACCGATCAATAAAATTACCAATTGCACCAGAGAAAATAAATACGGCACAAATTCGTAATGGCAGTAGTTTTTTTGTCATTGGGACATGCAGATAGAACCAGATAATAAATACTGAAATGATCAGTACAATGATAAAAAAGAAAATCTGTTTATTCTGCAGAATGCCAAATGCTGCTCCGTGATTCTCTAGGTATTCAAACTGAAACACATTTTTGATCAGAATAAAAGGATCCTGCCCTTTTAGATGATCCACAGCTAAAGTTTTTGTGAACTGATCGAACCATACACCAACTAACACAAGTAATATCGCTGAAATATAATGTCTGCCACGTGATTTTATTGAATCCATAATTTATAAAAGTCCTTTCTGATTCGAAGTTTCAAAAATACTGTCATATTCCGGATATTTTAAATATATTTTCTAAGAGAAATCATGTAACGTCCTTTTTTTGTCTCGGACAGAATTCCTGCATAAGCGATTCGTCCAAGTCCACGGACGGAAATCAAATCGCCTTCATTCAGATGATAGCCATTATTCGTGATCAGTTTACCGTTTACAAACACTTTTGCAGCTTCGATATATGTGGTCAGCTTACTCCGGGAAAGTGGGTATGCGACCGAAAGCACAGTGTCGAGGCGTACGGAAGGAACTGTTCCTTTCAATTCCTCAAAATGAGGTTCATAGGAAATATCTGAAAGTTCTCTGCGTTCCACGGTGATAGTTGTATGCCTGATCCGTGTGAGATTTTTCATAATATAGTCTGAAATCTCCTCTTTTACAAAAACAATAGCACCATCGTCTGTTTGAATAATATCACCGATCTTGGTACGACTGGTTCCAAGATTCATAATAGCCCCCAGATAATCACGATGTGTCAGATCTTCCGCAAAACGCTTGTTCACCGGACAGATCTTAAGAGCCTGCATTGGGTAACCGTAGTCATAATAAAGAGCATCAGGTAGAAATGCAACCATCTGACGCTCTGCTAACTCATAACCTCCATACGTTTCGAACCTCGCTTTAAACTGATCTTTCGGGGTCCTGTGCAGGATATTCAATTCATTCAAATTCAGAAAATCTGAAAATGTAACAATATCACGGCTGAATGCAAGATTAGATAATTCAATCAGCCGTTTTTCCAATAATTGTTCCTCTTTATTCATAAACACTCACTATTAGAAATACTCTGAAAAACTTTTAATTAAAATCTTGTACGCATTGAAGATGTGTCAAGAGAAGTGTTCAGTAAATCCTGTAAATCTCCGGAAATGTCAACATTAGTAGGTGTGACAAGGAAGATGTAATTGGATATCTTCTGAAGATTTCCACTGATTGCATATGTAGCACCAGATGTAAAATCAATGATTCTCTGAGCAACCTCAAGATCCAGTCCTTCCAGATTCAGAATAACAGTACGTCCGCTTAATAATGTTTCGGTGATCTCTCTGGCATCTTCTACAGATGTCGGTTTAATAACACAGACTTCCATGCTTACACCTGTGCGACGTGCTGGCTGACGCATCGGAGTTACTTTATTATTAGAACGGGCCGGACGCTGCTGAGACTTGGCAGGAAGCTCGTAATCGTCTTCGTCGCTTTCATCATGAGTCTTTTCTCTGCGGAAGATACTCTTTTTTGGCTTTTCTTCGTATTCATCATCATATTCGTCATCATCAAAGAAGTCATCTTCATCATACTCATCATCATCGCTTAACTTCATGATGTCCAAAAACTTATCTAATACTCCCATTTTGTAATATCTCCTATCTTACGTTTGTTTGAGCATAATTACGGGCACCAAAAATGGCTGTTCCCACACGAACCATTGTTGCACCTTCTTCAATTGCAACTTCATAATCATTGGTCATACCCATGGAAAGTATACTCATAGACATATTATGGGCGTTTTTACGCGCTATGTCAACAGATAATTTCCTTAATTCTGCGAAAATTGGTCTATTTTCTTCTGGATTATCAACAAATGGAGCGCTTGTCATGAGTCCCATAAACTGAATATGTGAAAAATCAGAAGCTTTTTCAACAAAATCATCTAATTCTTCCGGAAGAAATCCGAATTTGCTCTCTTCTCTTCCTACATTTACTTCAATCAGGACTTTTGCAATTAGATGTTTCTTAGCTGCTTCTTTTTCAATCGCTTCGGCAAGTCTCAAACTGTCAACAGAATGAATCAAATCCACTTTATCAATGATATATTTGATCTTGTTGCGCTGAAGATGGCCGATCATATGCCAGTGAATATCAGCAGGAAGTACCTCCGACTTATCCATGATTTCCTGAACTTTATTTTCACCGAAAAGACGGATTCCAAGATCATAAGCTTCCTGGACCATTTCTGCCGGTTTGGTTTTACTGACTGCGATCAGAGTAACTTCTGAGCGGTCACGCCCACTTCTTTCGCACGCAGCCTGAATTTTCTGTTCTACATTTTCCAGATTTTCTTTTAACATTTTTATCAGCTCCTTAATAAACAATATCATTTTCTCTTACATCTTTGCCAACAAGTGCAATATGGTCATAATTAGCCAGACCATAGGAATTTCCAGATTCAACGATATAGTATTCATCACTTTCACACAGTATATGGATTTGTTTAAATACAGCATATCCTTTATTGATATTATAGACTCCCTGTAAAGATTTTGTTTTCTTAAGCTTGTATGTTTCAGTTGAATCAGGTTTTATTAAAGTTGTATTTTTATCAAATGCATTTGGATCCAGATAAACCATGCCAGTTTCTGTATCTCGATAATAGACATCAACTTTTTTAAACTGGGCATCGTCAGAATCGTTATGGATTAAAACACCAGTTTCTTTACTGTTGCCGCCTTGTGTCAGATAATTTTCCGGTACAAGATAAAAGTCTTTTTTTGTCACAGAGGACTTTGGAATTTTAAGTCCGGATTCATCTTCTAAAATTAATTCAATATCCAGATAACGGTCTTTCGCATAGCGGACCATGGAAGTATGAAATGTAAGGATACCAAGGTTTGTGTTTTTGGCACTGTATACTTGAAAAGAGGCACGTTCTTTCACCTGATCTTTTGTGAACTGAACCTTTACGCTTTTCATATCAGCCAGATTTTTAGCTGTTTTATCATCCAGTGGAATGACCAGTGACCAGTCATCATCTTTCACAAGTTTATAGATAGCTTCTCCGGAATTTACCTTTGAATTGTTTTTTATGCTTACGGAATTATAGTTCTTTTTTGAAAGCATATCAGCAGTGACATCACTGACGGTCAGATTCTCATATCCATCTGTAGAATAAAGAATCACACCGTCGGACTGAGCATTGAATACCTGAAGCCCGTCAGTACCTGCCTGTACCATCTCATCTAATTGTGCCTGACGACTTTGATTAGATTTGCTTTCCAGAACAGAGGAAATTTCATCTCTTAAAGAATAAACCTCGTTGAAACTGCTGCCATTGTAATTTTCACTAAAGGACTGGGTCTTTAAATAGATGGAATCTCGTTCTTCGGCAGTCAGTTCCTGTGAATCTGTAGAAACTGTGTCATTAAATTCTAATTGTTTTGGAGAAAGAGAATATACTTTTGTTTTTGCACCAACTTTGCTGGCTTCTGACACAAAATAGTTAATATAACCTGACTGCTCGGCAGTCACGACCTCTTCATTGCGGATTGCCAGTCCGGTATAGGCATTATCTTTTAAAATGCTGCCCTCTCTGACTTCATATGCCGAAATATGCTTACTTGTCAGGTACATAAGAACCGTGACAAGCAGATATATGAATACCACTCCAAAGATGACAATTCCGATATTAATATTCCATTTTTTCCGAAATGCAGTAATGTTTGTAGTATGATTTTCTGCCAACGTCGGCCTCCTTTTAATGATTCAAGATTCTTAGACAAATCGTAATATTTAAATCTGCAAAGCAGACAAAGTACTATAAATTATCAGAGCCATCTAAAGACCTTAAAGCTGCTCCATGTAAATAATGATACATTTTTCCCTGGTAGCTGTCTGTTTTCTGCATCGTGCTAAGTAGTTCATCTTTTAGTTTCCACCAGCTTGTGCCCCAGTTACAAAAAACGGCATCATTTTCGGGAATACGGCTGAAAAGCCGTTCCACGGCAATTTCTGGATTAAGGTATTCCAAAAATGTAATTGCACGTGTGATATATTCTTCTTTTGAACACAGAGTTATTGTACCATTTTCATAAGCTTCACACAACCTTGTGTTTTTAGCAATATAGAGAGAATGGAGTTTGACTGTGCTGACCTGAAGTGCAGACAGTATCTTTGCAGATTCAATAGCATCCATCAGATCATCACCTGGCAAGTTGAGAATAACATGTGCACAGGTGTCAAAGTGATAATCTCGAATCATCCACATAGCATCCATAAATTCGGCTAATGTATGTCCGCGATGTATATTTCTTAATGTATGGTAATTTACAGTCTGAAGTCCAAGTTCCAAAGTAATCTCTACTTGAAATGCTGAACGGATTTTTTCAAGAATTTCCAAATAATCAGAGCGGATACAGTCCGGTCTGGTCGAAATGGAAATTTCTACAACATCCGGAAAGCTTGCACCTTCCCGCATATATTTTTCAAATCTGTCAATGGGCAAAAATGTATTCGTATAGTTTTGAAAATAAGCAATAAATTTATGTGCATGATATTTTTTTTCAATCTTTTCTCGAGTCAGAGTTAATTGTTCTGTCACAGATAATTGATGATTTAAAGCTTCAAATCCTGTTCCCTGTTCCGCACAGAAATCGCAGCCACATGCTCCGTTTAAACGGTTTGGGCAGGTAACAGGAAGATTGACAGGAAGTTTATAAACCTTTTCATGATATTTATTTTTCAAATAATCTGAATAAGTGTAATACATAAATATGGTCCTTTTGCATAATTTCTTGAACTTTGTACATAATATAGGTAGTACAAAAAAGGAGGAATCTATATGAAATGGTTTGACAATACAGCTCTTACAATTGTAATTATCGGGGCTGTCAACTGGTTGCTCGTTGGGATATTCCGGTTTGATCTGGTAGCTTTCTTATTTGGAAATCTGTCCTGGTTATCCAGGATTATCTATACAATCGTAGGTATCTGTGGACTTTACCTGATCAGCTTGTACGGTCGCATGAAAGATATGACAGATGTCTGCTCATAAAGCAGGCTAAGAACAAACCAAGGGGTATCCCTATGAGGACGCCCCTTTTGATATACCTTTTTAGTGCAACTAAATTTTACTGAGCATAGATGTCATATCCTGATAAAGAAGAGGCTTTGATCCGGCTCCCATAATAATGGAAATGTAGGGATTTCCAGAACTGTCCTTTGTAAGGAGAATTAGGCAGTTTCCGGCTCCTTTTGTTGTACCGGTCTTGCCGCCGATGATCGTGACATTATCAGGAGGAGTCGCTTCTCTTTTTGCATAATAGTTGGTAGGCTCCCATTTCACATCTCGCTTTGTTCCATCTGCACCGGTAATATGTGCAGTATAGGAACTGCTGTTAATAATCTTTACAAAATCATCATGTTTGATACATTCATTAAAAATCAGATACAGATCATAAGCAGTCGTATAATGGTTATCGTCATGAAGACCACTTGGATTCACAAAATGACTGTTTGTTGCCATGAGTTTTTTTGCTTCAGCATTCATCATCTCTGCAAATTTTTCTGTACTGCCTGCAATGTGGTCAGCAATGGCAACAGCGTTGTCGTTGCCGGAATATAAAAGCAGACCGTTCAACAGATCTTCCAGTGTGAGCTGATCTCCTGCTTTGATGCCACATGTCTGTTCATCTGCTGCAAATTTACCAGAATCAGCTTCATCAGCCACTGTGACCGTATCAGATAAATTTCCATTCTCCAAAGCAACCAGGGCTGTCAGAATCTTCGTTGTACTTGCAGGATAGATTTTCTTATGAATATTATAAGCACAATCTGTTTCGGCGTTATTCACGTCAAAAAGCCCTACTGCATGTACGGACTCCGGTTCAAAACCAAGTGGATTACCAGCAGCAGAAGCATTTTGGGAAACTGAGTTAGAACCAGTATCGGAAGATTTAACAGATAACGGAATATCTTCAGATGCTGTACACAGATTCTCGGCAAATAGCTGCCCCCGATACAAAGTTTTTGTATAATTGGAAGTTTCATATTCCTGTACCAGAGCTTCTGTTTTGTTGCTGCCTTTATAGATGTTGACAGCTGCAATACACTGTATCATAAGAATAACAGACAGGCATGCGACCCATCTGTTTCTTATTTGTTTTTTTCTTTTATTTCGTTTATTTCTTGCTCTTCTGCTTTTGGAAGAGTTATCTGTACATTTCACGCCAGTCTAAATCTCCTCTGTCAATTGCTAAAATAATCAGTTCAGCTGTTGCAAGATTTGTTGCCATTGGGATATTATAGGTATCGCAAAGGCGGAATAAATCATTGACCTCCGGCTCATGAGGTTTTGGGTTCATCGGTTCTCTTAAAAAAATTAATGCATCAATATCATTCTGAGCAATCTGAGCTCCGAGCTGTTCCTTTCCACCAAGTGGACCAGCTAGATATTTGTGAACATTCAGATTCGTTACCTCTTCGATGAGTCTTCCAGTTGTACCGGTAGCATAAAGTTCGTGTTTACTCAGAATTCCACGGTAAGCAATACAGAAATTCTGCATCAGTGTTTTCTTTGAATCATGAGCGACAAGACCTATATTCATTGCGTTCACTCCTTTATTGATATTTTTTTTGTTGCAGTCCGACATTTAAGACAAATCCAATACCGATATATAAACTTACAAGTGATGTCAGGCCATAACTGATAAATGGCAACGGTACTCCGGTATTCGGAAGCATATTCGTTGCTACACTTATATTAATAAAACTTTGGAATCCAATCAGACCTCCAACGCCACTACATATGATCTTTCCAGCGAGATCCCGCGATCGCATTCCAATTAATATACATTGTATCACAACAAGTAGTAATAACGCAATAATAATACAACATCCAACGAACCCAAGTTCCTCGCCAATAATGGCGAAGATAAAATCCGTCTGTGGCTCTGAGATATAGTTACCATTTTTTACAGAGGTAGTAGTATTGTTATTCAGACCTTTTCCGGTAAGCTGACCAGATCCGATTGCCATCTCAGAGTTATTCTGCTGATATGCTTCATCACTGGCATACTTTTCAGGCTCCAGGAAAGCAAGAATACGCTTTTGCTGATAGTCTTTCAAAAATGGCTGGTTTGGCTGGACGGCGATACTTAAAAAGATAATAGCCACTGGAACTAATATAAGAAGTACAGTTCCGATAAATTTGTAACTCAGTCCTCCAACATAGATCAACAGGCAGATGACAAGTGCAGTGCAGATCGTAGTAGAAAGGTTCGGTTCTACCAGAATTAAAGCAAGTGGAATTCCGGCAAGCACTGCATATTTAATCAATGTGACTGCATCGTTAATATCATCTTTGTGATCCATAAGAAATCTTGCAAAAAACAAAATTAAAAGAATTTTTGCTAGTTCTGATGGCTGAAAAGTTGTAAATCCCAAGTCAATCCAACGCTTTGCGCCGTTGGCTGTGTGTCCGAAGACAAGTACAGATAACAAACTTAATATTGCGGCTGCGTATATAATCCAGTAAAAATTAAGAATCCATATATAATCGATCAAAGATACAATAATCATAAGAACGAATCCTACACAAACACCAAAAAGCTGTTTGTTCTGAACAGATGCCTTCGCACTGCCTACAACCATAACGCCAATCACAGATAATGCAAATATAAGCAGAACAAGGCTGAACTTGTAATCTCTGAGTTTATAAGGTTTTGTTAATCTTGGTAATCTCACGTTTCTTCTCCTACATATGAAATGAAAATATGTGTTCTGTATATTTCAACATGAAAGTTATCTTCTGTAAGTTCCAGATATTTGGATAATGTCTGGAATAAATCTCTGGAAATGTTCTCATATTCTGCCGGAGAACAGCTTAAGCGGTCTGACACGATCAGCAGTTTCAATCTGCTTTTCGCAACGGACACAGAAGATTTTTTTAACATGCTGTATGTACCCTCCTATTTTTTATGAAAGACACCGGACAGTTTTGAAAATAGTCCTTGATGTCCGGAAAGATTCAAGAAAGGTACTTCAAGGCCGAGAATACGCTTGCATATATTTGTATAGGCTTTTCCGGCCAGGGAATCCAGGCTGATGACCGGTTCACCCTGATTCGTGGCAACAACAACCTGCTCATCATCTGGAATGGCTCCGATCAGTGGAATGGAGAGAATTTCAGTCACATCATCAATGGACATCATATCTCCTCGTCTTACCATATCCATTCGGATGCGATTAACGATTAGCGAACTATTGTGAATCTGATTTTTTTCTAACAGTCCAATGATGCGGTCAGCATCACGGATTGCGGAAACCTCCGGTGTTGTGACAACAAGAGCACGATCAGCTCCGGCTATTGCATTTTGGAATCCCTGTTCGATTCCGGCCGGGCAGTCTAAAAGTACATAATCAAATTCTTCTTTCAATTCTGAAGCCAGCTTTTTCATCTGTTCCGGTGAAATTGCTGATTTATCTTTTGTCTGGGCAGATGGAAGCAGATAGAGATTTTCATATCTGCGATCCCGGATTGCTGCCTGTTTCAATCGACAGGTTCCTTCAATCACATCGACCAGATTATAGACGATCTGATTTTCCAGTCCCATAACTACGTCAAGGTTGCGAAGACCAAGATCGGTATCAATGACAATGACTTTCTTTCCTAACCAAGAGAGTCCCGCACCAATATTTGCTGTTGTAGTGGTCTTACCTACACCGCCTTTTCCTGATGTAATAACAATTACTTCGCCCATGAATAACTTCCTCCTGTCAATGGCTTTGTTTCATGCTTTTGAATTTTCTTGTCGCTATGTGTTTCATGAACCATTTTGTCTTTTGAAGGGCAAGCTGCTCCTATCCTTCATTTGAAGCATTTGAACCAATGCTTGAAGCTGTTCCGGTTATCAATTCATTTTCCGGAGTGAGCTGGTAATAATATTTCATAACGTCTCTGGCTACTTCTGCTGCATAAGTAGAACTATAACCATTGGCGATACGAGTTGCAAAAGCAACTTCCGGTGAATCGCTTGGCGCAAATCCTATGAAAAGCGCATGGTCCGGATGCGTTTTACTCTGCTGAGCTGTTCCGGTCTTACCGGATAACTGGAATCCGCTTCTGTTAATATCCGAAAATGTACTACTATGAGATACAAGTACTACATTACGCATCCCTTCGTGTACAGCATCCCATGTGCTCGCAGAAATATCTGACAGAGTATTATCGATTTTTGGCTGTGATTCTTCAATGACATTGCCTTTGACATCAGTGGTCTTGTTCAGGAGTGTCAGATCAAAAAGTGTTCCTTTATTTGCAATCGTAGTAACATAGCGGGCAAGCTGACTTGTCGTGTAGTTGTTGGTACCCTGTCCAATTGCAGATGGTACAGAAGAATCATCGGAAATTTGTGGATCAGCCTCTGGAATTTCCATTCCGGAAGTGGTTCCAAGTCCAAACATCTGAGCATATTTTGAAAGCTTCTGGAGTCCAAGTTCACTGGAATAGTAAGCATTCGTTGCATCACCTTGGTTATTATCCTGGCTGATGGAATTGATTCCGTTGTCTTTCAGACTTAATCTGTAACCGACTTCATAAAAGAAACTGTTACAAGAGTTTTCAATTGCACCTGACACATCCAGGCTGCCATGCGCATATGGGTAAATCCAGCATTTTGGATTTGGTTCAATCTTTTCATAAATACCATGGCACGGAAGACGGGAATCTGTACTGATAACACCTTCGGTAAGTCCGGCTATAGCAGACAAAGGTTTGTAAGTAGATCCCGGTGCGGTCTTTTCCTGTGTCGCATTATTGTAGAATGGACGGGAACTTGCTGTTACAAGCTGATTGTAATAAGTTGAGTCCATATTGTTTGCAAGTCGGTTATTGTCATATCCCGGATAAGATACACATGCCAGAACCTGACCTGTGGAAGTATCTGTCATGACAAAAGAACCCGTACATGGTTCCAGACCGAGCTGTCCAGGTGTAATCTCCAGTGTCTGGATCTTTCCACGCATAAAGTCATAAGCTGTTGTTGCGCCACTTGCGAGTGCATTATATTGAGATTCATCATAGTTAAGTATGTTCTGCTCGTAGAGAATCATACAAAGTTCACGACCAGTAATGGATCCGGCTTTGATCATGTATTTGTAGATCAGCTTGTCAAAACTGTTATCGGATTTTAAATGTTCATTTAAGTATGAAATAATTGCCTGGAAAGTTTCCGAGGAATCCGAATATTTACCACCATTGCTTGTATAATTTTGAAGCTTTGAGGTATCAATCCAGTTCTGAGAAACAGCATAGTTTAAAAATGTGTAAACATTGATGGTCTCATCTGTTTTCCATGCTTTATAGGTTTCATCATTTTTGTTGATGACACTGGAATTTAAAATGCCGGTATTATTTGTCAATATATCTGTAACAATATAACTCAGATATGCCTGCATTTCCTTAGAATCATCTTTGTATGCAGCTGCATTAGGATCTGCAAGTGTACTGGAAAGACTTGCCAGAACCTGCTCTTTGTATCCGGAAAATGTATTATAAACTTCTTGTTCGGTTGATTTTGCATCATTCTCACTGAAATGAGTCATATTTACAACATCATTAGCAATGAGTGCGTTATAAACATCGCCAATTGGAATCATAACGTCACTTCCGTCACTGACAGAATTCCGATCAAAATCCAAAGTGTTCTGGATCTTGGAAAGAAGAATTCCGGCAAGCTCCTGTTCCAGAATATTATAGGCTGCTTTTTGCAGATTAGCATCCAAAGACAGATACACATCATTGCCAGCTTTTGGTTCTGTAGACTGAACGGTGTCCAGAACTTTACCAACGTTATTTACATATAATTTCACTTCACCTTTTTTGCCGCGAAGTGTGGAATCCAGGACTTTTTCAAGTCCGGATTTTCCGACCGTATCCGTTTTGGAATAAGTTTCCTGATCCTTTTTACTAAGTGCATCATATTCGTCTGTTGAAATCTGTCCGGTATAGCCAATTACATTTGCAAAACATTTACTGTCTGTATATCGGCGTAAGGATTCTTCTTCAATGTTAACGCCCTGCAGAGAATCACTGTTTTCCATAATATCAGCCACAGTCTGATCACTGACATCGGATGCAATCGTAGTAGAGATATATTTCTGATAACTGTTCAGAGACATTGCATAACGTACATTGACCAGTTTCAAAATCATAGTCTTGTCCAGCTTTTTCTCGTTGATACCATAACCGTAAGTTTTATCGGTACATAAGTAATGCATGATGTCGGCAGCAGACTGGGACTTTTGCTTGTCCGATAATTCATCAATGGTTTTTTTGCCGTATACATCTGCGATGAAACGCAGGCGCTGGGTATCACTTTCTGATACAAAAGAGTATTCACTATTGGCATCCAGAATAATACCAAAATCATTGATGACGGAATCACCATTACTTTCCACAATATTAATAACTTTCGTTACAATTTGATTTAAAGCTTTATTTTTTTCGGATTTTTTATCATAGTCTCCATTATCCTGAATGGTAACAGAATAAGCCAGTTCATTGTAGGCAAGCAGAACACCGTTGCGGTCATAAATATTGCCGCGGGTTCCTTCGACCTCTTTTGTTTTTTGAATCTGAAGTTCATATTTGTCGGTATAGTTCTGTCCTTTCACAATCTGCAGATAAAATACTCGTTGAAGTAATACTGCTGACAAGACGCAGAACATGATAATTGCAATAAATGTTCTTGATTTTACGATATCACTTATGCCGGATTTGATCCGGTTCCACAAATTATACAAATCGGCTTGCACTCCTTTGCTCTTCTGCTTCTAGTTTTTTGTTAATGTGTAAGATGATCTGATATACGATCAAAGTTGCTAAAATAGTGTATACAAGTTCTGGCAGGATAATATGAATCAGATAGGTTCCGAAACTAAAGTCACCTTTCAGGATATATCCGCAAAAGCAGATAATGCCACCGTAAATTAGTTCACTGCCACTGATAAGTACTAAAGGCAGTTTAATATCTTCATCATAAAACAAACGTTCAAATGTTCCGTTTAAATATCCAATCACAGTATATAAAAGTATATAAAATCCAATTGTGTTTCCCCAGAAAACGTCTGTCAAAAGTCCACAGATCACACCAACAGCCATACCTTCTTTACGTCCTCGCATAAATCCAAAAGATGCTGTTACGATTATAAACAGATTTGGCTGCACGCAGGCAAAAGCCAGTGATGGGAAAATGGTACTTTGCAAGAGAAAACACAGGATAATGATTGCCAGTGTTATGAGCTTTCGTTTCATAGATCACTACTCTCCCTTTGCTGTGTCGGAAGCAGACTCATTGTCTGCCCCGTTCGTCATATCTTCTTTTGTCTTTGTGAGAACAAGGACTTCCTGAATTTTGCTAAAATCTACCGCAGGTGTGATATAACCGGAACGAGTCAGGTTATTGGAATCCACATTGATCTCACTGATATATCCGATAAAGAGACCTTGAACAAAGCGGTCACTTACATAGGAAGTAACAACCTGTTCACCGACCTTTATGTCATTGTCATTATTAGCCAGCTTTTCAAAACGAAGACGTCCATCGTCCATTAATTTCAAATCTCCACGCACGATGCAGGTATCTGAAGTAGAGAGGATCATAGCACTTACGTTGCTGGAATTGTCAATGATTGAACGTACTCTTGCATAGTGGGGACCGACTTCTGTGACAAGTCCTACCAGCCCGCTCCCGGCCAGTACGTTACAGTTCACTTTGATGCCGTCTGCACTTCCTTTGTCTATAGTAAAATCACTGAACCAGTTCGTCCCGTTGTTCGCAATGACATGTGCACCGATTTTTTCGTAATCAGAGTAGTTCTGATCCAGTTTGTACAAATCGCGCAGACGTTCTAATTCGTATTCGTCCTGGCGAAGTCTTGTATTATCAATAGTCAGTTCATCTACTTTGGACTGCAAAGTTTCATTTTGCTTTTTCATATCCTGAAGTGTCTCAAAGTTATCAGAAAGATCACTTAACCATCTTCCAACATAGCTGATACCTTTCTGCATTGGGACAACTGTATAATCACCGATAAATCGAAGCGGCCCCCCGCCGTCTGTCACCTGATCGATTCCCAAAAGAATCACACAGATGACTGCAATGATTGCCAGCCAGTATTTACTTGGAATTGAGGATTGGTTTTTTATCTTCATATTATCTCATCCACCTATAACTTTCGTCTAACATTGAGTATGCTAATTTACTGAGATCCTTGGAAAGCATGATTTTCTTTAACCCATTCACTGCACAAATGCCCGGCTTTTGGGCAGCAGTTGTGTGGATTTTAGTCATACTTTCTACATAAGCATCCAGACCGCTCATATTCGCAATTCCACCAGTCAGATAAATCCCATTCTGGTAAATAGCTTTCCGGATCTCCGGCGGTGTACGGTCCAGCATAGAGCGGACGGCTTTCATACATTCCAGAAGAGTATCTTTAAATGCGGCTCTTACAAGTGTGATGGAAATGGTCTTTCGCATAGGGAGTCCGGTGATCAGATCCCTTCCTGCTACAGAGAAAGCGGTCTCAGAATCGCCGTTAAAAACATCGAACTGTTGTCTTAATATTTCTGCCGTTCTGCTTCCAATCAAAAAATCATGACTGTTCCGTATAAGATTCACAATTTCCTGATCCAGTGTTGTACCGCCAAGCTTTAACAGGCGGTTAAAGACGATACCACCTTCGGTGAGGACGGATAATTCGGTTGTCTCACCACCGAAATTAATAATCATAACACCCGTTGTATTTTGTACATCAATACCAAGACCGACTGCATCGGCAATGGAACGTTCTACGATATTAACTTCTCGTGCCTTTGCATTTGAGTGGATCACAAGGTCAAAAAAGGCTTTTTTCTGTACCTCAGTTACATCAGTTGGTACCGCAATCACATATTCCGCACCCCGGCTGAAATGTCGGTTCTTTTTTAGAATATTCTGAAGCAGGTTCTGCATATCATTGAAATGGGAAATAACGCCGTCACGCATTGGAAATGCAACTTCAATATCCGGTGGAGTCTTTTCATACATCTGATAAGCATCTTCACCGATTGCAATAATTTCTTTTTTATCCTGAACTGCAAGCACATTCTTTTCTTTCCAGATGGTATCTTGCTTTTTGTCATAGACTTTGATTTCGTAGGATCCCAGATCCAGTCCATAGGTGTTCCTTGCCATATGATTCAAATCCTTTCTACAGCATTCCTTCTTCGCGAAAACTCACATAACAATTATTCCCAATGATGATGTGATCTAAAAGCTCGATCCCGATTAGAGCTCCCGCATCCTGAATGCGCCTTGTAATGAGCCGGTCTTCTCTGCTTGGTGTCGGCTCACCACTTGGATGATTATGTAAAATAATAACAAATACAGCATTCTTTTGTAATGCTTCAATAAATAATTCTCTTGGCGTAATTAAGGAAGCATTCACCGTTCCTTTTGATATATTCGTTTCGCCAATGAGTTTTGATTTGGAATTCAGCATGAGCAGTTTCATGATTTCCTGCTTTTCATGCCGGAGATCTTCCATGTAGTACCTTGCAATCGAATCCGGATTTTCAAAACTTAATAATTCCCCGGCAGAGGCTTTGGAAAGTCTCTTCGCAAGCTCTGAGATACAGGATAGCTGGACTGCTTTCACGCGTCCGACACCGTGAATTTTCTTCAATCGCTCAATACTGAACTGATGAATACCGAGAATTCCACTTTCGCCGTTGTGATAAAGAATACGACTGGCAAGCTCGAGAGCATTCTCCCCTCTCGTACCGGTCCGAAGCAGCACAGCTAAAAGTTCTGTGTCACTCAGAGCACCGGCGCCGAGCTTTTCGCATTTTTCATAAGGCCTGTCGGCACTCGGTATCTCTTTCATGGTAACTTTTTGATTCATATATTCCTTTAGATTCGATGATTCTCTTCGGTAGACTATAAGAAGCGGTAAATGATAATTGCAATCACAACGCCTATAATGCTGGCAATTGTAATCTTGATCGTAAGACCAAATGTAATGACCAGAAGTCCCAGATTGACTACAATCGGCGTATCAAGCCCGAACGTCTGCCCATAGCCAAGCCAGCTAAGTGCCGGCACCCCTTCTGCCAGCATGCCAATAAAGCCTCCAAGGACGATTCCTGTTAATAACAACAGAAAAAGTGCCCAGGAGTTCTTTCCGCCTGCTCCTTTCATATGTACCCCTCCTCATGTTTCTTCTATCTGAAAACTCCATACATTTTAGCACATTTCTGAAAATGTGTATAGACTTATACCCTTAAAAAATTCTTAAACATTCTTAGGATTGTCGAAAGCCATGTATTTTTGACTGACAGCTTCTGCCACTTTCAGTCCATCCATGGCGGCTGATGTAATACCGCCTGCATATCCCGCACCTTCCCCGCATGGATAAAGTCCTTTTACAGAACTTTGCAAGGTCTCGTCACGCAGAATACGGACTGGTGAAGAGGTACGGCTTTCTACACCGGAGAGGACTGCATCATCGCGGCCGTAGCCTGGGATTTTCTTTCCAAATTCCGTAATTCCCTCTTCCAGGCATCTCGCAATAAACTCAGGAAAAATGCTCCTTACATTGCCCCAACTATAAGCACCTTTCATCTGTGGGGCTACAGCACCTGCACTGGAAGATGGCACATTTTTCTTAAAGTCACCAAAAAGCTGGACCGGAATCTTCCCTTGCCCTTCAGCAAATGCAGCCTCTTCTAATTGGCGCTGAAAAGCCAGACCTCCGAGGATGCCTTTTTCTGGGAAATCTTCCGGTGAGACGGTTACGATTACTGCACTATTGGCATTTTTGCCATTTCGCCCGCTATAGCTCATGCCGTTTACTGCAAGTCGGTTCTCTTCAGATGAAGCATTTACTACATAACCGCCTGGACACATGCAGAAAGTATAGACACCTCTGCCCTCTTTTGTCTTAGCTGTTAATTTATATGCAGCAGCAGGAAGGCTCTCGGGTGCATTTTTACCATATTGAGATTCGTCAATCATATCTTGTGGATGTTCTACGCGTACGCCTACAGCGAATGGTTTTGGCTCCATTTTTATATCTGAGAGATTTAAAAGCCCAAAAGTGTCTCTGGCGCTGTGACCAATGGCAAGTACTGCAACGTCCGTCAGTAAATCTTCTCCGATGTTTGTTCTGGTATCTTCCAGATGAAGCATCGCAAGTGCCGGCTCATCTGAAAAATCAATGCTGCGTTTTGTACGGATTCCTGTCACTTTTGTATGAAAACGAACTTCACCACCCATAGAGATGATTGCCTCACGTATATTTTTAACGACCTTTGCCAGAATATCAGTTCCGATATGTGGCTTTGCATCATAAAGAATGGATTCCGGTGCCCCATATTTCACAAAAAGACGCAGGACTTCCTTTCCTCTGTTATGGGTATCGTGCACAAGCGTATTTAACTTCCCATCAGAAAATGTACCTGCACCGCCTTCGCCGAACTGGACATTAGACTCAGGATTTAGTTTGCCTGTTTTCCAGAAATCTTGTACGTCTTTCTGGCGCTCTTCCATAGAAGCACCACGTTCTAAAAGAATTGGACGGTATCCCATGCGTGCAAGCGCATAACCACAGAACAGACCGGCCGGTCCGGTCCCGATTACAACAGGCCTGTAAGTCAGTACATGTGTTCCGGTCGGAGCGCAATGATAGCTATCATTTTCTTCTTTTATTGTAACATTTTTATTCTGGTTCTTTTTTATAATCCGCTTTTCATTCTGAACGTTTGCTGCAATCGTGTAAACATAAAAAAGATTTGGTTTCTTTCTGGCATCCAGAGATTTTTTTTCAATATGCCAGGTCAGAAGATCTGAGCTGGAAATTTTTAATGTTGTATATATTTTCTTTTCAAGGTCACTTTTTTTATGAGTAACCGGAAGCCTTAACTGACTGATTCTGATCATGTTTTCCTCCTTGTACATGTAATCGATAACTAAAAAAGGGCCACCGGACCTTTTTGTCGTATGCTTGGCAACGAAAAAACCAAAGCCATTTTAGCTTTCGCGAAAAATGGCCTTGGTTTAGTATAGCTCATATTTATGTTTCAGACAAGTATACGATTAAAGTTTCCAGATATCCCGGTTATATTCGGCAATGGTCCGGTCAGAAGAAAAATATCCGGCTTTTGCAGTATTTATTAACATTTTTCCAGCCCAGTTCATACGATCCTCGTAGTCAGCCATTACGTTCTCTTTCACAGCAACTTCAAAAAATACTTTTTATATAACATGTTTTATTTATGCATCTTAAAGCAATTGTTATAGATCAGATGCTGCATGTTTTCCTGCCAGATAACCGGTAGCCCATGCCCACTGTAGATTATAACCGCCACAAATTCCATCAACGTCAAGAAGTTCTCCGGCAAGATAGAGATCTTTTGTAATACAGGACTGCATCGTCTCCATATCTACTTCTTTTAAGCTGACACCGCCTGCGCTAACTTGAGCATTGTCAAACCCGTTGGTATCAGAAATGTTTAACCTGCAAGACTTTATGGCCTCACACAGTCTTGTAAGGTCTGCTCCTTTGATCATATTTAGTTTCGCAGAAAAACGGATGCCTGAGATTCGGAGTATTTCCGGAATTAGTTTTGTGTGAAGAATTCCGGTCAGAAGGTCTTCCGGTTTTGCTTTTTGGTTCTCGCTCAGGTGCTGAAGCTTTTTGCTAAATAGTTCTCTAAGTGAAGCTTCCTCTAATTCCGGCAGAAAGTCAATCATAACCTGCGCATTTTGCTTTTCATATAAAGCCCTGGAAATATAGCGGCTGACTTGAAATACAGGAATTCCGGATATGCCATAATTGGTAATCTGAAGTTCACCGGTATCTGAGGCAGCCATACGCCCATGGATCAAGGCTGTTACTTTTGCATCTGTCCTGACTCCTGAAGCTTTTTGAAAGGCAAAATCCTTTACTTTTAACTGCACCAGTGCCGGAACAACCGGCACAACAGAATGCCCCAGTGATTTGACAAGGGTATAACCGCTGCCATCAGAGCCGAGTTTCGAAGAAGCCTTTCCGCCGGCTGATAAAATGATGCGGTCAGCTTGAATTTTTTCGCTGCCGGTCTCAATCTGGAATCCTTTTTTTGTCCGGCATATGGATGTCACTGCGTTCTCACGTCTGATGTCTGCGCCCAGCTCTTTTAAACGATTATCCAGAACAGAACGGACGACAGATGCCTGATCACATCTTGGATAAATGTATCCATTTCTGGATTTCATCAGAAGTCCCAGATTTTCGAAAAAACGAATGGTATCCGAATATCCAAAGGCTTTTAGAACAGAAGAAATCAATTGCGGCTCATCACTTCGGAAATAATCCAAAGACATGTTTTTATTTGTCAGATTACAGCGCCCATTTCCGGTAGACAAAATTTTCTTTCCAAGAATATCCTTCTGATCAAAGATAATGACCTGAATGTCTGGATTTGTCTCAAGGGCGGTGATGCCCGCCAACATACCGGAAGCACCGCCTCCGACAATTGCAAGTGTTTTCATATCTGAACTCCTTAACTTTATATTATAACTCTGTTACAAGGTCTTCTCTTACCAGATACTCTAAAGACATTAATATTCCAAGCTTTGCATGCTGCCATGTAAGTCCGCCCTGGAAATACACTGCATATGGCTCTTTGATCGGACCATCGGCACTCAGCTCGATAGAGGATCCCTGAACAAATGCTCCGGCTGCCATAATAACATCACTGTCATATCCTGGCATCGGCCATGGTTCTGGTGTGACATAGGAATCAACCGGGGCAGCAGCCTGGATTCCCTTACAGAATGCGATGACACCTTCCGGTGTTCCAAGTTCTACTGCCTGAATAATATCGTGGCGGCTCTCCGTACCATTTGGAATGACACTGTAACCTAATTTTTCGTAGATGTTTGCTGCAAAGATGGCTCCTTTTAAAGCACCTGCTGTCACAGTCGGTGCCAGGAAAAGTCCCTGGAAGAAGGACTGCATGACACCGAGAGATGCACCAACTTCCTTTCCAAGTCCTGGAGAAGTCAGGCGGTATCCACAATTATCAATCAGATCTTTTCGTCCTGCGATATATCCGCCAATTGGCGCAAGTCCACCGCCCGGGTTCTTGATCAGGGAACCAACGACCATATCTGCACCCACATCACTTGGCTCAATCGTCTCTACAAATTCACCGTAACAGTTATCGACCATACAGATAACGTCTGGTTTGATACTCTTTACAAATGCAATCAGTTCTCCAATCTGTGAGACGGAAAAGCTTGGTCTTGTCTGATATCCTTTGGAACGCTGGATTGTGACAAGCTTTGTCTTTTCATTGATTGCTTTTTTGATATTGTCATAGTCAAATGCACCGCCTTCCAGAAGATCTACCTGGCGATAGGAAATTCCGTACTCCGCAAGAGAACCGTTCGATGGGCGGATTCCAATGACTTCTTCCAATGTGTCATAAGGTTTTCCGACTGGAGATAGAAGCTCATCGCCCGGGCGCAGATTTGCAGCCAGTGCCAGTGCCAGTGCGTGAGTTCCGCATGTGATCTGCGGTCTTACAAGAGCACTTTCTGTATGAAAAATCTCTGCGTACACTTCTTCCAGTGTGTCACGTCCCGGGTCGTCATAACCGTATCCGCTGGCGTATTTGAAACAGCCGGCATTGACTTTACATTTCTGCATTGCATGCACGACTTTCAACTGATTGTACTCTGCCACTTTGTCGATGGCATCAAAACGTTCTTTTAAAGTTCCTTCAATCTGGCTTCCGAAATCGTAAACCTCTCTGCGGATTCCCATTTCCAGATACATATCTTCTATATTTAACATGATTGTTCCTCCAAAATATCTTTTTTAATGGATTCGAGCATCACTTCCAGAATCTTATCTTCATCATAATTGTAATCTTTTTTATTAATCCATGTCACATGCTTCTCTCGCTTGAACCATGTAATCTGACGTTTTGCAAAATGTCTTGTATCTCGTTTGATTTTGTAAATGGCATCTTCTAATGTGCATGCTCCGTCCAGATAGTCCAGAATTTCTTTATATCCAAGTCCCTGCATAGAAACCATACTGCGGTCATAACCACGCGCTTTTAAAGCCTTAACTTCTGCGACAAGCCCATCTTCTATCATCTGGTCGACTCGTAGATCTATACGGCGGTACAGGTTCTTGCGGTCATCATTTAAGATAAAATATACAAATTGATAGGGCGACTCTTTTTGCCGCTCTGTTTCATTGTGTTCAGAAATTTTCATTCCGGTTTTCTGATAAAATTCCAATGCCCGAATGACCCGCTTTATATTATTTGCATGGATAGTATCTGCCGACTTTGGGTCCACTTCGCGAAGTTTTTCATGAAGTGCCTTTGCGCCATGTCCTTCTGCAAATGTTTCTAATTCTGCGCGGAGCGAGGTGTCATTATCATTATCTGTAAAATCAATATCATAAAGTAGTGCCTGAATATAAAATCCGGTTCCGCCTACTACGATTGGAATATGCCCGGCAGCATAGATCTTTTTCATAGCTTCTTTTGCCATCTGTTGAAAACAGACAACATGAAATTCATCGTCTGGTTCCAGTTCATCTACTAAGTAATGTGGGACATGCTGCATTTCTTCCAGACGGATTTTTGCTGAACCAATATCCATATATTTGTAGACCTGCATGGAATCTGCAGAAATAATCTCACCACCGATTGCTTTTGCAAGACCAATGGAAGCCTTTGTTTTACCGACTGCAGTAGGTCCGGTGAGAATGATTAAAGGTTGTTTTTGCATGATATATCATCCCTTACATTTTTCATATTCGATATTAAACAATACGTTTGAATTTCTTTTCCAGTTCGCGCCTTGACATGGCGATAATGGTAGGTCTCCCATGTGGACAGTGATAAGGATTGTCCAGTGACAGAAGTTCCGTGATCAATGTGTCTACTTCTGCAGCGCTCAATCGCATATTTCCTTTGACAGCTGCCTTACAGGACATAGATGCAATCTTTTCGTCAATCAGATTAGATGGCGCATTTCGGTTGATTTCATCAGACAGACTGTCAATCATCTCCATGAGCAGTTCTTTTTTTGCAATACTGAACAGATTGTCCGGTACAGCGCGGACTGCATAGGAATCCTGTCCGAATTCTTCTATCTCAAAACCAATCCGCGTGAACTGATCCATATAAAGCCTGAGAAGTTCTGCCTCCTGCATAGACAGATTCAGTACGATTGGCGGACTAATAAGCTGAGAAGTAAACTCCCGTGTCTTCATGCCCTTCAATGTCTGTTCATACAGAACTCTCTCATGAGCTGCATGCTGGTCGATAATATATAAGTTATCATGAAATTCTACCAGCCAGTAAGTATCAAAGACCTGGCCGATAATCTTATGTTCCGCTTTTGCCTGTGGCTCCAGAAGTTTTTCTTCAAAGAAATTGAGCTGCTGTGGTTTTTCCGCAGGAACTTGTCTTGCAGTATAATTTGGCATCTCTGCAATCTGAGAGCCTTGTGCCTGCATATTTTGTTGTGGTTCATATGAGCTTTGTGCCTGCACATTTTTCTGTGGCTTACAGGAGTCAGGAGCTGGTATATTTTTCTGTGGTTTATAGGAGTCCTGCACTGATACATTTTTCTGCGGTTTACAGGAGTCTGTATAGGATGAAGCATGTGTTGTTTCTTGCTTGTTTTCGTGCAGCGCTTCATGGTAAGAATATACTCTCTTCTTCATCTCATTCATAAAGTATTGCAGCTTTTCATCTTCATTTTGTGGTGACTGCAAAGAAGTTCGCAGCTTTTCGGTATGTTCTGCCTCACTTTTTTTCGGCAGATCCTTCTTCGACTCTTTCGGTTCTTCTGGAATTTTTATATCATCCAATGTCACTTCGGGAATCAGCTCCCGTTCATGTAGTCCGTCATCGACAGCCGCAAACAGGGTATTATAAATCTCCTGCTGATTATTAAAACGGACATCCATTTTGGTCGGATGCACATTAACATCTACATGTTCTGTGTCTACGTCCAGGTAAAGTACGACAAATGGGTATTTGTGCTGCATAGTAAAATCTTTATATCCGTCTTCAATTGCCTTGGAGATGATACTGCTTTTAATGTATCTTCCATCTACGAAATAATTTTCAAAATTACGGTTGCCGCGGGAAATCAAGGGCTTTCCAAGATATCCGGTAATGTGGATTCCTTTTCTTTCAAAATCTACTTCAATCAGATTCGATGCAATCTCCCGTCCGTATATATGATAGATGACATCCTTCAAATTTCCATTGCCGGAAGTATGAAGTTTAACCTGACCGTTGTTGATAAAACGAAAGGAAACTTCCGGATGAGACAACGCCAGTCTTGTAACCAGGTCTCCGACGTGACTTGCCTCTGTCATAGCAGTTTTTAAAAACTTTCTTCTGGCAGGTGTGTTGTAGAAAAGCTGTCGGATCAAAAATGTCGTGCCATCCGGGGCACCGGCATCTTCAAGTGATTCTTCCTTTCCACCGGCAATCTTATATCGCACGCCAAATTCTGCTTCCTTTGTCTTGGTCAGAAGCTCTACCTGTGAGACCGCTGCAATACTGGAAAGTGCTTCACCACGGAAACCAAGAGATGAAATGTGTGCAAGATCCTCTGCACTTCGGATCTTACTTGTAGAATGGCGTAAAAATGCAGCACGGACATCTTCTTTATCAATTCCGATTCCGTTGTCAGCGATTCGCATAAATGTAATGCCACCTTCCTTGATCTCGACAGTTACAGCAGTCGCACCGGCATCAATTGCATTCTCAGCAAGCTCTTTGACTACGGATGCCGGACGTTCTATGACTTCCCCGGCGGCAATTTTATCAATTGTAATCTGGTCTAATACCTGTATCTTACTCATGGTCTACCACCTGTTTTTTAATTTGTTCTGAAGCTGATAAAGGGTATTGAGTGCTTCAATTGGTGTCAGGTTTCCAAGATCAAGCTCTTTTAACTCTTTTAATACGTCATCATCTTTCACTGTATCGAACAATGACATCTGAGCCAGATCCACGTCATCATATTTTTTCGCCTTAGGTTTTGGGGCACCCAGAACAGCAATATCTTTGATCCGGCTTGTAATATCCGTCTGAACCAGTTCTTCTACAATTTCCTTTGCCCGGTCAGTAACAGACTCCGGCACCCCTGCAAGCTTCGCTACCTGGATACCATAACTTTTGTCCGCACCACCTTTGACAATTTTTCTAAGGAAAATGATATCGTCGCCGTTCTCTTTAACCGCAATGCAATAGTTATTCACGTTATCTATTTTGCCTTCCAGCTCGGTCAGCTCATGGTAATGTGTGGCAAATAAAGTTTTAGCACCAAGAAGTTTGCTGTTACTGATATGTTCGATGACTGCCCAGGCAATGCTGAGCCCATCAAATGTACTCGTTCCACGACCAATCTCGTCAAGTATTAAAAGACTCTTGCTAGTGGCATTTCTTAAAATATTTGCGACTTCCGTCATCTCAACCATAAATGTACTCTGACCACTTGCCAGATCATCAGAAGCTCCTACACGGGTAAAAATACGGTCTACCAGACCGATGTCGGCTTTGGCGGCAGGAACAAAAGAGCCAATCTGAGCCATCAGGACAATCAGGGCCGTCTGGCGCATGTAGGTAGACTTTCCGGCCATGTTCGGTCCGGTTATAATGGCAATCCGGTCTTTTTTATCGTTCAGATATGTATCATTGGAAATGAACATATCATTTGGAATCATTTTCTCAACTACCGGGTGACGGCCCTCTTTGATGTCAATGACACCTTTTTCATTTATCTTCGGACGCACATAATTATTTTGCTCTGCAACAAGAGCCAGAGAAGCCAATGTATCAATCTGGGCGATCACTTTGGCAGTTTTCTGGACACGGACAACATCTTTGGCTACACGGCTCCGGATATCACTGTAAAGCTCATACTCCAGAGAATAAAGCTTATCTTCCGCACCGAGAATCGTATCCTCCAGTTCTTTTAATTCCGGAATAATATAACGCTCTGCATTGGCAAGGGTCTGCTTTCTTGTATAATAATCCGGAACCAGATCTTTAAAAGAATTGGTTACTTCCAGATAGTAGCCGAATACTTTATTGTATTTAATCTTTAGATTTTTGATGCCGGTTTTCTCACGCTCGTCACTTTCCAGTTTTGCAAGCCAGTCTTTCCCGTCAGACTTAGCCGAGCGGAGCTTATCGACTTCCGGATTATACCCGTCGCGGATAATACCGCCTTCCTTCATGGCAAGCGGCGGATCTTCTTTGATTGCATCTTTGATCAGTGTGCACAGATCTTCCAGCGTATCTAAATCTTCATAAAGTTCTTTCAAAAGCGGACTTGTCATCTCACTTAAAATATATTTGATATGAGGCAGCATAGAAAGAGAACTTTCAAATGCAATCATATCTCTCGGGTTCGCAGACTGATATGTAATCTTGCTGACCAGACGCTCAAGATCGTAGATTGGCGACAGATATTCCCGGATCTCTTCTCTTGAAATCGCGTTATCTAAAAGCTCATTGAGAGCATCCAGACGTTTCTCAATATCATATTTCTGAACCAGTGGCTGTTCAATATACTTTCGGAGATTTCTGGCACCCATGGCGGTTTTCGTCTTATCCAGTACCCAGAGAAGGCTCCCTCTCTTCTGCTTCTCTCTTAAAGTCTCACAAAGTTCAAGATTCCGTCTTGTAGCACTGTCGAGAAGCATATATTTTCCGGCAGCATATGGAATCAGGCGTGACATATGGGAAAGAGATGTCTTCTGAGTCTCTTTCAGATAGATCAAAAGGGCTCCGGAAGCAATGATCCCACAGTCATAATCTGCAAGGCCAAGACCAGTCAATGATCCGACTTTGAAATGTTCTTTTAATGTATCCTGACAGATCGCATCATCAAAATACCATGGATCCAGTGAATAAATGGTAATTCCAAGGCGGTTCTTCAAATCTTCGATGTTCATGCCACTCATGAAAAATGCTTCATTACAGATAAGCTCCGACGGCATAAGTTTATAAATTTCGTCAAACAGTTTTTCTTCTGTATTAATCTCCGTAACAAAATAATCGCCGGTCGTAACATCAGCGACAGACAACCCAAAACGATCTTCCATGTAAACAACACACATAATGTAGTTGTTCTTTGTCTCGTCTAATGCCTGCATATCCAGGTTCGTTCCAGGTGTGGCAATCCGGACAACCTCACGTTTGACGATTCCTTTTGCAGTTGCCGGATCTTCCATCTGTTCGCAGATGGCGACCTTGTAACCTTTAGATACGAGCCGATTCAGATAACCGTCTACTGCATGGAACGGGACACCGCACATCGGTGCACGTTCTTCCAGTCCACAGTTTTTTCCGGTAAGGGTGATGTCCAGTTCTTTTGATGCTACCAGCGCATCATCAAAGAACATCTCATAGAAATCTCCCAGTCTATAAAATAAAATGCAGTCTTTGTATTCTTCTTTTGTTTTCATATACTGCTGCATCATAGGTGTTAATTCAGCCACTTTTTTATCTCCTCTTGTGTAATACTTGTGAATTCAGGAATGCCATTGGCAATCTCGAAACTTCGGCATCTTTATATTATAACATCTCATCCTGTTTCATGAAAGTCGAAATTTTAGACAAACAGGAAAAAATTAGTTATCACTACCTGCCACATGTTTATCAAATATCAAAACGGATGATGTAATACTACCAAATGCGGTAATGTGGCATTGGTTCTTTATAGAACCAATGGAGCAGATATCCGGACAGAAGGATACCCATAGTACATAAAAAAGAAAAAATAAGCGCAAAGGGAAGGCAAATCTGCCCCCATAACTGCAATGGCATATCCGAATAATCCCAAACTGCCAGGTGATACCATTTGTTTACGATAATTCCAGTGATAAATTCCATACTCACAACAAAGATCGTACAACGTGTAATTTGTCTTGGCAGAGTGTCCTGCCAATTTGTCAGCCGCCCCTGCCATGTAAAAAACTGCATGCACAGTCCGCCAAGCATGAACATACTTATATGTGAAAAACCGCGAAATAAGACTTCAATCCCATAATAAATGCATCCTCCGACAGCCCATAGTACAAGATATTCACTTATATTTTTTAAATAAATGTTTTTCTTTGATAAGCTATTCTTCATATAAAAACGCCCTCACTATCTGTTCTTACAAAATAGTGTGAGCGTTTTCTACTCGTTTTATCAATAGCATCACTGGTATATTTTTCTATACCTGTTCTCCAATATAATAGAAGCCTTTACATTGATCCAGCTTCACATTGACATAATCGCCGATCATAGATGCATCTCCCTGGAAATGAACAAGAATGTTATTGCTGAGTCGTCCGGTCACCATATGATCATCATGGTCACTGACAGATTCAACCAGCACTTCCTGAATGGTTCCTTCGTGTACAGCACATACCTCTGCTGCAATTGTCTGAACCTCTTTCAGGAGACGGTCAAAACGATCTTTTACAACATCCTCCGGAACCTGATCTTCCATTGTGGCAGCAGGCGTTCCGGTTCTCTTGGAGTAGATAAATGTAAACGCACTGTCGTATCGCACTTTTCTTACGATATCTAAAGTTTCCAGGAAGTCCTCTTCTGTCTCACCAGGAAATCCGACAATAATATCTGTTGTCAGAGAGATATCCGGCACAGCGGCACGGATTTTATCTACCAGTTCCAGATACTGTTCTTTTGTATAATGGCGGTTCATCTTCTTTAAAATACGACTGCTGCCGGATTGTACGGGAAGATGAAGGTGTTTACAGATTTTTTCACTCTTACCCATCACTTCGATCAATTCATCAGAAAGATCTTTTGGGTGGGAAGTCATAAAGCGGATTCGATGAAGTCCCTCAATTTGCTCGATTTTTTGTAGTAGTTCTGCAAAGGACAACGGTTCTTCCAAGTTCTTTCCGTAAGAATTTACATTTTGTCCAAGAAGCATAACTTCTGTGACACCATCAGCTACAAGACGTTCGATTTCCCGTACAATTGCTTCTGGTTTGCGGCTTCTCTCACGTCCTCTTACATATGGCACGATACAGTAACTACAGAAATTATTGCAGCCAAACATAATGTTGACTCCGGATTTAAAGGAATATTTCCTGTCGTTTGGAAGATCTTCGACAATCTTATCAGTATCTTTCCAGATATCAATGACCATGCGGCCACTTTCGTAAACTGCAGTAATTAGTTCCGCAAATTTATAAATGTTATGGGTGCCGAAAATAAGATCTACGAAGCGATAGCTTGTACGAAGCTTTTCTACAACTTCAGGTTCCTGCATCATACAGCCGCACAGGGCAATCTTCATATGTGGATTTTTCTTTTTATGTGACTTTAACTGACCAAGGCGTCCGTAAACTCTTGTATTCGCATTTTCCCGGACGGTACATGTATTAAAGATTACAAAATCTGCCTCTTCTTCCGCCGCTTCTTCGTAGCCTATTTCAAGTAGAATTCCACGTAATTTTTCCGAATCGCGCGCATTCATCTGACACCCAAAGGTTGTGACGCAGAAAGTCATCGGCCTTCCTGCTTCTTCTGCTTCTTTTCTTACGTATTCTTTCGCTTTTTCTATGAAATAATATTGTCTTTCCGGTTCCTTATGCGGTGCAGGATCAGACAAATTGATTCCTGATGTTATCGTATTCATAATCAATCCCTTTCAACGTATCTGTAATAGATGTTTTCGTGATTTCGCGGTCTTCGCATAGTGCGTCCAGCGATGGATATTTATCTCTGAGTTCTGTATTGATCACGCTAAGAAGCATGACTGGATCTTTTGGTAATTCCATATATAATATTATCCTTCCTGATAAATGTTTGTTTCTGTCACAAGAAGCTGTGGCTTAATATCTTGTTCCTCTGCCGGGACTTCAAATAAGACTTGCATATCAAAAGCCAGTGCCAGTGTATGAAGCTGAGGATGTGACTCCAGATATCGGTCATAATAACCGCCTCCATAGCCGACACGATTGCGGTTTGTATCAAAGGCAACTCCTGGCATGATCATAAGTCCGTCGTCTGCCGATGCAGGTATTCCGGCATCGGGCTCGAGAATACCATAAGCACCAGGTTTTAATTCATCAAAAGAAGTAATTTCATAAAAATCCATTGTTTCGCCGTGAACTTTCGGAACCCAGACAGTTTTTCCGAGTTTCCAGGCTTCCAGCATAAGTGGCCGAGTCCCCACTTCCCCTCCAAAATCTATATAACAATAAATATCTGTTGCTTCCCGGAATATATCCAGTTCGCATGTCTTGCGACAGATTTCAGCCGTCTGTGACTGCCAGATCATAGGATCCAGTTCTTTGCGTTGCTTACGGATAATCTGCCTAATGGACTTTTTTGTTTCCATATTTTTCACCTAGATTCGTAATACTTCCATCTGCCTCTTTGACAGAAATGTTGTCAAGCTGTCCCCTAAGATTACGGCGGACGCTGTCAATATATTCTTTTCTTAAGATAAGCTGTTCTTTTAATTCTGCATCGCTTAATCCGACCTCTTTGGATTTGTGATAGAGTTCATTAATACGGGCAATTTTGCTTTCGTCCATGTGCTTTCGTTCCTTTCTTAATAAAGACGTCATCTATTTATCTTACACTATCCGGAACAAGAAGTCTACAGAAAAATCAACGATACATTTGTACATTCGTTGTATATTTACGATATTTCTGTTGTATACATTAACTGGAATAATTTTCGAGAAAGCCATAAAGCTCAGCGGTACTTTCAATGTACTTTCCATTTCTGATTTCCTGTCTTAAAAGTTCTGGAAGTTCATCATAATGAATGTCTGTATACTCATAAGGTGTTTTCTTATCGCTGAAATACACAACAATGTATCCGTTCACTTCCATCAGATAATAGCAGTCATTTTTGGAAGCCTTGCTGCCGGTCGTGACAGAAGATGAATCTTCATTTTCCATGGTCTGCTGCTCTTCTATTTTTAGTTTTTCAGCTCTCGCCTTTGCTTTTTGATAACTGAACTGATATGCAAATGTCATGGCAATGATCAGGCATGCACAACAACTTAAAAAGCCAATACTGTACTTACTTTTCATGGAAATATCTCCTTTTTAAGTACAGTATTGACTTTATTATTTACTTCTATTCATGATCCGTGTCATGCAGCATTAAGAACAGCCTAGGAACGGAATAAATGAGCTTTCTTGCATATTTTGACTAACATTGGTCCCTTTGGCATGGAAGATAGCTCTTTTTCTGTTACACCTCCAAGAAGTACAAGCGCAACGCCGTAAACTGCAACAGCAACACACAATGCAATGACAGTTGCAATTCTTGTTCCTACGAACAATTCAAATAACAAATGTACAACAAGTGTAACGATCCCCATAATGATCGATGCAATTGCCGGTATGACAAATGTTTTCTTCTGCTCCTGAACATATCCGATTCGTTCTCTCAATGCGTGTGCATTTAAAATACAGGTAGAAAGAGAAAAAACAATCTTGCTCAAAACAACTGCATAAATGCCCCATTTGAAAACAACCATCATAAGGAACAGGGAGATGATATGTATAACAAGAGAGATGGCGGCACTCTTTACCGGTACCATCATATTATCGAGTCCCTGAAGCACTGCATTCGTTACAGTAGAAAGATTGTAAAATACAACAGAGATTGCTCCCATCTGTAATAATACACCGCCAAGAGTATTATTCTCCGTAAAGAATAATAAATCCAGAAGTGGTTTTGCCAGTACGATAAATCCGGCTGCACATGGAATCGCAATAATCATATTAAAACGCGTAAAAATATCAATCTTTTCATGAACCTGTCTACGGTTTCCGGTCTTTGCAGTAAGAACAATGCTTGGAATCAAGGAAGATCCAAAGGCACTGGAAATCGCAAGAGGCACATTCATCAGTGTATCGTATTTTCCGGTTACAATACCAAGAAGGGCGGCATATTCGCTTTCTTTATGCCCCTGAATAGACATAATTGTCCCAAACATAGCATTATCTACAACACCACAAAGATTGTAGACCGTTGCACTTAAAATAACAGGTGCAATCGTTAACAGAAGCACTTTAAAAACTCTCTTATAACTTTCAGTTTTATTTCTACGATCACGCTCCATCTGACGGCGGAATTTCTTCCGGAAAGCTAAAAATAAGAAAAATAAAAATAATAACGCAGCAAGTGCTCCCATCACTGTACCTAGTGTACCGCCAGATGCTGCATAAGCCGCACCATAAGAATCGTTATTTTTCTGGGCAGCAACTTCTTTACCAACCTTAAGGAGCATGTAAGCACCGACTACGCTGACAACTGCATTGACAATCTGTTCGATGATCTGGGAAACAGCCGTCGGAACCATGGATCCATTTCCCTGGAAAAATCCACGGAATACCCCAAGAATTGCCACGATCAGAATGCACGGAGCCAGTACTCGCAAAGCTAACGCACTCATTTTCATTGCCATCAGATTCGATGCGATAAAATCAGCGCCAAAGAATATGATGGCACCGACGATACCGCCTGCTGCAATTGCAAATGTCATGGCACCCCGAAAGACGCGATATGCATTTTTATATTGTCCTGTTGCAAGTCTTGCAGAGACAAGCTTGGATACTGCAAGGGGCAGACTGTAAGAAGTCAGTGTAAGTGCGATCGCGTAAATCTGAAATGCGACTCCGTAGTAGCCCATACCTTTATCACCCAGTATATTTACGAGGGGAATTCGGTACACTGCTCCGATAATTTTAGTTATGACTCCGGCTATAGCCAGAATGGAACCCTGAACGAGAAAGTTCTTCCCGGTTTCACTTTTGTTTTTACTCATAATTTACTCCATGTTAACGTAATATATTTAGCTCATTTAAAATTTCACGCTGAAGAGTCTCCATTTCAATACGTTCCTCTTCTTCCATATGATCATAACCGGAAAGATGAAGGACCGAGTGTGCAATCAGGAAAGCGTATTCACGTTTGACGGAATGACCGTATTCTTCAGCCTGTGCGATAACTTTTTCTTTGGAAATCACAATATCTCCAAGCAGAAGCTCACCTGTCTCCGGATCGAAGCAGTCTTCTTCACTTTCAAAATGAGAGAAGTCTCCCGGAGTTTCATATTCCAGCATCGGGAAAGAAAGTACATCTGTTGCACGATCAATGTTACGGAAATCCAGGTTCATCTCATGAATCTCATCGTTCATAGTGAGTAAGAGATTGACCTGAACTTCATATGGACAATGAATATATTCCAATGCGCCATTTATGACTTCACGGGCAAGCGCCTGGCAATCAAAAGGGAGCTTTAATGCTCCTTCTTCTTCATAAAATAATGTCATGATTTTCTCCTTTTCTCTCGGCTGCGATTTCTTGATTTGTTCTGTGTCTTTGTCTCGTACTCTTCGTAAGCTTTTACAATTTTCTGGACAAGCGGATGGCGGACAACATCTTTGCTTGTAAGACGGCATACTCCAATGTCATTGATCTTGCCGACAACACGGACAGCTACATCAAGTCCGGAAGTCTGACCACCTGGCAAATCCTTTTGTGTCTCATCACCGGTAATTACAACTTTTGAGCCAAATCCAATTCTTGTTAAAAACATCTTCATCTGCGCCGGAGTTGTATTCTGAGCCTCGTCCAGAATGATAAATGCATTGTCTAATGTACGTCCACGCATGTATGCAAGTGGTGCAACTTCAATCAGCCCTTTTTCAGAATTTTTTAAAAAGCTTTCTGCTCCCATAATCTGATAAAGAGCATCATAAAGCGGACGCAGATAAGGATCGATCTTGCTTTGCAGATCTCCCGGAAGAAATCCAAGCTTTTCTCCCGCCTCAATGGCAGGCCTTGTCAGAATGATTCTTCCAACTTCATTATTTTTAAATGCAGTGATTGCCATAGCCATGGCCAGGTATGTCTTTCCTGTCCCGGCAGGACCTAGTCCAAAGACAATCATTTTTTCCCGAATTTCATCTACATACTGTTTTTGCCCAAGTGTCTTTGGTTTTATCGGCTTCCCCTGTAAGGTGTGACAGATAATATCTTTATCAATTTCCAAGACATTATCTTCACTGTCTTCCATGACAAGTGCCAGCGTATAATTCACATTTTGTTCTGAAATCGTGTTACCTCGACGGGATAATTCAAGAAGCTGTGAGAGTACATTTCTTGCGCGCTCTACAGCATTGCTGTCCCCCATGATCTTGACAACACCATCTCTGGAAATCAGTGTCACATGAAGGGAGCGCTCAATCTTTTTTGCAAAAGCATCAAATTGACCGAATACATTTGCTTCATGCTCAGCCGGGATTTCAAGAACAGTTTCCATAATTCCCATATATCTTATTCTCCTAATTGTTCAATTTGTTCTTCCGGATCATTCGGAAGCTGCGGAATCTCAGATTGTCGGGACTGTCCGGTATTGCAGATGATGGTCAGTGTACCAGATATAGCTCCCTCTTTTGACCCTGTGTCTATTTTAACATCATTCTGAATAATTTCTACCCCCTTTTTATCTAAATCTTCACAATATCTTAAGAAATATCTGTTCAATTTGTCTTGAAGCTGTTGATCTGTATATTTTTTCATAACAGGTTTATAAGGGGTCAGACCTACAACGCCGATATATACCGGCAGATAAAAATGATCTAGAAGTTTCAGCCGTGACTCCATTGTGCTTTTTGAATAATGTTCATACGGAGACCAGATGAAAAATGGTGACAGACGATATTTACCAATGCGAAAATACAGATAGAACAAACGGGGGAACTTTACACTTGTTTTTTTTACGTATTTTCTGGGCAAAGTATTCTCGTAATGAATCTGAGTCTGGATGAAAATATCAGCATCTGAATGACAGGACTCATATCCTGTGATCTCTTTTGCATCATTAAGAATAGGAATCTGACCGGAAACAAGAATATCACCTGGATTTACAGATGTTCCCTCCCGCACCATAGGAATACCTTTTCGAGTGATAATGCGTACAATAGTCCCTGTGCAATCTGAAACAAGGTCCGTCCCAGCATCAGAATTTGGATATATATCCTCTTTTATATCTGTTTTATTATCTATTTTAGCATCTTCGTTTTCTTTGATTTGAATGATCAGTCTGGTTCCCTCTATAGATGCAGATACCCAGATGATGTCGTCAAATCCTTTCCGAATATCTTTTACAATACGGTCGCAATCAATGTTTCCGCGCCGTATGCCGGTATTCACATGATTCTCCTTTAGAAATGTTCTTATGACTTCTTCGGTCTGTGTATGTGTGCCAAGGATTTCAATATCCCAGATATAACCAGACATTATCAATAGCAAAACGGTGGCAGCAAATATGCCAGCAAAGAAAAGCTTGCGTCTTCGATGGTCAAACAGATAAAAAGGAAGTCCATATTTTTTTACAATCGTAATTTTTGTGGAAGTTTTATGAGAAATGTGACGCAGCTTTTTGAAATCTTTTACCCATAGATTCATTTCGTAAGAGCCATCGCTGGCTGATAAATCCCAGATTTTTATTTTTCGGTAATTGCATGCGTTAATAAAACGTTCCATACGATGACCGGTAATCCGGATTCTTACATATCCGCGAATATATTGATATATTTTTAAAAGCAATGAATGAATCCTCCACCTTATGTCTGATATTCAATATTCTGAATTTTCCCCGTAATTTTCATATCATCATTTGTATAAGAATCAACTTGAAGGTGATTTCCGGTAATTCGTATCTGACCGATTTTTGTCTGAACTCTAACGAGTTGATCTGTATATTCAATCAGTCCCCGATAATTTTCAATTCGCATTTCAGAATGTCCCAGAATTTCAACATTAGGCATTCCAAGAACAACATCTTCTGGAAATTTGGATGCTTTGGCAGCTTTTCTTTTGCTATTTTCCAAATCTATACTCATAAAACTCCATTTTTCAGTTTATGAAAATATCGTTTGTAATAATGTATGAATGAAGGTATGTCTTTCATTACTGAAGTAAAAAAGAAACACACAGCTTTAAAATATCATAAGCTATATGTTTCTTTTATCAAATTATAAATTGGTATTATTTAAAATGCTCCAAGACGTTTTCTGGCATTCTCTACACGCTCAGCAGTCGGAGGATCAATTCCTTCTAATGGATACTCCATACCAAGTTCTTTCCATTTGTATGCACCAAGTGTATGATATGGTAGAACTTCTACGCGTTCTACATTATGAAGAGTCAGAATGAATTCATGCAGTCTGTCCAGATATTCATCTTTGTCGCTGCGCTTAGGAACAAGAACATGTCTGATCCAGACAGGCTTCTTCATATCAGACAGATAAGTTGCCAGATCTAAGATGTTTTTATTCGTATGCCCTGTCAGACGTATATGCTCCTTTTCATCAATGTGTTTGATGTCAAGCAAAATGAGATCTGTATATTGCATTAATTCATTAAATTTGCTAAAGAAAGGTTCTTCTCTTGTGAAAGGATTACCACTTGTATCTAGTGTTGTATGAATTCCATTTTCCTTTGCTTTTTTAAAAAGTTCAGTCAGAAAATCAATTTGAAGAAGCGGTTCACCACCACTGACAGTAATGCCACCTTCATCCCCCCAGTAAGAACGATATCTGAGGGCTTTTTTGATCAGGTCATCCGTAGAAGTCAGTGTACCCGCTTTCATATTCCATGTATCCGGGTTATGACAGAACTGACAACGCATGGGACATCCTGCAGTAAAAATGACAAAGCGAACTCCTGGTCCATCTACAGAACCAAAACTTTCTGTGGAATGAATGTATCCTTCCATAATAACAATCTCCTATCTATATATTTTTAAAAATGTATTTTCAATAATGGTTTATTATTTTGAAAATTTACATAATTAATTATAAGACCCCGCGAAGAGCATTGTCAAACACGAGGTCTTATATGTGTGAAAATTACATTTCTTTATGGCATGTTCTGGAAATTACATCTAACTGCTGCTCGCGAGTCAGGTCGATAAATTTTACAGCGTATCCAGATACACGGATTGTAAAGTTTGCGTACTCTGGTTTCTCTGGATGCTCCATAGCATCGATCAGTTTCTCTGTGCCAAATACATTGACATTCAGATGATGAGCTCCCTGATCAAAGTATCCATCTAATACGTGTGCAAGATTTACACTTCTCTCTTCATCATTGTGTCCAAGTGCTCCTGGGCTGATTGTCTGTGTATTAGAAATTCCATCTAATGCAAGTTCATATGGAAGCTTAGCAACAGAATTCAAGGAAGCAAGGAGTCCTGCTTTTTCTGCACCGTATGATGGGTTAGCTCCTGGAGATAATGGCTCTCCTGCTTTTCTTCCATCTGGAAGAGATCCTGTAGCCTTACCATATACAACGTTTGATGTAATTGTAAGGATAGATGTTGTCGGTGTAGACTCTCTGTAAGTATGGCATTTGCTTAATTTGTGCATAAATTTCTTCAGAAGCCAGATTGCAATGTCATCTGCACGGTCATCATCATTACCATATCTTGGGAAGTCTCCCTCAATTTCAAAGTCAACGGCAATTCCGTCCTCGTCACGGATTGGTTTAACCTTTGTGTATTTGATAGCGCTTAAGGAATCTACTACATGTGAGAATCCTGCGATACCTGTAGCGAATGAACGTTTTACATCTGTATCGATGAGGGACATCTGCGCTGCTTCATAGTAATATTTATCATGCATGTAGTGGATCATGTTCAGTGTATCAACATACAACTTGGACAACCACTCCATCATCTCGTCATATTTAGCAAGTACTTCATCGATGTCAAGGTACTCAGATGTGATTGGCTGATAGTTTGGTCCAACCTGTGCTTTTGTCTTCTCATCAACACCACCGTTGATTGCGTACATTAAGCATTTTGCAAGATTTGCACGAGCTCCGAAGAACTGCATCTCTTTACCAGTCTCTGTGGCAGATACGCAGCAGCAAATGCTGTAGTCATCACCCCATACCGGACGCATAACATCGTCATTTTCATACTGGATAGAACTTGTCTCAACAGAAATGCGAGCAGCAAATTTCTTGAAGTTCTCTGGCAGTCTTGAAGAATAAAGAACTGTTAAGTTCGGCTCTGGAGAAGGACCCATGTTCTTTAATGTATGGAGGAAACGATAATCATTCTTTGTTACCATAGAACGTCCATCTTGTCCAAGTCCGGCTACTTCCAGAGTTGCCCATGTCGGATCTCCTGAGAACAGTTCGTTGTAAGAAGGAATCCTTGCGAATTTAACCATACGGAACTTCATTACAAGATGATCAATCAATTCCTGAGCATCTTTCTCTGTAAGCTTACCGTTTTTAATATCACGATCAATATATATATCAAGGAAAGTAGACACACGTCCAACACTCATAGCAGCACCGTTCTGAGTCTTGATTGCTGCAAGATAACCAAAGTATAACCACTGTACAGCCTCTTTTGCATCTTTTGCAGGCTGTGAAATGTCATAACCGTAAGCAGCAGCCATTTCTTTCATATCACGAAGTGCTCTCATCTGATCAGCAAGCTCTTCACGAAGACGGAAGTCTGTACCTTTCATGCCGTGTCTTGCGTAACGCTCAAAATCATACTGTTTTTTCTCAAGGAGAAAATCAATTCCATACAGAGCTACACGACGATAATCACCAACGATACGTCCACGTCCGTAAGTATCTGGAAGTCCTGTAATGATTTTGTTATGACGAGCTTTTTTCATCTCTGGTGTATAGATATCGAAAACTCCCTGATTGTGTGTTTTATGATATTTAGTAAAGATTTCATGAAGTTTTGGATTTGGCTCATATCCATAAGTTGTACAAGCCTGCTCTGCCATCTTAATTCCACCGTAAGGCATGAATGCTCTCTTAAGAGGCTTGTCTGTCTGAAGACCTACAACCTGCTCAAGGTCTTTCATACTCTCGTCGATATACCCTGGGCCATATGCTGTCAGTCCGGATACTACATCTGTTTCCATATCAAGAACGCCGCCTTTTGCACGCTCTTCTTTCTGAAGCTCCTGAAGTCTTCCCCACAATTTGTTGGTTGCTTCAGTTGGTCCTTCCAGGAAAGAGTCATCTCCTTCATATGGAGTGTAGTTATCCTGGATAAAACTTCTAACATCTACAGAATGTGTCCAGTTTCTTCCTTTAAATCCTGCCCACTGTTCGTACTGTGCCATATCTTTACATCTCCTTTTCCTAAATATGTATTTCTTTTTACGGGCACAGTATAGCATCGGTTTTTTTCGATTGCAAGTATTTAAATGAGTACAATTAATCAAAAAGCTCTTGTACTTGATTTTGTGCAATTTCACTGAGAAATTGCATTTTAGAGAGTACAATTCATGTGTTTTGTATGTAATTTTATACAAGAAATAATTGTTAAACTATTGACAAATTCAAATAAAAGTAATACGGCTATCCTCAAAATATATGATATCATAATTTAGATTTTTCCTTGATATCTGCATATGTAAATGATAAAAATGCTGTTCAGATATAAGAAAAAGAAGCATGAAACACCTTAAATGGATTCACATACTTCTTTTTTCTTACGACAAATACTTTTTTAAGAGTATCATAAAATACAACTTTAAACCTGTATTCTTGCCGCTGCATCATCGCTAATTGCGATTCTTTTGTGTTTGTTCCCGATAATCAGACCACCATTGAACTTTTTAAAGACTCGGATTTCACTGCCCTCCTCAATCTGACAGTTACGGATGATATCCAGAACCTCGGGGAGGCCGAACATCCATTTGATGGTATATACTTTACCGGGTGCTGCTGTTGACAAAGCCTGCATACTCGCACCTTCTTTGCTTTTTTCTTATTGTAGATCGAGAAATAAATGTTAGTCAACAGCAACACTATGCATACTATTTATCATCTCTTCTTTTTCTTCTCTTCAGTGCAAATCCACCTGCTCCAAGTGAAGATACTGCCAGTGTCAGCCAGCCAAATACAGATGCCGGATCTCCTGTCTTAACTTTTCCACTTGTTTTTTTCGTATCAGTTCCAGAAGTATTCTTCAGTTCAGATGTCTGTGCTGCCGGAGTCTTTTTCTCCTTAGCAGAACCTGCTTTTACAAGTGCACTGATAGCTTTGTTCAGATTTTCTGTTGCAGCATCTACAGTTGCCTGATCCTTCTTCTCATTTAATGCAGCTTTTGCAGCACTAAGTGCATTCTGAAGTTCTTTCCAACTGTCTGCTGTATAGTCAGCTTTTTTTAAGTCTTCTGCTGCTTTGATTGCTTTTTCAAGTGAAGTTGTAGAAACTACATTCGGGTCAACAGGTGTTTCAGCTTTCGTAAGAGCATTGATAGCTTTGTTCAGATTATCCATAGCAGCATCTACATCGGACTGAAGAAGTGTATTTTCACTTGTTGTTAATGCTTTTGCAGCTGCTAATGCATCTGTGTAAGCTTTCCAGCTGTCAGCTGTATAATCTGCTTCATTGTAATTGGAACCTTCTGCTCTTCCGATTGCTTCATTTAATTTTGTAAGATCAGCCTCTTTTTGTACAAGTCTGTCAAGTGCATCTGTCATATGCTGGAGCTGGGTTTTAACTTCCGCACTTAATAAAGAATCTTTTTTCAACAATTCTTCCGATTCTGTCAGCTCCGTCTCCATAGAACTCCAGCTGTCAGCTGTATAATTTACTTTATTCAATCCTTTCGCTTCGTCTACTTTTGCCTGTAATGCATCAATATCTTTCTGATCAGCCGCTTTTGGCTGTGCGATATTTTCTTCTCTTACCTGGAATGTATAAGTGTAGTCTTCATATCCAAGTGCGTATATAGTCAAACTCCAGTAACCGGTCCCATCTGTTCCTGACGGGAGCTGGCAGCGGACGGAATCTGTCAGACCAAGCTGGATTCCCATGGATTTATGCATCCAGTTATCAGCAGCAAATTTAGTACCATAGCTTGCTTTAGCATTAGTGTAAGTTGCATCATCTCCATAATAAGTCCATTTTACTGCCTGCATATTAGCGCCAAGGTCACCATAATCTCCATTGAAATCAACACGAAGAAATTCTCCGAAGCTTCCATCTCCTTCTTTTACTGTCGGCTCAAGGTCTGTTGCAGTTTTTAACTGGATGTCCTTTAATCCGGAATAGGTTCCATTTGCTCTTTCGCTGAATGAGAATGTTCCATCCGCATTTTTTGTAGCAGTTTTCAAACCATTTGTATTTTCTGTCACATCAGCGGTTGCTGTATAAGACTTAAGATTTACTTCACCATATCCACCGGCTAATGTGCCATCTTTTTCTACAATAGTATATTTTTCTTTGAAAGCTTCATAATCAGAAGTCTTTACTTTTACAGGAACATATTTTAGCCCTGTAACTTTGTAATCTTTTATGTTTGCTTTCACATTTGCAAATGCAACTTCCTGTCCGTCTGTTGTTACAAAGGTGTCTTTATCCTTCCAGTATGCCAGATTATATGTAGTTCCATCTTTTGTCTCAATCACAGCTGTACACTGGAAACTTCCTCTATGCAGTCCGTGATTTGTAGTTGCTCTTGTTACAACGTCAAAAGCTCCCTTATCTGCTTCTCCACGGGAATCCAGCTCTTCGGAAGATTCAGTACTTCCGGCAGCTAGTACGCCTTCGGATGCCCAGTATTCAGACCAGCTAAGACCTGCATACACATAAGTATAGTCACTGCCTGTAACTGGTACCTGATATGTAAATGTATACGCTTTATATCCATCTTCTACGACGGTGATTGTAAAAGCATCTCCTGGTTTTTTATCTTTGAAAGCATCTTTTGTAAGGTCTAAGGAACCATCTTCATTAATTAGTTTCACAGCTCTTCTTCCACTTGCTGCATAGGACGTTCCATTCACAGTTACAGACTTAATTGATTTCAGATAAGTCTTAAAATCTTCATCGGATGCAGCATCTGTTTTCTCTAATGCCGGTGCATCGTTCTTTTCATTATACTGAACCGGAACAGCTTCTGTATACATATTAAATGTAGTAGAGATATCGGCATATTTTCCGGATTTATCTTTTAATGTAAGTGTATATCTTCCCTTTTTAGGCTTACTGTTAAAAACAAGTGTTCTTGTAACATTTCCTTTTGCATCAGTTGTCACATTTACAGTATAAGAATCTTTAGCAACAACCGTTTTGTCTGAATCTGTTAATTCATATTCCTCCTGAAAATCCTCTGGAAGATTCGTAACTGTAACAGAACTCTGAATATTTTCCACATCTATAGAAGCATCAGCAGCTGAAACTTCACCATCAAATTTTACTGGCACTTTCTGATCCATTGGAAGTTCATAAATACCGGCATCTGTATAATAAGTAACTTTGTTAATGGTCTGTCCCATCATAGCTTTGTACGGCTCATAGGAAAGTGTGCATCCATGTGTTGTTGTCACAAAGCCAGTACTCCATGCAAGTTCAGAGTTTCTCCAGATATTTTCTACCTGGCGAAGGCCATAGTTTCCACCTTCTTTTGTGCTGATCACAACACCAAAAACTGTTTTCATAGAATCTGGCAGATTATCGAAATTCAATTGATAATCTCCATACTTTGTATTTGTAGTGAATTCAGACTTTACATCATTCAGTGTTGTCTTAGAAGCACCTTTCACTTCACTAAATGACAATGTTCCATCTGCATTTACAGTTGCCTCTTTGTAATAAGATGGGGCTTCAGATAAAATATAATAAGAATAGGAGGCACTTTCAAACAAAGCATCTTTTCCTTTATACTCTGTTGTACTTGTCTTTCCTTTATTCGTTACAGTAATAGAAACAGAGCTTTTATCGGTAATCTGAGTATAATTTTTCAGAGCCTCCAGATTACTGATTTTAACCGGGAATGTAATACCTGTAATGTCGCTTCCATTCGGATCAACGTGATAAGAACCAGCTGCAAGATTTGAATTTCTTGTTTTGTTTAATGTTGCGGAAGATACACTATCAACGCTTGTTACTCCGTCTGACTCATAAAATGCAGCATAGGGAATGTTCATAAGAACATAACTTTCTGTTGTAACTTCAGCTTTTTTCAGTCCCTGAATCGCAGTATTCAAATCAGAAGCAGCTTTATCCACAGCATCCTGGGATTTCTTTTCAGAAAGTGCTGTTTTTGCAGATGCAAGTGCTGTTTTTAATGCACTCCAGGAATCTGCTGTATAGTCACTTTCAGTTAATGCCTCGGCACTTTTAATAAATGCTTCCAGGGATGTTGTGTCCACAGTCACTGCTACGCTCGCCTCAGGAGCTGACTGGATGGCTTCTAACGCAGCTTCTTTAATTGCCTTAGAAGTTCTGGTTGCACCAGATACAGTATCCCAGCTGTTAATGGAATCTTCTGTTGCGTCTGTGCCTGCTAATTTTGTTTTAATTCCTTTCGACTTGTTATAAGCCTTGTTGAAATATGAATCATTTCCAGAATCATATCCGGTTTTCGGTGATACAGAAATATCTTTCAGCTTACCATCTTCTACAGATAAAGTGACCTCAACATCATATTCATTCCAATTATCATCGACATCCTCTTCTGTTTTTGTAACGTGTGCTGTTTTTGTGTAGGTTCCGTCTGCAGCCACTTGATTCTTTGTAACAGCAAGTGCAGGTACTGCAGGGCAGATACTTGCTGCCATGGAAGCAGCCATCATAATAGTAATTACTTGGGTTTCGACATTTTTCTTCTTCATTGTCTCCTCCTTAAAATTAGTTATTGATAAAATTTATTAATAGTTAGAAACATCTAACCATTAATCAAAAAATTAGGCTTCAGGATTTTCAATATTCTTTCAGATACAATTCCAATCAATAAGCCTGTAATGGTTCCGGCAATCAGAAGTGCCGGGAAGTAATAAAAGATATGGAAATTACTTACTACAAGTGAAGCCGCTATTAACTGGCCGATATTGTGTGTAATTCCACCACTGATACTTATCACTAATACAGATAAGTTTGTTTTCTCTTTCATTAATATCATAATCAGATAGCTGAGCATTCCACCGGTAAGACTGTAGATCAAGGACATGCCATTTCCAAATAACAGCCCCATCAGTAAAATACGGGTCACGGAAATAATTAATACATCTTTTTCATTCAGATAATATAATCCCGCTACGATCACCAGATTCGCAAGTCCCAGCTTCATTCCGGGCACTCCGAAATTAATCGGCAAACTCGCTTCAACATAGCTGAATATCATCGCAAGTGCTGTAAAGACTGCACAGTAAGATATTTTTTGACTTCTTGTCATTCTCTTTTCACCCCATTTCGTTGAAAGATTAATTTGATACAATATCGATTTCCTCAGATGTCTCATTTTCAGAATCATTCGATATTTCTACGACCAGTTTGTGTGGCAGGCAGACCAGAGTCTGGTGACTATGGCTGATATGTCCCTGCTCCATACAGTAGCCGTCCGGACAGTCAGCCTCTTCCATCCAGACTTCATGATTCTGAATCCGGACTATATTCATTCCGTATTCATTTTTAATCTGTATGGTCTTGTCCTGATCGAGGCTAAAGGTGCCATATACTTTATGATTCACCGTGACCGTTACTGTATTCCCACTGCTTCCATATGCTTTCTGTATTCCCAAAAGCGCTACGGCAAGAAGTAATACACTGATAATGAGTATAAAATCTTTTTTTCTGTTTACAGTTATTTTCATTTTTCTTCTCCAGATGGATTCTTCATAGTGTCAGAATAAATCATCAAATAATTCTCTAGATTCCAAGCAAGATAAATATGCCGAGTAACAATAATGCCTTGAGTACAGTAAATATAATTTCGTTTCCGCGTAGAGTTATCTTTCTGAAGTGGTCATTTACAGCACAATGTACATTACTTTTCGGGCAGACATCCATACATTTCTGACATTGAAAACAATCAGCGCTGATTTCCCAGGAGCCATTATCCGGGAGCTGTATATCTGAAGGACATTTCCGTGTACATCCACTGCATTTTGGAATGCAAGAACTGCGGTCTCTTCTAAGTGAAAAAATCGGCAGTACCGGAAGCAGGGAAAAGATTGCTCCCATTGGGCATAAAAATCTGCAAAAAAAGCGTTCTTGTACACACATGCCAACTAAGATCAGTAATAAAATAATCAGTCCCGGTATATAGTTTGCGAGTTTCAGATTACCTGCATGGATCATGGAAAATACATCCCACGGGCTTGTTCCCTGTGCTTTGGAATAAATTCCGGCATAGCACATCAACACAATCATGAGTAATATCAAATATTTGCATACAGATAAGCGAGTACTTATCATCTGGCTGAGAACAACCGGTTTTTTCTTAAGCTTTTTGCAGCACCAGACATACCCTGTGTGTACTGCATCTCCCAATGTGCCAAATGCACAGGCAAAGCCACAGAAGAATCTTCCGAAAATAATCGTATAACCACAGAGGACGATCAGAACTGTAACAAAGGATGATACTGAAACCATTTCCCCCGCACCAATCTGGGTAAAAATATACTTAATTCCTGCAAAGGCCGCAGTATATGCAGAAGGAAACAATAAAAAGAAGAAAAGTTGTATTCCTGTCCGTAACCATATATGTATTTTTTTTACTTGTTTTATTGTAAATCTATCTGTCAGATATTTTTCTAATATATTCACATTAATTTCCTGCCTTTTGTAATGCATCTGCGACTGCATCCTTGATTCCTGTTGAGCTGAATGTTGCACCACTCATTACGTCAACTTCCGGTGTCTGGGCATCCAGAATTTTTGAGATGACACCTTTTGCAGTTTCCAGATAGGTTCCGTCTTCATTTTCAGCACTGATAATTTCTATATTTTTCAACTGACCATCTTCAATAGTTACTTTTACATCGATTGATCCACCAAATCCGGCTCCTTCTCCTTCATAAGTACCATCTGTATAAGAATTCTGTGACTGTCCAGTATTCGCTGTGTCTTCATCCAGTGATGCCTGAAGCTTTGCAATCTGTTCATCCTTTGCACGGACATTTAACACTTCATTGTAGCCGAATAGCATCAGTACAATCACTGCAAGTGAACTAGCTCGTATAATAAAATTTTTCATTATTTTTTTGCCCCTTCCAACGCATTTTTGCAAGCTTCCATAATTGCATTCGAAGAACAGGTCGCGCGAGATACTACGTCAATGTTGTCCGCAACACCAGAATTCAAAATCTGGTCTACTACACCGGTCGTTCCGCTTTTACCATAAGCAGCTTTCTGAATATAAGACTGATTATCACTGGCACCATCACCTTGAATATCTGTGATTGCGACAATTTTATCGTTTCGTACAGTAATCTTTAGTGTAAGATTATATGGTTCAAAATCCGCATCATCATCCGGCACACAAAGAGATCGTCCTTCGTAAATACCATTGTTATAAACAATGCCTTCGTCTTCTTTCCCATCTTTCTTCTCCAGAAGACGTATAGCCTGTTTCAGATTTTGAAATGCCTGATCAACTGTTGTCTGATCCGGCTCAGATTCCAGCACTGCTTTAGCATCCTGGATACGAACCGTAAGGACAGCCCATGTACTTTCTGTATATTGCTCTTCCTGAAGTGCTTCTGCTTCCTCCAGTGCTTTTTCTAATGCAGTAGTATCCGGTTTTGTATCTGCGGTTTCACCGTTTGTGACTTTTTCTGCCTCTTTCAGGGCATTTTTCACGGCACCGATCAAGCCGTTGGAACTGTAAGTTGCACCAGATACAATGTCTACATCTGTGCTCTGCTGCTTCATAATATTTTTAACAACTGTCATTGCACGGTTAAAGAAATCTGCATCATCATTTTTCTCCGTTACAAGAATCGCCTTTATAGTGTGATTCTGTATTACAACTGCAACCTTCACATCGCCATTGTAGCCTTCGGCAGATCCATAATAAATCCCTTCGTTATACGGAATCGTACCTGTGATTCCTTCGGTATTGTTATCCGTCGTGCTGTCGGTATCTAAGTTTGATGATGTATCTGCCAGGTCGATTGCAGCCTGCTTTAGCGCATCTCTCACTGCTTGAATCAATCCGGATGAGCTGTAGGTCGCGCCAGATACTGTGTCAACATTGGTTGTCTGCCCGGCTATGATCTTATCCAGAAGCACGGCAGCTTTTTTTATGTACTCACTGCCGTCTTTTGTTTCTACGATTTCAATTGCATTAATCTTTCCACCGGAAATGGTCACTTTTACTTTCAGTGTTCCACCAAATCCGGTTCCAGTTCCGTAATAAGCTCCGTCCTTATATGCGGCCGCATCCGTTACTGCTTCTACTGTTTTCGAACTTCCTTCTGCTGCCTGATTGCCGGATTGAGATTGCCCGGTTTCACCGCTGTCTTCTTCTCCGGTCAGCGCATTTTTTACAGCACCTATAATTCCATTCGAGCTATATGTGGCGCCCGAAACAACATCCACATCCAGAGATTGCTTTTCAATAATCCGGTCAATCACAGCTTTCGCCCGGTTAAAAAATGCTGCATCATCAGAGAAACTCAATATGTCAATGGACACGATTTCTTTATTCTGAATCTGAACTGCGACTGTAATCTCTCCTGCGTAACCGGTTCCGGTTCCTTTGTATACGCCGTCCGGTAGATTAAAAGAGCCTTTTACTGTCTCAGCTTCATCATTTGTCTGACCAGCCTGTTCTTCATTTACTGTTTCCTTCGCCTGAACTTCATAAGTCGGAGGTGAGTAGTTTCCAAGTGTAGTTCCAACACAGGCAGCTACCAGTACAATAGAAGCAGCCGGAGCATATTCTTTTATTTTCTTCATGATTTTTTCTTTTTCCATAATCATTCCCTTTACTTTTCAGATAATTTTTTGACAATATTCGTAGTCAGATCAGAACTGAATACATCTGCAATTCCCTCTGACACGTATAACTCGTTGTCATCTGTCATAAGAATCATATCGAATTTATCGCTGTGTTCTTTCCAGAAATCACAGGCTTTGTCTTTTCCCATTATGAATAATGATGTTGATAATCCATCTGCAAGGGTTCCGTCATCACTTACAATCGTCACAGACTTCAATCCATTTTCAGCCGGATAACCCGTTGCAGGATCAATAATGTGATGATAAATCTTTCCATTTTCTTCAAAATACCTCTCGTATCCGCCAGAAGTGATAACAGCCTTATCTTCCGCCTCAAGAACCCCCAGATAGTCATTGGTATCATCCGGGCTCTGTACTGCAACACGCCAGAATGAGCCGTCAGGCTTCGCTCCCAGCAACTGCACATTTCCTCCAAGGCTTACCATGCCGCTTGTAACGCCACATTTTTTGTAGATACCCATAATTCTTGAGGATGTATATCCTTTTGCAATCCCACCAAAATCAATCTTCACACCGGCTGGCAAAGCGACTTTCTTTGAAGCTTTGTCATATTGAATTTTAGAAGCATTCACATTTTCAAGAAGCCCTTTTAACTCTTCATCAGACGGGATTCTGTAATTCTGCGTTGTAAATCCCCATGCATCCATAACTGGATAAATTGTAATGTCAAACACGCCGTCAGTATCTGTATACAATTTTTCTGATTCATCTAACAGTATTTCTGTATCTTCTGAAATCGTTCCTGTACCGTTCTGATTCAGCGCATAGATTTCACTATTTCCATCACCTGTAGACAACAAATTATCTAGACGTTCAATCTCTGCTTCGGCTTTATCAAGCGCATTTTCGGCATTGTCACCATATGCAGTCAGTGTCATATAAGTATCCATCGCAAAGACATCTCTGCTTTGTGGTTCATCAGTACTTGAAGCCTGCGCCTCTGAAGAGGCGTTCTTGTCTGTGACAGATTGATCCACTATTGTATCAGAAGTTTTTGAATTGCATGAAGTTATCATAAAACAGACAATGGTAAATAAAATAATTTCTTTAATTCGTTTCATATAGTTCATATTCCATTCTTCTTTAATCATTTTCAAAAAAGTTAGTATTCTCTAACCATTAGACAATATAGCATATACTTAAAAAGGACGTCAAGAAAATACGCACTAATTGAAAACATTTCTCAATTAGCGCGTATTTTTCATTTACACTTATTAAAAATATTTATGGCTTGTGTAATAATTTCTGATTTGTGCAGATAAACAGACTTCTTTATTAAAGTACATGAAGTCCTTTTAAGGAAATATCAAGAATCGGTGCAGAATGGGTCAGTGCTCCACTGGAAATATAATCCACACCAAGTCCGGTCAGTTTTTCAATATTTTCCTTTGTAACATTTCCGGAACATTCTGTCTCGGCATGTCCATCAATGATTAATAAAGCTTCTTTCATCTCGTCATAAGACATGTTGTCTAACATAATGATGTCTGCACCTGCTTCTACCGCTTCCTTTACCATGTCAAGATTTTCTACTTCCACCTCGATTTTCCGAACAAACGGTGCATAATCCTTTGCCATCTGTATTGCTTTTGTGACGCTTCCGGCTGCACCAATATGATTATCCTTCAAAAGGACGCCATCAGATAGATTATAGCGGTGATTATATCCGCCTCCGACGCGAACTGCATATTTTTCGAAAATACGCATATTCGGAGTTGTTTTTCTTGTATCCAAAAGTTTCGTTTTAGTTCCGGCAAGCAATTTTGCAACAGTATTCGTGTATGTGGCAATTCCACTCATGCGTTGCAGATAATTTAAAGCTACCCTTTCTCCAGACAACAGAACTCGAATATCTCCGGTCACTACAGCAAGAAGCTCTCCCACTTTTACTTCATCACCATCTTTTTTATAAAATTGTACCTTTATTTTTTCGTCTAAAAGTTCAAAAACACGCTGGAACACATCCAGACCGGCTATGATTCCATCTTGTTTGCAGATCAGGTTAACTTCTCCTTGAACAGCTTCTTTCATGACTGAATTTGTGGTGACATCTTCGCTTGATATATCTTCTCTTAAGGCTTCTTCGATGAGATGGTCAGCCTGTAGTTTCATCGTAATTGTATTCATGACTCTCTGAAAATCTCCTTTTTTATAGCATTTTATTACTGTTTTATGCGGTTACCTTATTCATCTGTTTTTCAGACATGATTTTCCTGGCAGCTCTTTTAGCAAATACAAGACTCTCCAAAAGAGAATTGCTTGCAAGTCGGTTCTTTCCATGAACACCGTTGCAACTTGTCTCTCCTACTGCATATAAATTTGGCATAGATGTATGACTATCGGAGTCAACCCAGATTCCCCCCATAAAGTAATGCTGAGCCGGCACGACTGGAATCCACTCTTTTGTCGCATCATAACCTTCTTCCAGGCAATGCAGGTAGATATTCGGAAAATGACTTAGGATTATTTCCTTTGGAATCTTTTCTAATGACAGCCACACATGATCTGTCCCATCCTTCTTCATCTGTTCCTGAATGGCTTTTGTGACAACATCTCTTGGGAGCAGTTCATCTATAAATCGATTTCCGTTTTTATCATACAGAAGAGCGCCTTCACCACGCACAGATTCGGAAATCAAAAATCTGCGTCCCGGTTTTTTAGAATAAAGTGTTGTTGGATGGACCTGTACATAATCTAAATGTTCCAGTCTGATGCCATGCTTTTTTGCAATATCAATGGCATCTCCAGTTAAATGTGGAAAGTTTGTAGAATGCTTATAACGACCTCCGATACCGCCGCTTGCAAAAATAGTCTGATCAGCGCGGATATAAATCTTTTTATGATCAGATGTTTCAGCCTCAATCCCGGCACATGCCCCTTTGGAAATGAGGATGTCAGTCATCGTCGTATATTCCATAATCTGGATATTTTTACGTGTCTTTATCTGTGCAAGAAGCTTACTTGTGATTTCTTTACCAGTAATATCTTCATGAAACAGAATTCGAGGTCTGGAATGGGCGCCTTCTCTTGTGTACAGAAGTTTACCATCTTCCTTTGCAAAATCCACACCATACCCGATCAGATCATGAATTACATCCTGTGAACCGCGGATCATAATATCTACAGACTCTTTCCTGTTTTCATAATGACCAGCCCGCATTGTGTCTTCGAAATAACTGTCATAATCATCGTCATCATGTAACACACAGATTCCTCCTTGTGCGAGAAATGAATCGCTGCTTTCAAGATCTGATTTTGTAATCATAATAATGGATAAATCTTCGGACAGATTCAGGGCTGAAAAGCAGCCGCCTACGCCTGTGCCGACAATGACCACATCGGCTTGCAAATTATTTTCCTTACTTTTACTTACATTTTTCATATTATCTGTTTGATTCATATTCAAATGCCTACTTTCCAAGCTCTAACATACGTTCCAGAGGTTTTTTTGAATTTTCACGAAGGCTGTCACTGACATGAACTTCGTTCTTGCCGGTCTTCAATACATGAAGCACTTTTTCCAAAGTATTCTTTTTCATGTTCGGACATACTGGAACAGTCTTCGGATAGTAAAAATGTTTATCCGGATTATTCTGAACGAGTTTATAGTGTACACCCTCTTCTGTACAGATGATAAATTCATTACATGGACTTTCCGTTGCATATTTAATAATTCCTGAAGTACTTCCTATATAATCGGATAATTTTAATACTTCTGTATTACATTCCGGGTGAGATAACACCAGTGCATCCGGGTGTTCTTCTTTTGCTTCGCGGACTTCATCAGCTTCCATACGCTCATGTGTCGGACAGAATCCTTCATTATAGATAAAATGTTTCTCCGGAACTTGATCTGCTACAAAATGAGCCAGATTCCGGTCCGGAATAAAGTAGATATTCTTATTCGGTAACGCTTTTACTATCTTGACAGCATTTGCTGACGTCACACATACATCGGAATATTCTTTTAAAGCTGCTGTAGAATTAATATAGCAGACCACTGCTACATCTTCATACTCTTCGCGGACTTTTTTAATAGATTCTACATCTGCCATATGTGCCATCGGGCAGTCAGCAGCCGGATCCGGCATCAGAACAGTTTTGTCCGGATTTAAGATCTTTGCGCTCTCGCCCATAAAAGAAACGCCGCAAAATACAATCGTACTCTCAGAAAGCTCTGTTGCAACACGGCTTAGATAGAAAGAATCTCCTATGTAATCTGCAATATCCTGAACTTCAGGTCTGACATAATAATGAGCCAGGATCACTGCATTTTTTTCTTGTTTTAGTTTTTGTATTTCTTCTACAATTGTCATATGTTTTTCCTCCCATATGATCTGAAATTTCATTGCAGACAATTATAACACATGTTTTTACATGTGACAAGACAGTAAGTAATTATTGACAAACAAGAAATAAAGACTATACTAAAGCTGAACATAATATTCTATATATGTATAATTAAAATATCAAACATACATAATTTATATGGCTGAAGAAAATATTTATACTAAACTGACGATATGGTCAGTTCAATGAAGAAAGAAGTGATTTATATGCAAGTGATCCACAAAAATCACATGGAAATTTTATGGCATGATTATGCAGAAGCAATTGATGATATCCCGATTACAAGTGCTGGAATTATTGAAAAATCTTCTGTGATCGGACGGACAGGTCTTATGCTTCTGTCATGTGGAACCGGAGCATGGCGTGTCAGACAATCTATGAATACACTCGCAGAACAGTTAGGGTTGACTTGTACTGCAGACATCGGATTAATGTCCATTGAATACACCTGTTTCGATGGAGAGGAATGTTACTCGCAGTCCTTATGTCTTACAAATACAGGAGTAAACACATCAAAACTGAATCGTCTGGAACAGTTTATTAATAAATTTTCATCCGAAGGTGTATACATGACTGGTGAGGAATTACATTCTCATTTGGATCAGATTGAAAAAATACATGGTCTCTACTCTCCGACCGCACTTGGTTTTGCAGCCGCACTTGCCTGTGGCGCATTTACCTTTTTACTTGGAGGCGGACCGGTAGAAATGTTTTGTGCATTTGCAGGTGCCGGTATCGGGAATTTTGTCCGATGCAAACTGGGGAAGCATCATTTTACACTATTTTTATGTATCTTCGTTTCCGTAACATCAGCCTGTCTGGTCTATGCAGGATTATTTGAAGTGATGAAACTGATACTTGGGGTGTCAGAACAACATGAAGCAGGATATATTTGTTCTATGTTATTTATCATTCCAGGATTTCCATTCATTACCAGCGGTATTGACCTTGCAAAATTGGATATGAGATCAGGTCTGGAACGATTAACTTATGCAATCATTATTATCACTGTTGCAACAATGACTGCCTGGATTATGGCACTTATCTTAAAATTGCAGCCGGTGGATTTTCTAACATTAAATTTGCAAGTCCCGGTACAAATTCTCTTCCGACTGGCAGCAAGCTTTTGTGGAGTTTTCGGATTCTCTGTTATGTTTAACAGTCCAAGAAAACTGGCAGCTACAGCCGGATGTATCGGAGCAGTTGCCAATACTCTTCGTCTGGAAATGGTGGACCTTGCAAATATGCCCCCAGCTGCTGCTGCATTTATCGGCGCGCTTGTCGCAGGAATTCTTGCTTCTATGATTAAAAATGTTGCGGGATTTCCAAGAATATCCGTAACGGTACCTTCTATAGTAATTATGGTACCTGGCCTTTATTTGTACCGTGCTATTTATAATCTGGGAATCATGTCTCTGCATACATCAGCAGAGTGGTTCGCTGCCGCATTTATGATCATACTTGCATTGCCGCTTGGATTGATTTTTGCAAGGATTTTGACAGATAAAACATTTCGTTATTGCACGTAAATTCAAAGATTCGACTCTCAATTATATAAGTTCACTTGTCACTTATATAATTGGGAGTCTTCTCAACTGAACTAAAAGAGGAACCGTTCATTTTCAAGTGAATAGTTCCTCTTTCTTATAGATTATATGACAAATTATTCTTTATATTGATAAACAATCTTCTTCGCTGTCTCAATATGTTTTTCCAGTCGTTCTGAAAAATGTGTAAATGGAAGAAAAATTCCAAGTTCATCAAAATGCTCGCCTTTTTCTTCAAGACGTTCTTGTCCATAATAAACAATGGATTTTGGCAATTCTTCCTGCAATTGCATAACCAGATCCATAACGGCGACATAAGACTGAGCTTCAGTCTCTTTCATTTTGATAGTATCTGGCAGTTCATATACAAGCAAAACACCTAACTGCTCTCCCATTCGATAATCTTTTACTTCCATAGTCACTTCATCATAACAATGCCTTTTTCGATATCCTTCTGCCAGATACATTTTCACATCATCATTTTGTGCGTAGACTTTTTGGAATTTATGATACATTTTGTCAGGTACAGCTTTCTTGCAATCATTTAACAGATTGCCGGATCCATCCGTTAAAATATAAGGATTGGTATGTCCGTCAGCATTAAAACGAAACGGAACAAGGTATGCATTTCTAAGAAGATCGAACATGCTGTGCTGACAGATTGCCAGAAGGAAAGCGGTCAGATCTTTATTCTTATAAGCGTCAAATAAAGCTTTTGCAAATTTCTCCGGCGGCAATACTTCTCCTGAATATTCGCCGTCAGATTCTACTGATTCATAAAATGTTTCCATCAACCGTTCGCATGCCTGCGAATTTTCCAGAATTTTGTCAAATAAGTATTCTGCTTTTTCTTCTCTTGGAAATATGGTTGCCATTGTTATTCATCTCTTTTCTTATTGATTTTTTATCTGCTATATATTATAGTTGTCTTACGACAAAATGTAAAAGATATATTTAGTATCATGGATATATCAATTTGGAATGAGAGGACTAGATATGATTACTTACGATTATTACCGCATATTTTATTTTGTAGCACGTTATAAGAGCTTTACAAAAGCAGCAAAAATGCTTGGCAACAATCAGCCCAATATTACACGCTGCATGAATATCCTGGAGCAAGAATTAAAATGCACTCTTTTCCTACGGTCTAACCGTGGTATTTCGTTAACACCAGAGGGAAAGAAATTATATGAGCATGTAGCAATTGCATATGAACAGTTACAGATTGGCGAAGAAGAAATCCGTCAGAATGGTGAACTGGAGAATGGATTAGTATCCATCGGTGCCAGCGAAAACGCGCTGAGACTGGTACTACTTTCAAGACTTGAAAAATTTCATGAACAATATCCGCATGTCAGACTTCGTATTTCGAATCATTCGACGCCACAGGCAATTCAGGCATTAAGAAGTGATATTGTGGATTTTGCTGCTGTGACAACACCACTTGATATTAAAGGTCCACTTGAAAAAATCCCATTAGCTTCTTATCGTGAAATATTAATTGGTGGAAAAAAATATAAAAAATTGGCAGAACAGACGCAAAAACTGAAAGATATTGCTTCTCTTCCATTTGTCAGTCTGGATGAAAATAGTGGAACCAGAGAATTATACAATAGTTTCTTTTTAGAACATGGACTTTCTTTTGCACCAGATATGGAAACTGCAACTACCGATCAGATGTTGCCGCTCATCGTACATAATCTTGGCATTGGGTTTTATCCAAAAAAGATGGCAGAACTTGCTCTTGCAAAAGGCGATGTCTACCAGATACCGTTGGAAGAAAAGCTGCCACTTAGAAGAATCTATTTAGTTACAAACGGCAGTGCCGCCAAGAGTACCGCCGTTCGTAAAATGATTGAATTTATTCAACATTAATAATTAAGCTTTTGAAATCTGCATCCCGGCTTTCAAAAGCTTAAATAGCCTTCTGGCAGCCCCTAGATACAAATCTTCTGCATGTTCCAATGCATCCGAAAGGGGCATAATACCATTTACAGTAGTGATGATAGATTCGATTCCATACGCATAGATATCTTCCGCACCTTTTCCCATGCTTCCGACGATTGCAACAGCTGGTATATGGTGATCTTTGCAATGAACACCAACACCCTGCATGACTTTACCAAATACAGACTGCCAGTCTGTAGCGCCTTCTCCAGTTACCACGATATCTACATCTTTCAGATGTTCATCGAAATCTACAAGATCAAGTACAGTTTCTATTCCAGATTTCAATGTTCCGTTTAAAAATACCATAAGAGCAGTCCCGAGACCACCAGCTGCACCTGCACCTGCAATTTGATCCATATCCAGTCCAAATTGCTCTTTAATAATGTCCCGGTAATTACACATACCAGCTTCCAGATCATTTTGAATCTCGGGGGGTGCACCTTTCTGTCTTCCAAATGTATAAGTAGCTCCGTCTTTTCCGCAAAGCGGATTTGTGACATCACACATTACCGTGAATTTACATTCTTTTATCAATGGATTCAGTCCAGAAAGATCTATTTTTCTAATTTTCATCAAATCCTCGCCGCAACCCTTTAATTCCTGGTTATTCTCATCCAAAAATTTTCCACCAAGGGCGCGTATACAACCGATTCCACCATCGTTTGTAGCAGAGCCGCCGATGGCTATGGATATATCCCGGAATCCTCTTCTAAGAGCATCTGCGATCATTTCTCCAGTTCCATAAGAGGTAGTATAGCGTGGATCTCTTTTCTCTTCTGGAACGAGAGGCAGTCCGGAAGCTACAGCCATTTCCATTACTGCACGAGTTTCATCCAGCATACCGTAATTACTTGTAATATTTTCCCAGAGAGGTCCATGAACTTGCACAGATATTTTTTTTCCATTCGTAGCCGCAAGTACTGCGTCTGTCGTACCTTCACCACCGTCAGCAACCGTAATACTGTCACACTGACAGTCCGGGAATGTCTCCCGGGCTGACTGTGTTAAAAGTTCTGCAGTTTTTTGTGAGGATAATGTTCCTTTAAATGAATCTGAAGCAAATAAAAATTTCATAAGCTTCCTCCTGTAATTTTATAAATGTCTTTCGAATTCTAACCGCATTTTTATAAAAATAATGATAAAATAAAAATTTCTACCATAGAACTGATTCCAAGAATCAATGTAGCCACTGTCTGAGTTTTATATCCTTTTTCAGGTGTCATTGCACCAAAATTGGTAACTACCCAAAAATAAGAATCATTCGCATGGGATACAGTCATTGCACCAGCACCAATTGCCATTACAGCAAGAACTGTTCGAACCGGACTTCCAAGACCAAGAACCGGAAGAAGTGGTGCCACGATTCCTGCAGTTGTTGTAATTGCAACAGTAGATGAACCCTGTGCAGTTTTCAAAATAGCTGCTAATAAGAATGGGAAGAAAATTCCAATCTTTTCAAGTAACGTAGCATTTTGTGTAATATAATTAATCATATCTGTAGAGGAAATGACTTTACCAAGTACTCCACCAGCCGCTGTAACAAAAAGAATAGGTCCTACAGTTTTTAATGTCTCATTTGTCAGTTCGTAGAACTCATTCATTTTTCCGGCTCCTGACAACTGAATGATGCCAAAAATAGTTCCAACAGCAAGAGCAATAATCGGTGTTCCAAGGAACTGCAGAATGCTGTTTATTGTACCAGTAAGACCTGCCATACTTGCAATAGAACCAATTGCCATCAGAATAATCGGAACTATAATTGGTGCAAGTGCATTGAAACCATTTGGAAGTTTTCCATACTCAGCAACAAGTTCTTCATAAGTTTTATGAACTTCATTTTGGTTGGCTTCATCATTTGCTGTTACTTTTGTTCCAATATGTTTTGCAAAGAAATAACCTGCTATTAATGGAAAAACAGAACAAAGAGCACCCATTCCCATTACAAGTAAAAGATTATTTCCTACTCCCATCGTTGATGCAGCTGCAATTGGTCCGGGTGTAGGTGGAATAAATACGTGTGCAATATAAAGTCCAGATGAAAGCCCAATTGACATTGCTACGGAAGATGCACCTGTTCGGTTAACAAGTGCTTTACGAATTGGATTCAAAATAACAAATCCAGAATCACAGAATACCGGAATTGATACTACCCAGCCCATTAATTCCATAGCTAATTCCGGATGGCTCTTACCGACAAGGTGTATTACCATGTCTGCAAGCTTCAATGCTGCACCAGTTTTTTCGAGAATTGTTCCAATCAATGCTCCAAGAATAATTACAATACCAATGCTTGTAAATGTTCCTGAAAAACCTTGTCCAATTACATTCGCAAGACCCAGCGTTTTTACAGTTCCATCTGCTTCGGTTACATTTGTAAGCGGAATTCCCGCAACCAGACCAAGTATTAATGAAATAGCCATAATTGCAAGAAATGGATGAATCTTGAATTTTGAAATTGCCAAAATCATAAGAACTATCGCAATAATAAATGCGATGATAAGTGGTAAACCTGTCATATAAATCCCCCTTTTCTATTTGATATTTCCTATCATGTTTCTTAAGAAAGAGTTTAACAAAAAAAGATTCGAACAACAAAAGCTCTTACCACAAATCAAAGCATAAAAATTGTTACCATATCACAAAACATTTGTTCTTGATTTGACATTACATAAAGACTCAAGTTCATACGATTACATATATCGAATACTTATCTTCGTGATAGATATATATATAAGAATATTAAAAACCATTTATCTTTTGCTGAATTTTGAGGATTAACATCTAGCATATCTCGAAGTTTATTATATTGATATGCAAATGTATTTTTGTGCATAAAAAGCTCTTCGGAAGCTTTAGCTGTATTGAAGTTTGTATCTATCAACGTATCAACAAGTTCCAGACAGTGTTTTTGTATATCGATCGGCAAAAAGTTCCCAAAAACATTGAATATCTGATTCATTTCATTAATCGGAACAATTGCCTGAATATATTCAGAAATATAATCATAAAAATATATACTATTATGCTCAGTCTTGATATTATTTTCCAACCACTTGCAATGCCGATAAGCATAATAATACTGAGGAAAATTATTTTGAAATGTTCCTATGTAAAATTTGCAGGAAATCTCTTTTTTCTTAATCCATTGTAAGGTTGGCTGCAAATATTCTGCCAGCATATATTTGTATTCAGCAAAAAAACGTTTATTTTTTGAATCAATTGTTTTAAAAATTAATATATATTGATCTTCCAAAGGAAAACTGATGTCTTCGCTTTTATGCAGAATTCCTTGCTTTATGGATTCTAAAAGTACTTTTTGATATTTAGGATCTTCAAGATAACAAAGAATAGGTATACGTATAAGTTCTTCTTTGTAACTCAATTCTTCTGCAAGTCTTCGAAGACCATTCGGATCAGCATTTTGCTCACCTGTAATCATCTCTATAAAACGTTCTTTTTTTGTTTGTCTTCTGATAGATTGTAACTTCTGGGTTTCATACTTTAATAATGTTTCAATTGCAAGTTTCGTGATATTGGCAACTGGACGAATTTCATCTGGCTTCCCAGTTACGCCTACTACTCCTTCACGTTTGTCATCTATTTCAATGACCATGTTAATCCCCTTTAAAGTACCTTGATAATCCAAGTCATTTTCAACCGTAATTATATTTTCAGAGGTGTGAAGAATCTGATATGCTGCTTCGTGAAAAGAACCAACACGTTTGGGGTCACAACTGGCAATTATAATTCCTTTTTCATTCATAATATTAACATTATAAGTTGTATATTTTGTCACATGTTCTATCAGTTTTCGTGCGAGTGTTTCTTCTAACATGGTGTCTCCTGCTTAGTTGATATAATGACTATTTTTTTAACACAAGGGCGATGAATATAATTGGTTCTGTTCCATGATTTTTAATTCCATGACCATCCCCATCTTTACAAAATGTTACATCTCCTGCTTTGATTTCATATTCTTTATCATTATCGATATATGTTGCACTACCAGAAAGCACATAATAAGTTTCTGTCTCTCCATGATGTTCATGATATCCTAATTCACACCCTGGATGAATCGTTACCTGTGAAAAGATTCGGCAGTGCTCTGCTCGTTCTTCTTCATTCAAAAGAGCTTCCATAAGTACATAACCTGCTCCACCATTTACATTTTCCTTTTTGGCAATTTCACGTTCTCCGGTTTTAGTCATGATGATATCCTCCTGTTATCTAAAAAATTATGATCATTTCTTTTATCATAGCACAAATCATGCTATAATGGAAAAAGACTTGTAATAATATATAGAAAGGACATTAGATATGAAATTTATATATCCGGCAGTATTTCGAAAAACTGAAGAAGGAAGATACAAAAGCTATTTCCCGGATCTGGAATGTTGTTACGGCGAAGGCGACACTTTAGATGATGCAATTGATGATTCCAATGAGGCAGCCAGAAATTGGCTGAGTCTGGAACTTACAGAAGAAGATCCTTTCATTCCATATGTTTCCGACGAAGAAGATATCGAATTAAAAGATGGCGAGTTCATTCGTAATATTTCTGTTAATATTCGATTTTACGAAGGATGGGATGAATAAAAAATGGGGCTTTCAGTTAATACCGATTTTTAGGCTATAAACCTTAAAATACGAATCTTCCGTAGAAATCAGTATTTTTTATACTTCAACTTCTTCGAAAGATTCGTATTTCTTATTTGTGATATGGTTCTCCGTTTATAATTCTGTAACTGCGATAAATCTGTTCTAGCAAAATTACACGCATCAATTGATGTGGAAAAGTCATTTTCGAAAAGCTAAGTGCATAATCAGAACGTTTCAGAACTGCATTCCCAAGTCCTATAGAACCACCAATTATGAAAATAATATGACTTGTGCCCTGTACACCTAGTGTATCAATTTTTTCAGAAAGCTCTTCTGAGGTCAACATCTTACCGTTAATCTCCAGTGTGATTACATAAGCATCATCTTTTACGTATTTTAAAATTCGTTCGCCTTCCTTATCTCTGATTCCGGCTTCTACAATTTCACTGGCGTTATCTGGTGTTTTTTCATCTGCAACTTCTATAATTTTCAGTTTGCAATAGCGGCTTAATCTTTTTGAATATTCCGCAATTGCATCTTTTAAGTATTTTTCTTTTATTTTTCCGACGGTAATTAGTGTAATTTTCATATAAACTCCTTTATTTAACCAAATGCCACATCAAGCATCATCATCAGTACAAAGCCAAGTGCAAAACCAATGGTCCCGATGTTACTGTGAGTGCCTTCGGCAGATTCTGGAATTAATTCTTCTACTACTACATATATCATAGCTCCCGCTGCAAATGCAAGAAGATACGGTAATAATGGTGTAATTTTAGATGCAAGCAGAATTGTTATTCCACCGCCAATTGGTTCCACAATCCCAGAAAACATACCATATAAAAAAGCTTTTATCCGCCCTTTTTCACTTCTGACAGGCAGTGAAACAATAAAGCCCTCTGGTATATTTTGAATTGCTATGCCGATAGACAGTGCAAATGCTCCGGCAAGTGTCACTTTTGAATTATTCATAAGAAGTCCTGCAAATACTGCGCCACCAGATATTCCTTCCGGAATATTGTGAATTGTAACTGCCAAGATCAGCATCGTCGATTTCTTTAATGAAGCTTTAGGACCTTCTGATTCTTCACTCCCAAGATGCAGATGTGGAATGAGGCGGTCCAATGCAAGAAGAAACACAATGCCGACAAGAAAGCCAACAGCAGCCGGTAAAAATGCCAGTTGTCCAAGATAATCAGACATTTCCATAGCTGGAATTAAAAGTGACCATACAGAGGCCGCAACCATAACTCCCGCTGCAAAACCAAGTAAAGACTTTTGAATCACAGGTTTTAATTCATTTTTTATAAATAATACGCATAATGCCCCAAGAGTTGTTCCGATGAACGGTATCATTAGTCCCCAGAAAATTGTCATGTATCAAACACTCCTTTTTATTATCTATTAGTATTATATTCAGAATCTCGATATCCTAGAATAACAGTATTAAATTAATCTACGGAGGTTAGGCTAAACTAATTCTGATATTATTTTATACAAAAGACTTAGAAGTGTCAATAAAAAAGTCAACTTCATAAATTAAGGGCACCCCTTTTATGAAAAAAGGGACACCCTTCATCAATGATGGGGACGTAGTATTTTAAAGTTTTACTACGTCCCCATTCAAGAATGCCTCGGCATTCTTGCTGCGAGGTGCGCGTCATGCAATTGCATGACATACTTCTACTGCGCACCTCTGCAAGTCTACACTCCGTTTCGGTCGGCACAAAACCATTGTCCACCGGACAATGTGCGCCCTGCCGGAGGCTATATCAGCTGGGGGATTGACTCCCACCACTGATACCAGCTTGTTTCTCACCACCTATAGTGGTGGGAGTCATCTCCCGGCTGATATAATTTATTTGTTGCTTAATAATTCATGAATTCCCTTTGCTCCGGCTTTTCCGGCACCCATAGCAAGGATTACTGTTGCTGCTCCTGTTACAGCATCTCCGCCAGCGAATACGCATGCTTTTGATGTCTGTCCATTTTCTTCTTCTGCAACGATACATTTTCTCTTGTTTGTCTCAAGACCTTTTGTTGTAGAAGCAATCAATGGGTTTGGAGATGTTCCAAGAGACATGATAACTGTATCAAGTTCAATCTCGTACTCTGATCCTGGAATTTCTTCCGGACGTCGTCTTCCTGATGAATCAGGCTCTCCAAGCTGCATCTTAACAACCTTCATTCCTTTTACCCAGTCATTCTCATCTGCAAGAATTTCTTTTGGATTTGTAAGAAGATCAAAGATAACGCCCTCTTCTTTTGCATGATGTACTTCTTCAACTCTGGCTGGAAGTTCTTCCTCGCCACGACGGTAGATTATATGTACTTCTGCTCCAAGACGAAGTGCTGTTCTGGCAGCATCCATTGCTACGTTACCGCCACCGACAACTGCAACTTTCTTACCTGCTGCAATCGGTGTATCATAAGAATCATCGAAAGCTTTCATCAGGTTGCTTCTTGTCAGATACTCGTTTGCAGAGAATACTCCGTTTGATGCCTCTCCCGGAATTCCCATGAACATCGGAAGACCTGCTCCGGAACCGATGAATACAGCTTCAAAGTTTTCCTCTTCCATCAACTGATCGATTGTTGTTGATTTACCGATTACTACGTTTGGCTCAAAATGTACACCTAATTCTTTTACTTTTTCGATTTCTTTCTTTACGACTTTCTCTTTTGGAAGACGGAACTCTGGAATACCATATACAAGTACTCCGCCAAGCTCGTGAAGTGCCTCAAATACTGTTACTTCATAACCAAGCTTTGCAAGGTCTCCGGCGCATGTAAGTCCGGACGGACCAGAACCGATAACTGCAACTTTATGTCCATTTGTCTTCTCAGGTTTTGCAGGTTTAATGTCATGCTCAAGAGCGTAATCAGCAACGAATCTTTCAAGTTTACCGATCGAAATCGGGTCACCTTTGATTCCACGGATACATTTGCTCTCGCACTGGGACTCCTGTGGACATACACGGCCACAGATAGCAGGAAGTGCTGAGGACTCTCCGATTACTTTATAAGCTTCCTCAATATTACCTTCTTTTACATGACTAATAAATCCTGGAATATTGATAGATACAGGACAGCCCTGGATACATCTTGCATTCTTACAGTTGATACAGCGCTGTGCCTCTTCCATTGCTTCTTCTTTGTTATATCCATAACATACTTCTTCGAAGTTTGTTGCTCTTACTTTTGGATCCTGTTCTCTTACAGGAACTCTCTCTAATACATTTGCCATTATTTGTCACCTCCGCAGTTTCCGCATCCACCATGATGAGTGTCACCTTCCTGTAATTTCAGCATTGCACGACCTTCTTCTGTCTTGTAAAGCTGCTGTCTCTTCATAGCGTTATCAAAATCAACGAGATGTCCGTCAAACTCTGGTCCGTCTACGCATGCGAATTTCACTTCGTCTCCAACGATCAGACGGCAGGCACCGCACATTCCTGTACCATCAACCATGATCGGGTTCATGCTGACAACTGTCGGGATCTCCAGTTTCTTTGTAAGGAGACAGACAAATTTCATCATAATCATTGGACCGATTGCAATACATACATCATATTTGTTTCCATTATTTACAAGTTCTTCGACCATTGTTGTAACCATTCCGGCATGTCCGTAGGAACCATCATCTGTACATGGGTAATAGTTACCAGATACAGCTTCCATAGCATCTTCAAGGATCAGCATATCTTTTGTCTTTGCTCCGACAATAACATCTGCTGCTACGCCGTGTTCATGTAACCATTTTACCTGTGGATATACAGGAGCAGCTCCAACTCCACCTGCTACGAATAAGATTTTTTTCTTTTTCAAGTCTTCTATGTCTTCTCCAACGAGCTCTGAAGCACAACCAAGAGGTCCAGTGAAATCACGGAATGAATCCCCGGCCTTTAAGTCAGCCATCTTTACAGTAGATACTCCGACTTCCTGGAATACGATTGTAATAGTACCTGCTTCTCTGTCATAGTCACAGATTGTAAGTGGGATACGTTCTCCCTTATCGTCCATCTTAACGATAACGAACTGTCCAGGCTGGCAGTGTCTTGCAACACGTGGTGCCTCAACATCCATAAGATAAATCTTGTCAGCTAATTTTTCAGCTTTTAATATCTTATACATCTTGCTTCCTCCTAATTTTAACCCCCATTGAAATACCGGGAATAATAATAATCATCTATTTAATGATACAACATTGTTATGAAAATATCAAGTAACTTGCTGTGAATTTAATTTCTAAAATAAATTCAGAAAAACGCACCAAAAACGGCAAATATTATTACAATACCTGCCGTTTCATCATTATTTTATTAAAATTATTTTTTTAACATTATCGTTAATTAAAAATCAACTTCTGTTCCATAATAAATGCATGTAAACAGTCTTTCCATTGTAGCTGGATCAATTGTTCTTGGATTAGAACCTGTACAGGCATCACCCACAGCATTTTCAGAGATTGTAGCAATTTTTTCTTTAAATTCATCTTCTTTGATCCCGAAATCCTTTAATGTAGCCGGAATATTTAAGATAACATTGAATTCATTGATCTTCTCACAAAGACTGTTGATGAGTGCTTTTTCAGATGCTCCACCAAGTCCTACAAACCTTGCAATTTCAGCATATCTCTTAGCTGCTACAGGATCTTTTGCATTATATTTGATTACATATGGAAGATACATTGCATTTGCAAGTCCATGTGTAATATGTCCTGTAGAGAATGCAGCTCCTGTTTTATGAGCCATAGAATGTACGATTCCAAGTAATGCATTAGAGAATGCCATTCCAGCCAGGCACTGTGCATCGTGCATTTTTGCTCTTGCTTCCATATTGCATCTGTAGGATGCCGGAAGATAATCAAATACCATCTCGATTGCTTTGAGTGCAAGCGGATCTGTATATGGACAGTTCAATGTAGATACATATGCCTCAATCGCATGTGTCAAGGCGTCCATACCTGTGTAAGCAACCTGATTTACAGGAAGTTCAGCTACAAGAGCCGGGTCAACAATTGCCACATCCGGTGTGATGTTAAAATCTGCCAGTGGGTACTTGATTCCTTTTGCATAATCTGTGATAACAGAAAATGCTGTTACTTCAGTTGCAGTTCCGGAGGTTGAAGGGATTGCTGCAAATTTTGCTTTCTGTCTTAATTCCGGGAAACTGAATGGTGTAATCAGATCTTCAAATGTTATTTCCGGATATTCATAGAAAGCCCACATAGCTTTTGCTGCATCAATCGGTGATCCACCACCCATAGCTACGATCCAGTCAGGCTCGAATTCCTGCATAACCTTTGCACCTTTCATTACAGTTTCAACAGACGGGTCTGGTTCTACACCTTCGAAAAGAGCAACTTTCATTCCAGCTTCTTTCAAGTAGCCTTCAACTTTTGCAAGGAATCCCTGGCGTTTCATTGCGCCGCCACCGACAACAACGATTGCCTTTTTACCTTTTAAGTTCTTCAGCTCTTCTAAAGCGCCTTCTCCATGATAAATGTCTCTTGGTAATGTAAATCTTGCCATGATTTTTCTCCTCCATAAAATAATTGCGTTAAAAAATTATCACAGTTGCATTATAGCATTGATAATAATTTAACGCAATATTTTTCTGGTAATTTTTTCTTTTTTTACATAATAAGATTACAATTATTGGTTATCATACATATAATTTCTAGTGGTAATACCACTCATACGTCCCTTTCCATTGACAAGTACGACTTTAAAAAGAGTTTCTCCCTTTGGCATGTCGATTGGCCCGGTATATTTTGTAGATGCTGTTGTCGGGTCTGTACCGTCTGTCGTGTAATATGCAGTATATCCCTCCGGTACTTTTACTTCAATCTGAACTGCTTCATCGTACTGGCCTGTTGACGGGGAGACCGCCGGTGCATCTTCTACAGGGAATTCTACCGTATAAGTCTTCTTACCGATTGCACTCGGCACCCCTTTTTTGTTGACAGCAATTGCTTTTATGGTTGTCTCACCCTCGCTGATCTGTATGCCTTCACTAGTGTACTTCGTACTTGTCAGATCAGGATCTGTACCATCCGTTGTATAGTAGATTATATCTTTATCTGCAGTCAAAAGTAATTTTTGGACATCATCATAAGTCGTAGAATCCTCCAGACTGAACTTTGGTTCATCTACAACATAATCGCTTAATTTCTCCAACATGGAGTCACTGACAGAATCCAAAAGTTCTGGAATTTTCATGTTCTGATCTGATTTCAAATAAAAATCCATACAAGCTTTATAAAGTTCAACATTACCAGATTGCTTGCTAACTGCTTCTTCAAATAATGTTGTACCTTCATCGGCCTTATCCTGTAACAGATAGACATCTGCAAGACCTGTGTAAGCATCTGCTTTTTTAGTATTTTTGGAAATTGCCTGTTTATAATAAGCTTCTGCAGTGGTATAATCTTTTGACTGCGCGGCTTTTTGTGCTTTTTTCATAATCCCGTTATAGGAATTCTGATATACAACATAGAATCCGGCACCTGCCAATACTACGATTGCAGCCATAATAAGCAGGACGATCCGTCTTTTTCTGCGCAAAGCTTTCTTTCTTGCTGCTTTTGCGCTCTGCCGTTTTCTTCTTTCTTTTTCAGTTAGCATCTGCCCCGTAGTATTCCCGGTCATTCTTCTTCCAGTCATAGCCGCTGTTGTTCGTGATGCACTTCTTCCTGTATTTCTTCCTGCACCACGTCCAGTTGAACCTGTATTTCTGCCAGCAGATTGTCCTGTCCTGTTATTATTTCTGCGTTTTTGATTTATATATTGATCGAACTCCGATTCCTGCTCATTGCCATCTAATTGGATCTGAGCCGTTAGCATTTCTTCAAGTGGATTGTAATCTGGTACAATCTGTACCTCTCGCCCACATTTTTTACAATATAATTCCCCTTCTGGTATTTCTGCCTTACAATACCTGCATTTCATTGTCTATACTGACCTCCTCTGATTATTCAGTAGTATTTATATTTTGTATGTATTGTTCAAATTCTTCTAGTGTCATGAGGATTTTGCGCGGTTTTGTTCCCTCTTCGCCACCGACAATCCCCGCTTCACACAATTGATCCATAATACGTGCTGCACGGTTAAAGCCAATCTTGAACGCTCTCTGCAGCATCCCTATGGAAGCCTTGTCCTTATCAATGATAAGACGACCTGCGTCTATAAAATAGGCATCTCGCCCATTACTTTCATCGGCACCTGGTCCGTTTGAAGATACCATGCCAATATTGGATGTATTTACATGATTGACAACTTCTTCATCGTAATTGGCATTTCCATTTTTGTCAATTAAATAATCAACAACTTTCTGCACCTCTTTATCCGATACAAAAGCTCCCTGGACTCGTACCGGTTTCTGATAACCGGATGGATAAAAGAGCATATCTCCTTTTCCAAGTAATTTTTCAGCACCATTCATATCAATGATGGTTCTGGAATCAACTCCAGAAGTTACAGAAAACGCGATTCTTGACGGCATGTTTGCTTTAATCAATCCTGTGATAACATTGACAGACGGACGCTGTGTTGCAATGACCAGATGAATCCCTGCTGCTCTTGCAAGCTGTGCCAGCCGGCAAATTGCTTCTTCAACTTCGCCAGGAGCAACCATCATAAGATCTGCAAGCTCGTCTACAATAATGACAATCTGCGACATCTTATGTCCTTTTGCTTCATCTGCATGATCCGGCATAGATTCAATCTTCGCATTATATCCTTTGATATCACGTACATTCAATGACGCAAATGCCTGATAACGCCTTGTCATCTCAGCTACTGCCCAGTTCAGAGCACCAGCTGCCTTTTTCGGGTCTGTCACCACGTCGATCATCAGATGTGGAATGCCTTTGTAAACACTTAATTCCACAACTTTAGGATCGATCATAATTAATTTGACTTCATCCGGAGTTGCTTTATAAAGGATGCTCATGATCAATGTATTAATACAGACAGACTTACCGGAACCTGTAGCACCTGCGATCAGCACATGTGGCATCTTTGCTATATCTGTAACGACAACCTTACCTCCGATATCTTTTCCAACTGCAAACGATATTTTAGAGGTACTGTCTTTAAATTCTTTGGACGCTAGAAGATTCCCAAGCATGACTGTAGAATTTTCCTTATTTGGAACTTCAATTCCTACAGCTGCTTTTCCCGGAATCGGTGCCTCGATTCGAATATCTGCGGCGGCCAGGTTCAGCTTGATATCGTCTGCCAGTCCGACAATCTTACTTACTTTCACACCCATTTCCGGCTGAAGCTCATAACGCGTGACAGCAGGACCACAGCTTACATTTGTAACTGTTACATTTACTCCAAAATTCGCCAGAATCTCCTGAAGCTTCATAGCAGTTTCCCGAAGCTTTGCATCCGATTCCTGACGTCCTTCACTACCACGATTCAGAAGTGATACCGGTGGCATTTTATATGCTTTTGTTCTTACAGCCGCTGTTGTCTTCGCAGCTTCTGCTGCAACACGCGCAACTTCATCGGCAACCGGAGCTGCCCCCATCTTACTTTTACGCACAGAACTTCCCGAAGAAGAGTCTGTCGGATTCTTGTCTGCCTGTGTAAAATCAAAAGCTTCCTCCGTCACATCTGATTCTTCCGGAATATCTTCTATTGGAATATCGGGAGCCCTGTTGATCACAAAATCCGGATGTTGTTTTTTATCTTCTGCCGATATCATTTCCGGATTACTCTTTATTTCCTTCATCTCCGGTGACTGGAACTTATCAGAAAGTCTGGTTGCCAGAGAAACTCCCGTTACGCGGTGATCCGATCGTTTTTCGTTAGAGTTTGTGTTTTTGGCAGCTTTTTGTTCCTGCTCACGCATCTTAGCACGCTTGGCTTTACGTTCTTCTGAAATTTTACGTCTTCTTTTGGCATCTTCTCTTGCGCGGCCATAGGCCTGATCACCTTTTGCTTTTACTCCCTTTAAAGCAGATTTACCTGTAATGATCACTCCGCAGATAATCATACAGATTATTACAATTACATATGTACCTGCCACTCCGACTGCGGGTATAAGAAGGTTTGCAATAAAGCTACCAAGTCTTCCGCCCATCTCATGGATCAGGTCTAAAAGTGTACAGGTAAGGATCATAAAAACCAGCGCAAGCGCAGATTTTATATATGCGATTCTATTTTCTTTATTTGATATTAAAAATGATACGATTCCAAACAGTAAAAATGGGACAAAATAGGCAACGATCCCAAAGCCGCGCTTTAGAGCCCCGGATACATGATCGCCAATGTTTCCGCCAAATCCAAAATTACTGATCAATAGCAAAATACTGACTGCCAGAGTAACCCAGACAAAGATTTCCTCCCCTAAAAAACTTTGTTCGGTCTTTTTTTTCTTTGTCTGCTTTCTGCCAGTTTTCTTTTTTGACTTTGCAGCCATATTTTTTACTCCCCCTTATGCGCAAAACATATCACATTATAGTATACATGAATGATTATTTTTCGTCAATCATCTGGTGAAGTTTCCTTAATGCATGGCTCATTCCTCCAACTTCATCAATCAGACCTTCCCTGACCGCATCTTCTCCTTCCAGAAGTGTGCCGACATCTTTGACAAGTTCCGTCGGATTAAGCATCAGTTCTTCGATACGTTCTTCGTTCATATGGGAATGAGCTGCAAGAAACCCTGTAATACGTTTTTGAGTCCGGATCATATTTTGGAGACTTTGCTGTACTCCAATAAACATGCCATTTGATCTGACCGGATGTATGATCATAGTTCCGCTCGGGACGATAAACGAGTAATCTGCCGCCACTGCCAGCGGTCCTCCGATAGAATGGCTGCCTCCAAGGACTAGAGAAACTGTCGGTTTACTAATAGAAGCAATCATCTCTGCAATAGATAGTCCTGCTTCCACATCCCCGCCCATTGTATTTAAAAGGATCAGAAGTCCATCAATCTCTTCGCTGTCTTCTACTTCAGCCAGCATCGGCAAAAGATGTTCGTATTTTGTCGCTTTTGTATTCCCGGATACTGCTTCATGACCTTCAATCTCTCCAATAATTGTCAGAAGACGTACATTATGTTTCCGGTTATTAGAGTCAAGTTTCATGCTGCCGGTTTCTTTCATTTCATTTCTTTTTTCCTCAGTTGTTTCTTTTCCCATAAAAAATACCTCCATACTTTTTTCTTAGTATGGAGGTATTTGAATACTTTTATACCTGTTCAAGTGCCTGACTTAAATCAGCAATAATATCATCAATATTTTCAATTCCAACACTGAAACGGATCAGATCCGGCTGTACTCCAGCTTCTTTTAACTCCTGATCATTCATCTGACGGTGTGTGTGACTTGCCGGATGGAGAACACAGCTTCTTGCATCTGCAACATGAGTCACGATTGCAATCATCTTCAGGCTGTCCATCATGCGGACTGCTTCCTCTCTTCCACCCTTCAGACCAAAAGTAATCACTCCACAAGTTCCGTTTGGCATATATTTCTTAGCAAGTGCATAATGTTTATCACCTTCTAGCATCGGACAACTTACCCACGCTACTTTTTCATGTGCCTGCAGATATTTTGCAGCTGCCAGAGCATTTTCACAATGACGCTCCACACGTAATGGAAGCGTTTCAAGCCCAAGATTCAGAATAAATGAATTCTGAGGTGATGGAATGGAACCTAAATCTCTCATTAACTGAGAAGTCGCCTTTGTAATATACGCAGCTTTTCCAAATTTCTCTGTGTATACGATTCCGTGATATGTCTCATCCGGAGTTGTAAGTCCCGGAAATTTATCTGCATGGGCAGCCCAGTCAAAGTTACCACTGTCAACGATAGCTCCTCCGACACATGTGGCATGTCCATCCATGTATTTTGTAGTAGAATGTGTTACGATATCTGCACCCCACTCGAACGGACGGCAGTTGACCGGTGTTGCAAATGTATTATCCACAATAAACGGTACGCCATGTGCATGAGCAGCCGCTGCAAATTTCTCGAGATCTAATACTACAAGAGCCGGATTGGCAATGGTTTCACCAAATACAGCTTTTGTATTCTCTTTGAATACGGCATTTAACTCTTCTGTCGTACATTCCGGATCAACAAATGTTGCATCAATACCCATCTTTTTGATTGTATGGGCATACAAGTTATAGGTACCGCCATATAATGCAGAAGCACATACAATATGATCTCCTTCTTCACAGATATTCATAATGGCATAGAAGTTCGCTGCCTGACCAGAAGATGTCAGCATTGCTGCAACTCCGCCTTCCAAATCGCAGATTTTTGCTGCCACTGCATCATTGGTTGGATTCTGCAGTCTTGTATAAAAATATCCGGATTCCTCCAATGCGAACAGACGACCCATCTGATCGCTGCTATTGTATTTAAATGTTGTACTCTGATAAATCGGAAGTACACGCGGCTCTCCATTGCCCGGCTCATAACCGGACTGGATGCATTTTGTTTCAATCTTGTAATGACTCATAACCTTATCCCCTTTTTATGTTTTACTCGTCCCAGTTATGATAAACATCCTGAACATCATCATCATCATCAAGCATATCCAGAGTCTTCTGAATATTTGCGATGTCTTTCTCATCTGTCAGTTCGACATATGTCTGAGGGATCATTGTAACCTCTGCACCTGCCATTGGAATTCCAGCTTCTTCAAGAGCCTGACGTACAGCACTGAAATCTTCCGGTGTTGTAAAGATCTCGAAGCTGTCTTCTTCCTCTGAGAAGTCCTCTGCTCCGGCATCAAGTGCGGTCATCATGAGTTCATCAGAATCCCCGTTGAACTCTTCCTTATCTACAATGATCTGACCTTTTTTATCAAACATAAAGGATACACATCCAGGTGTTCCTACATTTCCCTTACCTTTTGTAAATGCATTCTTTACATTCGTAGCTGTACGGTTTCTGTTATCTGTCAGAGCCTCTACGATGATAGCAGTTCCGTTCGGACCATATCCTTCATATGTAATGTGCTCGTAGTTTGCTGCATTGGCATCCCCTTCGGCTTTTTTGATATTTCTGTCGATGGTATCATTCGGCATATTGTTAGCTTTTGCTTTTGCAATAACATCACGCAGACGGCTGTTGTTAGCCGGATCAGCGCTTCCACCTTCTTTTACGGCAACTGCAAGTTCTTTTCCGATTTTCGTAAAGATCTTACCCTTTGCTGCATCATTTTTCTCTTTCTTATGTTTAATATTGGCAAATTTTGAATGTCCTGACATTTCTATTCCTCTTTTCTATCTGTTTTCACACGTTCTTTATTCTATCACGCCATCAGAAGTTTTTCAATCTTTACTCTTTGAATTGTGTTATCATTCACTTCCAGAACGGTAAATCGGTAGTTCTTATATACTACAATACACTCTTCGCCTTCATTCGGGATACGTTCCAGCTTGTCGATCATAAAGCCATTGAGTGTTCCGTACTCCTCCGTGTCAAATGTAACATGCAAAAGGTCTCCCAGTTTTTCCAGCTCCAGCATACCGCTCGCGATATAGGAACTGGCAGAAAGTACAATGATCAATTCTTCTTCCACATCATGCTCATCCATAATATTTCCGACAATTTCTTCCAGTATATCTTCCAGTGTCACAAGACCGGAAGTCTGCCCATATTCATCCATAACAATTACGATGTGGTTTTTCTTTGCCTGCATCTCCTTAAAAAGGCGGTCAATATTCTTAGACTCCGGTATAAAATCTACAGGTCTTATGTAAGAATGTAATTCTTTGACCGGAACATTTCTGTAATTGTTTTTCAAATAGCATGTCATGGCCTCACGCAAATGCATAAAACCGATGATCTCATCAATACTTTCTCTGTAAATCGGAAATCTTGAATAATTCGTCTCCAGCATAAAATGCAGTGCATCTTCCAGAGATTCCTCCTCATCTATCGCCACAATATTCTTCCTGTGAGTCATGATATCCCGGGCATTCTTATCCATGTATCGGAACACATTACGGATCAGCTTATCCGTGGTCCCCTGTCTGGCCTCGTCCATAATTCTACTTTCTTTCACTCCTTTGATTATGTATGAAGCTCAAAACTGACTTTGATTGCTTCATCTACTTTGTACATCATTTCTTTATCCAGGTGACAAACCATGTCCTTTAAGCGCTGTTTGTCTATGGTTCGGATCTGTTCTAATAATACCACAGAATTCTTTACAATCTGATATTTTCTTGCATCTATCTCTACATGAGTCGGCAGCTTCGCCTTATTCATACGGGAAGTAATCGCCGCACATATGACAGTCGGGCTGTGACGGTTTCCTACGTCATTCTGAATGATCAGCACCGGACGAATCCCTCCCTGTTCTGAGCCGACCACCGGACTCAAATCTGCATAATAGATATCACCACGTCTTACCTGCACAATGTCCACACTCCGATTTTACTATGATACTACAAGTATTTCCAGCTTTTTCGGAAGTATTCTTATATTTCATGCAAGAATAAAGCAAAATCCATTCACAGGCATCCCAGTCTGGGCTTTTACCCTTTCTTACTATTACACATCTACACATCAAAATAATCGACCTGTTCTGTGACCTGCCCATTCTGAATGTATTCTCTTGGAATTCTCTTTCCGAGATCACAGACAAATTCATAGTTAAATCTTCCAGACAGATCACTTAAAGTCTCCACCGGAAGAAATTCTTCACCATCTTTACCGACCAGTGTTACTTTATCACCAAATTTTACATCTGGAATATCTGTCACATCGACCATAAACTGGTCCATACAAACTCTTCCGCGGATTGGTGCTTTTTTGCCATGGATCAGTACATAACCTTTGTTAGAAAGACTTCTGGGATATCCATCTCCGTAGCCGACCGGAATGGTCGCAAGAGAAGTCTCTTTTTCTGTCACATAGGTTCCGCCATAGCTGACCGGAGTTCCTTCCGGAACTGTCTTTACATAAGAGACATGACTGATCAGTTCCATGGCCGGTCTTAACGGAACATTCTTTTTTTCTACCTCCTCGGAAGGATACAATCCATAAATGGATATTCCGGCACGTACCAGATCCATGTTCGCTTTCTTAATATCAATGATACCGGCACTATTTGAGCAGTGGTAAATCGGAAATGTGACACCTCGCTTTTTAAGTTCATCACGCATATAGTTGTATTTTCCAATCTGAACATCTGTATATGCCTTGTCTGTTTCATCTGCTTTTGCAAAATGTGTGAACATTCCTTCTAATTTAAGTCCCGGCATTTTTGAAATTTCTTCAATTGCATCTACACTGTCTTCATGAATCTGGAACCCAAGTCTTGACATTCCGGTATCCAGCTTAATATGAATATATGCATCTTTTCCCATTTTGACCGCAAGATTCGAAACTCCTTTCGCCATTTCTACTGTGTAAGTGGTCATCCGGACTTCATTTTCAATCATTGCTTCCCACTGATCCGGGAAAATGCATCCAAGCACAAGAATTGGTTTTTTTATTTCATTTTTTCTCAAGACGACAGCTTCATCCAGTGTTGCAACCGCGTAGCCCCAGATATAGTCTACCGGTTCCAGTAACCGGGCAATCTGGACTGCACCATGTCCGTATCCATCTGTTTTGATAACTGCAATCATCTGTACCCCATCTTTGATATTTGCTTTCATCATCTGGAAATTATAAAAAATTGCATCCAGATCCACTCGTTCACATACTCTGCTGTATTGTTTCATAATCTAGTTTTCCTCCTGTATCGTCATGGCTGTTCCTGCCTTTTGTGCAAGTTCCCTTGCGAGAAGACTGTATGCGCCTTGTTCCTTCTCTATAATCTCACCAGCTCTTCCGTGAATATAAACACCGAGAAGCGCTGCTTCCCATTCAGAAAGTCCCTGTGCGAGATACGATGCGATAATGCCTGCCAGCACATCCCCGGATCCGGCTTTTGCCATAGCCGCACAGCCGGATAGATTTACCGCTACCCGCTCTCTCGGCTTTGCAATGGTTGTTCTGGAATCCTTCAGTACACAGGTAACGTCATATTCTTTAACAAATGTACGAAGTGCTGCAATACGATCTTTTTTTACTTCAGCAATCTTCAAACCGCTGATCCGTTCAAATTCTTTCATGTGCGGTGTAAAGATAAAATGTTCACAATCTGCACCACACAGATAATCCATATGTTCAGACAAAATATTGAGTCCGTCTGCATCTATGACACAAGGTTTCTTTGTATATGCAATGGTTTCTTTTAAAATCTTCCTTGCAGTCTTCTTTGTTCCAAGTCCGGAACCTATAGCTACGACATCTGCCCAGTCAATCAAGCGATGTAGTTCATTGACATCATATTTTTCATAAGTTGTAATGATTGCTTCCGGAATCTGACTCTGTAAGATCACGCGATTCTCTTTAGCAGTATAGATCTGCACCAGCCCGGTACCTGTCCTGTAAGCTGCAAGTGCGCCAAGATATGCAGCACCTGACATACCTTTGCTTCCGGTGATCATAAGAAGCTTTCCGTAAGTTCCTTTATTAGAGTCCGCATTTCGTTTTGGAAGAAGTGCTGCATAATCACTTCCCTCCAGTGTACAAACTGTTTCCTCATCTCTTTCCAGCGGAAGTGATACAATTCCGATATCCTCGGATACACAGATTCCTGCATAACTTCTTCCTGGATCAAGTACAAGACCAACTTTCGTCTCCTGAATTGTCACAGTATAGTCTGCACGCACTGCAGTTCCTAATACATTTCCTGTAGTTGCGCAAATTCCGGAAGGAATATCCACGGACATACGGACTGCATCAGACTGATTCACACACTCTATAATCTGCACATATCTGCCTCCAACCTCCCGGCAAAGTCCAACTCCAAAAATTGCATCGATAATTAAAGTATACGGTTCACTTTCAAATGCTTCTTGCTCAAACTGCTCCTTAAACTGTGCTCCTGTATTTTTCAACTGTTCTATCTGATAGGCAGTCTCTGGTGTACAGTGATCTCTGTTTCCGACCAGAACTGCTGTTACGTCACACCCTTCCCATGCAAACATTCTGGCAATCGCAAAGCCGTCCCCGCCATTATTTCCAGAACCACAGAGGACACATATTTTATTTAAATTAATTTTCCAGTCTTTAATGTGATCTACACATGCTCTGGCAGCCCGTTCCATAAGTTCCAGGGACGGGATTTTAAGTTCATTTATCGTAAATGAATCTGCCGTTTTCATCTGTTTAGCATCTGGCAAATATCTCATAGTTTTGATTCCTCCTGATAGAAAGAAACGTGCAAAGCCAGGATGCTATCTGAACAAACCTGTCTTTACACGTTATCTCCTTAATTATGTTCTTCCTTGTAGCGGCATATATTATATGACAGCCTCATCAGACTCTCGGATAAATGTACATTCTCAACAATCACACTTTCCGGGAGATTCAGATCTGTATGTGCAAAATTCCATATTCCGTGAACATTGTGATCTGCCAGAAATTTTGCGACTTTGATTGACTCATCCTTTGGAATCGTCAATGCTGCAATATCGATACTGTTCTCATCTACAAATTTCGGAAGCTCGTCCATCATATGAATTGGAACACCACGAACTTCCTGCCCGTCAAGCTCCGGATTGATATCAAACAATCCTTTTAAGATAAATCCCCGCTTTTCAAATGATGCATAGTTCGCAAGTGCACGCCCCAAATTACCAGCACCAATAATAATAATATTATGATCCTGTTCCAATCCAAGAATTTTTCCGATTTCTGAGTACAGATATTTTACATTATAGCCATACCCCTGTTGCCCGAATCCGCCAAAATTATTAAGATCCTGACGAATCTGGGAAGCTGTTACTTTCATTCTTTTACTAAGCTCATTGGAAGAGATTCGTTCTACTCCCTGCTCGATCAGCTCCCCAAGGTATCTATAATATCTGGGTAATCTACGGATAACTGCCTGTGAAATTCCCCTGTTTTGCATGATCCGCACCTCCTTCCTTCAAAAATTTCTACTCATTATTATAGGCAATCGTTAGTATAATGTCAAACTTTTTAGTTGTTTTTTGTAGTATTTTCGTTATAATAGTATAAGATGATGCCAAAATTATGCGGTCGCAGCCCTGCGGCATCTTTATTTCTCAAAATCACAGGATTTTTATCAAGGAGGATAGGATGATACTTGCATGTCACAATATCAAAAAAGCCTTTGGAGAAGAAGTAATTGTCTCCGGCGGCTCCTTTCATATAGAAGACCACGAAAAAGCAGCTCTCGTAGGACCGAACGGTGCTGGAAAGACAACACTTCTTAAGATGATCGTTGGTGAGATACAGGCGGACGGCGGCAATGTTGTTCTGACACGTGGCAAGACGATGGGATATCTGGCACAGCATCAGGATATGAATAATGACCATACGATCTATCAAGAGGTACGCACTGCAAAAGCCGATATTCTCGACATGGAGCGGCAGATTCGTGAGATTGAACAGGAAATGAAGCATTTAAGCGGCGAACGTCTGGAAGAACGTATGAATACATACCAGCGGCTCACAGTAGCATTCGAACGTGAAAATGGATACGCCTGCGAAAGTGAGATTACTGGTGTTTTAAAAGGACTTGGATTTACAGAAGAAGAATTCGCAAAACCGGTCGCGACTTTATCCGGAGGTCAGAAAACCCGTGTCTCTCTCGGAAAACTGCTCCTCACAAAGCCGGATATTCTGCTTTTGGACGAGCCAACCAACCATTTGGATTTAAATTCCATCTCATGGCTGGAAACTTATCTTCTGAATTATCCTGGTGCAGTACTGATTGTCTCTCATGACCGGTATTTTCTGAACCGGGTTGTAACAAAAGTTGTCGAGATCGAACTGGGCAAGCTTACCACTTTCATGGGCAATTATACAGATTACGCCAAGAAAAAGGAAATGCTCCGTGAAGCCAGAATGAAAGAGTATCTGAATCAGCAGCAGGAAATTAAGCATCAGGAAGCGGTCATTGAAAAGCTTCGCTCCTTCAACCGTGAAAAATCCATTAAGCGTGCAGAAAGCCGTGAAAAGATGCTGGATAAGATGACCCCGGTTGAAAAACCGATGGAACTGCATACAGATATGCACTTAACACTGGAACCTTCCTGTGTCAGCGGTAATGATGTCTTAATTGTCGAGCATTTAAGCAAAGCATTTCCACCACAGATTTTATTTGAAAATATCAGCTTCGAAATCAAGCGAGGGGAACATGTCGCGATCATTGGAGACAATGGAACCGGAAAAACAACAATCCTTAAGATTTTAAATCAGGTACTCAAAGCTGATTCTGGAAGTTTCCGTCTCGGTTCTAATGTAAAGATTGGTTACTACGATCAGGAACATCACGTTCTGCATATGGAAAAAACTATTTTCCAGGAGATTTCCGATGACTATCCTAATCTTAATAACACGCAGATCCGTAAAGTGCTGGCAGCATTTTTATTTACCGGAGATGATGTATTTAAACTGATTGGTGACTTAAGCGGTGGCGAACGTGGACGCGTGTCCCTTGCAAAGCTGATGCTTTCTGAAGCGAACTTCCTGATTCTCGATGAGCCGACCAACCATCTGGATATTACATCAAAAGAGATTCTGGAACATGCACTGAATAATTACACAGGAACGGTTCTTTATGTTTCACACGACCGTTACTTTATCAATCAGACTGCAACACGTATCATGGATCTTGTTAATCATACGTTTGTAAATTATATTGGAAATTATGATTATTATCTTGAGAAAAAAGAAGAACTGACAGCCGCATACTCCAATACGTCTCGCTTAGAAAATAATTCCTCTTCTGCAGCTGCTGACTTGGCCTCTGATTCAAAGTTAAGCTGGCAGGAACAAAAAGAAGCTCAGGCAAAAGAACGGAAACGCGCTAATGAATTCAAAAAGACAGAAGAACGAATCGGTGTTCTGGAAGATAGAAGTGCTGAAATTGATATTCTAATGTCGCAGGAGGAAGTTTATACGAATTCAGTAAAATGTCAGGAACTTGCGAAAGAACGTGCAGAAATTGACGCTGAACTTGAAACTTTATATGAAAAATGGGAAGAGCTGGCCGAATAAGCCAGCTCATTTTTCTACTCTTCAAAAACACGTTTGATACTATCATAATGCAGGAAGATTCCTTCGTCAGCCAGAGCCTTGATCTCATCCGCTGTTGCAATCTTATATCCTGCAGTCTCTTCTGTCTGAAGATGCAGGTCTTCTTCTTTAAAATCCTTTTCAAAACGATAGACATCTACAAAATAATTGTCGCCTTCTCCAGGATTTTCTCTGTGATAAGTAAACATATAACCGCCCACACAGCCATTTACATCCAATCCTGTTTCTTCCAGTACCTCACGGCGTACCGCTTCCTCGGAGCTTTCGCCTGCCTGTGCAGCGCCTCCGGAAACTTCCCACCAGCCTGGTGCCCATGCCTTTGTCAGAACGCGGCGGGTAATCAGATATTTTCCATCTGGACGGCGGATCACACCTAACACTGTCAAGTGATACTCATCCTCTTTCAGGCACCAGTCATTGCGCTTCATTTTTCGCCCGGTCAGCTGTTTGTTTTTATCATAAATATCCCAGTATTCCATGCATTTCAACTCTTTCTATACTAACTTTTCAGCAATCGCTTTAATAAAGTCTTCACTGTTTAACACTGTTGGATTCGGAAGTGTTGTGATAAGAGCCAGATCTTTTGTCATCTTTCCTTCCTCAATTGTATCAATCGTTGCCTTCTCTAATTTATCTGCAAAATCCATCAGATCCTGATTTTGATCCAGTTCACCACGTTTACGAAGAGCTCCGCTCCATGCAAAGATTGTTGCAACAGAGTTCGTAGAAGTTTCTTCACCTTTTAAATGCTTGTAATAATGACGCTGTACTGTACCGTGAGCAGCTTCATACTCGTAATATCCTTCCGGTGATACAAGCACGGATGTCATCATGGCAAGAGAACCAAATGCAGAAGAAATCATATCGCTCATAACATCTCCATCATAGTTCTTGCATGCCCAGATGTAGCCTCCTTCAGATTTCATAACACGCGCTACAGCATCATCAATCAATGTGTAGAAATATTCGATACCGGCTTCATCGAATTTTTCTTTATATTCTGCATCAAAGATTTCCTGGAAAATGTCTTTGAATGTGTGGTCATATTTCTTAGAAATTGTATCTTTTGTTGCGAACCAGAGATCCTGCTTTGTGTCTAATGCGTAATTGAAGCAGCTTCTGGCAAAGCTCTCGATAGAACCACAGAGGTTATGGATTCCCTGAGCAACCCCTGGTCCGTCATATTTGTGGACAAGTTCTTTGATCTGTGTTCCATCATCTCCTGTATACACAAGCTCTACCTTTCCAGGTCCAGGAACCTTGATTTCTGTATTTTTATATACATCACCATAAGCATGTCTTGCAATGGTAATTGGCTTTTTCCAATTTTTAACGCATGGCTCGATTCCTTTTACAACGATCGGTGCACGGAATACAGTTCCATCCAAAATTGCACGGATGGTACCATTCGGGCTTTTCCACATTTCCTTCAGATTATACTCTGGCATACGCGCAGCATTCGGTGTAATTGTTGCACATTTTACTGCTACTTTGTACTTCTTTGTTGCTTCTGCGGAATCAAATGTAACCTGATCATTCGTCTCATTACGATGTTCAAGTCCAAGATCATAATAATCTGTATTTAACTCAATAAATGGATTCAGAAGATGTTCTTTGATCATCTTCCAGAGAATTCTTGTCATCTCATCTCCGTCCATCTCTACAATTGGTGTTGTCATTTTAATTTTCGCCATGTTTTTGTCCTCCTGCCACTATATAAACTTTACTTATATGATTCTTTTAATTTGAAACATTAATCTTCAATTTCGATATGAAGATTTTCCATTACATGCATGATGTGCAGATTTGCAAGTCTTTCCGCTTCATCAGCATCCCCTTTTTTGATTGCTTCCAAAATTGCCTTGTGCTCCTCGATGGACTTCTCAGCCCGGTTTTTTGCGCCTACAGACAACATACGTGCCATCTTTACATATTTGTGAAAATCCGATAACGTATGTTCCATAATCCGGCTGTTGGATGCTTCATATAGAACATGATGGAATTTACCGTCAAGATCTGACACCTGAACAACTTTGTCCTTATCCTTTTTCAAATGAAACTCAGATAAAAGAACAATTTCTTCCAGCTGCTCAATCTGTTCTGGAGTGATGTGCTCTGTCGCCCATCTGGCGCACATACCTTCCAACATAGAACGAATCATGTAAATATCCTGAACGTCTTTCGGCGTAATACCTGTTACATAGGCTCCTTTATTAGGAACAATCTTTACAAGTCCTTCCAGTTCCAATTGTCTAAGTGCCTCACGGACCGGAGTCCTGCTGACTCCCATCTCCTCACCGATTGTAATCTCCCTAAGTTCATCACAATCCTTATAGACACCAGATAAAATATCCTCCCTCAATTTTTCAAATACCCTTCCTCTAAGAGAACGGTCCTGATACTCTTCCATAATTTTAACCTTCTTCGTGACCTCCTGGAATCTTTCTGACACTAAAAAGTCACCTTTCTTTTTATATAATGCACTTCGTGTATAATTGTATACAATCAAATCTCATATGTCAAGAGACAAAACAAAAATCCTTCAAAAATCCCATAGTAAAAAGAGAAAACCCGAAACTTTTTTTGAATCTTGCTCTTTCTGGTTTTCTCTTCTATGATATTTTTATTCAAGAATGCCGAGGCATTCTTGCTGCAAGGTGCGCGTCATGCAATTGCATGACATACTTCTACTGCGCACCTCTGCAATCCTGCCGGAGGCTATATCAGCTGGGGGATTAACTCCCAGCTAATACAATTTTGCACCGATCTCTCTTGGCCGGAATCCTTTTTCTTCCAGAGCTTTCATAATCTGGTTCTTATGCTCTGTACCGTAAGCTTCCATTGTAATACGAAGCTCCACGGCAGCATTACGGTTGGTGCTAACGAACTGGTTATGTTCCAGTTTAATAACATTTCCCTGGGCATCAGCAATCGTCTGAGCAACAAGCGCAAGCTGTCCCGGTTTATCCGGAAGTAATACAGATGCCGAAAAGATACGGTCTCTCTGAATCAGTCCATGCTGTACAATGGAAGACATTGTGATAACATCCATGTTGCCTCCACTTAAAATTGCAACCGCCTTCTTTCCTTTCAAATCTAACTGCTTGAGTGCTGCAACTGTCAGCAGTCCGGAATTCTCAACAATCATTTTATGATTTTCGACCATATCGAGGAAAGCTCCGACAAGCTCATCATCTTCTACAGTCAGCATCTGATCGATGTTCTTCTTTGCATACTCGAAAATGTGGTCTCCGACACGTTTTACTGCAGTACCGTCTGCTATGGTATTTGCACTGTCCAATGTGACCGGCTCGCCAGAAGCAAGTGCCATTGTCATACTTGGCGCAGCAGCAGGCTCAACACCGATCACTTTAATCTTTGGATTCAACATTTTTGCAAGTGTAGATACACCTGTAATCAATCCGCCGCCACCAACTGGCGCAAGAATATAATCGACGGTCGGAAGCTCCTGCACAATTTCCATTGCAATACTCCCCTGACCTGCTACGATGTCCAGATCATCAAACGGATGCACAAATGTACTTCCGCGCTCCTGGGCCAGTTTTTCGGCATACGCACAGGAATCATCATAGACATCTCCGTAAAGAATCACCTCTGCGCCGTAGCTTTTTGTACGATTTACTTTGATCAAGGGTGTTACTGTTGGCATAACGATTGTAGCCTTGCATCCAAATTTCTGTGCTGCGTATGCAACACCCTGTGCATGGTTTCCGGCTGATGCAGCCACCAGTCCTTTTGCTCTTGCCTCTTCAGACATTGTGCTGATCTTATAATATGCGCCACGCACTTTATAAGCTCCTGTATACTGCATATTTTCCGGCTTCAGATAAACCTTACCGCCCGTCTGCTGGCTTAAGTTTTCACTGTATACCAGTTTCGTCGGAAGAGTTACGTTTTTTACAATTTCGCTTGCCTCTTCAAATTTTTCTAATGTTAACATACTTCATTCTCTCCTTTTACATCAAACAATGCATTTACAAATGTATCAGAATTAAATTTCTGCAGATCGTCAATCGTCTCGCCGACACCGATATATTTTACCGGAATACCAAGTTCCGCCTGGATTGCAACTGCAATACCACCTTTTGCAGTTCCATCCATTTTTGTCAGGATAACACCGGTAATATCAGCAACTTCATTAAATTCCTTTGCCTGAGCAAGTGCATTCTGACCTGTTGTGGCATCTAGCACTACCAGTGTCTCACGATATGCGTCCGGAAATTCACGGTCAATGATTTTATTCATTTTACGAAGCTCTTCCATCAGGTTCTTCTTATTGTGAAGCCGTCCGGCAGTATCAATCAAAAGTACATCGGCATGTCTTGCCTTGGCAGCTGCAACTGCGTCATAGACAACGGCTGCAGGATCAGAACCTTCCTGGCCTCCGATCAATTCTGCTTGTGCACGGTTCGCCCACTCTTTCAACTGCTCTCCCGCTGCAGCACGAAATGTATCTGCGGCAGCCAACACAACTTTTTTATTCTGACTGCGGAGTTTTCCAGCTAATTTACCAATCGTAGTTGTCTTTCCGACACCATTCACTCCAATGACCATGACCACCGAAGTTCTCTCTTCAAATTCATAAGCAGCTTCTCCGACGTCCATCTGCTCTTTGATGCTGTCAATCAGGATTTGTCTGCATTCAACAGGTTCTTTGATATGCTGGGTTTTTACCTTTTCTCTTAATTTGTCCAGAATATCATACGTTGCCTGAACTCCGAGATCGCCCATGATGAGGACTTCCTCCAGTTCTTCATAAAAGTCCTCATCAATATGTGTAAATCCGTTAAAAATACTGTCCATACTGGACACAATATTATCTCTTGTCTTTGTGAGACCATCGACAAGTCGTCTGAAAAAACCTTTCTTTTCTTCTGCCATACTTTTACTCCTTTCAAGGCCGCCCCCCTGCCATTCAAGAATGCCGAGGCATTCTTGCTGCGAGGTGCGCGTCATGCAATTGCATGACATACTTCTACGTTCTATCTTACCTGCGCTTTCTCTAATCGTCCAGTTCATCTTCCAGAAGACTGACGGACACAAGTGTCGAAATTCCTTTTTCCTGCATGGTGATTCCGTACAGACGGTCTGCCGCAGTCATTGTACCTCGTCTGTGCGTAATGACAATGAACTGTGTATTCTTTGTAAGCTTATGCAGATACTGTGCAAAACGGTCAACATTGCTATCGTCCAGTGCTGCCTCAATCTCGTCAAGCAGACAGAACGGGGACGGCTTGAGATTCTGAATTGCAAATAATAATGAGATTGCTGTCAGAGACTTCTCTCCACCAGATAACTGCATCATATTCTGCAGTTTCTTTCCAGGCGGCTGAGCAATAATACGAATTCCTGCTTCCAGAACATCTTCATCGTCCATCAGTTCCAATGTACCTTTTCCACCTCCGAACAATTGCTTAAATACGTGGTCGAATTCCTGACAAATGTGTGCGAACTGCTCTGTGAACTGCTTTCGCATCGCTTCGTCCAATTCTGCGATAATTTTTTCCAGTGTTGCTTCTGCTTCCACGAGATCATCATGCTGCGTCTTTAAGAACTCATATCGCTCCGATACATTTTTATAGTCCTCAATGGCATTGACATTAACATTTCCTAAAGCGCGTATTTCTCCTTTTAATTCCTGAATACGCTTTTTTATCTTCGCAACATCCGTTAAATTTTCATTCCTAAGCTCCATCGCACGATTATAAGTGAGTTCATACTCTTCCCACATATAATTGATCTGCTTCTCGGCAGCTTCTTCATAACTGTTTTTCTGACTCTCCAGACGGAAGATTTCTTTATCCAGATCAGAAATCTGCCTGGAGAGGTCTTCACGCTTCTGTAAGAAATCTTTATGGCGCTGGTTTAGATCTTCACGTGTCTTCTTCGCCTTTTCAATCTCATCCTGAATTTCCACAAATAATTCTCCGGAATTCTCAATCGTCTGGAGCAGTTCCTGAATCTGAGATTCTTTTTCCTCGATTTCTTTGCTCGTACCGCCTTTACTTGCTTCCAGCCCCTTCAACTCTTCGCGGAATTTTTGCATCTCTTCCTGAATACGTTCTGCATTTTCCATTACGAACAGAACCTTTTGTTCTGTAGCAGCACAGGATAAATGTGCATTTTCCGAAGCCTGCTGCTGTAATATTTCCTGATGTTTCAGATCATCTAACTTTATCTGCCCTTCTTCAATCTGTTTATTCAGGTCACGTTCTAACTGTTCAGACGTATCCAGCTCTACATTGATAGACTGCTGATTATCCATGATATCACTGATCTCCTGATCCAGTTGCTGTGTCTCTTTCTGAATTTCCAGCGCAGTCTGATTCGCTGCTTCGATCTTGCTCTTTGCCTGATCGGCATTCATCTTCGCTGTATTTTGGCGGACATATGCTTTCTGTAGTAAATCTTTGATCTGTTCGATTTTATCATAGTAACTGGAACGATTGTTTTTCAGCTCCGCGATCTCCTGCTCTGTCTTTGCTACATCAGCACGGAGTTTTTGGACAGCCTGCTCCAGATCTTCTATCTCACGGCGTCTGCTTAAAAGGTTGCTGGAATTCTTGAATGCTCCACCAGTCATAGAACCGCCCGGATTGATGAGATCACCTTCCAGCGTTACAATTCGAATAGACTGCCTGTATTTTCTTGCAATGGCAAGTCCGTGATCAATATGATCGACAACCAGTGTTCTGCCAAGCAGAGAGCCTGCCAGTTCCAGGTACTTGTCTTCCACCATAACAAGAGTGTCTGCAAGACCGATAACTCCTTCTTCATTCAATGCCTGTGGCTGAGCGATTCCTCCATGGGAACGGATCTGCGTCAGTGGGAGGAATGTTGCACGACCGAATTTATTCTTTTTCAAAAATTCAATCATACGTTTTGCTGTCTGTTCGTTATCTGTAACAATATTCTGGATACTGCCGCCAAGAGCCGTCTCAATGGCTGTCTCATATTTTTTCTCTACTTTAATAATATCTGCAACAACACCTAACAGCCCTTTTTCATGACTGCGGTTATCCATAACACGCTTAATACTGTTACCGTATCCGTCGTAGCGTTCAGTCATATTTCTAAGAGACTCCAGGCGCGAATGCTCTCTGTGGTAAGCACTCTGACTTGCACGGATCTGCTCATTTTTTTCATTTAGAGACTTTTGAAGTTCCTGAATCTGTGATTCATAGTTCTTCTTCTCTTCTGCAAAGGAAATAATCTGATCTGATACTTCTTTTAATTCCGCATAAAATGTCTCATATTGTTCTTTCTGAAAACCGGCTTCACTTTGCGCACCAAAATATCTCTGGTTCAGTCCGGATTTCCGCACCTGGATCTGTTCCATCATAGTATCGAACTTCTGGATCTGAGCTTTTGTGGATGCACGGTTTCCGAGAATTTCCCGAATATCATTCTGGTTCTTTTCAATATCAGAACTAAGACTTGCAATACGAATCTGAAGCTTGTTCAGATTCTCTTTTTCAAGTGTTTCTGCTTTTCGACCGGAATCTAATTCTGCCTGGAGTCTTGTCTGATCCGAAATCAGAGTACCAAGCTGTTCCTCACGCTCAGAAAGTTCCCGTTCAATGGACTGGGCCCGATTCGCGTAATGCTCATCATTCATTCTGGCACTGTGGATCTGCTCCTTCAAAAGAGCAATCTGATTCTCCAACTGTTGTTTTAACATGCTTGTCTCAGTAAGCTTGCGATTATAAGTCTCAATAGACGCGTCCATCGTATCGACTTGTTCTTCAATACTTTCATATTCCTGCTTTGTATCTTCATACAAGCGGTTTGCTTCTCCCATCTGAGCCTTTGTCAGATTATCTTTTGCTTCCACATCCCGGATCTGCTCTTTCAGGCGGTCTGCCTCTAACAGAAACATATTGATATCATAAGTCTTCAGTTCTTCTTTTTTCTTCAGATATTCTCGTGCTTTCTCAGACTGCCGTTCCAATGGGCCGACCTGCTTCTCAAGCTCTGAAAGAATATCATTGACACGGATCAGATTCTGCTGTTCCTCTTCCAGCTTCTTCACAGACATACTCTTACGTCTTTTGAATTTTACAATGCCGGCAGCCTCATCAAACAACTCTCGCCGCTCTTCCGGTTTACCACTTAATATCTTGTCAATCTGTCCCTGTCCGATAATGGAGTATCCTTCTTTGCCGATACCTGTATCATAAAATAATTCATTAATATCTTTCAGCCGGCATGCACTGCCATTGATCAGATATTCACTTTCACCAGAACGGTATAACTTTCTTGTTACCGTAACTTCTTCGAAATCAATCGCAAGTTTATGATCTGAATTATCCAATGTGATTGCTACAGACGCATAGCTTAACGGTTTACGGTTCTCTGTACCGGAAAAGATAACATCTTGCATTGTGCCGCCTCGAAGCTGCTTGACACGCTGTTCACCAAGTACCCACCGCACCGCATCGGCTACATTACTCTTACCACTTCCGTTTGGTCCGACAATGCCTGTAATACCGTTGTGAAAATCGAATTTTATCTTATTTGCAAAGGACTTAAACCCCTGCACTTCTATGCTTTTTAAATACATACAACACCTACTTTATATTCTTTTTGTGGAGCTTCAGAATGGTCTTGTAGGCAGCTTCCTGTTCTGCGCTCTTTTTTGTACGTCCTTTTCCGATTCCATAGACCTGTTCTCCGATTTGAAGTTCGACCTGGAAAGTTTTATCGTGATCTGGCCCCTCTTCCCCAACCAGATGGTAAGAAAGTTCTTCTTTAAAATGTGCCTGCACAATTTCCTGCAGGATAGTCTTGCTATCATAAAAGAGCTTTTTATTCTCCAGGTCTTTTAAAATGAATCGGTTGATAAACTCTTTTGCATTAGCAAAACCACCGTCTACATAGATTGCACCAATCAGTGCCTCCATAGCATCAGAAGTAACAGATTCTCTCTTCCTTCCTCCTGTTGCATCCTCTCCTTTTCCAAGAAGCAGATATTCTCCAAGTTCAATCTCCCGTGCACAAAATGCGAGTGCCGGTTCGCAAACCATGCTGGCGCGGGTCTTTGTTAATTCTCCTTCCGGAGTTGTCGGATGTTCAAAAAATAAAAATTCACTGGACACAAGTTCCAGTACTGCATCACCCAGGAATTCCAGGCGCTCATTACATTCATACTTCGGAAGATGCTCTTCATTCACATAGGAGCTGTGACTCATCGCCTTCTTAAGAAGCGCAAAATCCTGAAATGTATATCCGATTCTATGTTCTAGTTCTTTTAAATTTCTCTTCATGCTCATTCTCCTATAGTCAGAAAGAGAGAAAGCCCTTTTTCCGGACTTTCTCACTTATTATATCTTAGTTGTTTCCAGTTGCATTCTGGATCTGCTCAACAGCATCTCCTACCGTCACGATCTTCTCAGCATCTTCATCACTGATCTCAAGTTCAAACTCATCCTCTATAGCTGTAACAATCTGGAATACATCCAAGGAATCTGCGTCCAGGTCATCCTTGAATGTAGAATCCATTGTAATTTTGTCCTCGTCAACATCACAGACCTCTGCAATAATTTTTTTCAGTTTTTCAAACTCCATAATTACGTCTCCTTTTGCTTGTTTGTTCATTCTTTTATTCAGTGGCAGCTTCTTCCGCCTGAATACTTGCTTTGATTTTCTCACTGATATTCTGTTGTTTAAATGTGACACACTGAATGATCGTATTCGTCACTTCTTTTGCTTTCGCACTTCCGTGGGTCTTAACTACAAGACCGTTCAATCCCAGAAGCGGAGCTCCACCGTACTCTGTAGCATCGAATGTCTTCAAAGTCGTCTTAAGCGCCGGTTTTACAAGAAGCGCGCCAATCTTGCTTCGAAGAGTGGACATCATACCGCCTTTGATCTTATCGACAAGAACAGCCCCCAGTCCTTCATAAAGCTTTAAGATCACATTTCCCACAAATGCTTCACAGACAATTACATCTGCCTGGCCATGTGGAATCTCTCTCGCCTCCACACTTCCGATAAAATTAATTCCCGGAAGTTCTTTTAACTGTGGAAATGTGTCTTTGACCAGTGCATTGCCCTTCTCTTCTTCCGCACCGATATTCACGATACCTACCTTCGGATCCTTTATACCAAGAACATTCTCCATATAGATGGAACCCATCTTGGCAAACTGAAGAAGATGTGCCGGTCTGGCGTCTACATTCGCACCACAGTCAATCAAAAGAGAAACTCCTTTTTCCGTTGGAATAAGCGGAGCTAATGGCGCACGGTCAACACCTTTGATTCTGCCAACGATCACCTGTCCGCCCACAAGAATCGCGCCGGAACTTCCGGCTGACACAAAAGCATCTGCTTTTCCCTCTTTTACAAGCTTCATCCCGACTACGATGGAAGAATCTTTCTTCCTGCGTATAGCATGTACCGGCGGCTCTGCTGTCTCGATCACTTCTGTCGCATTCACGATCTCGATCTGCTCTGGATTGTAGGTCTTGCCTTCCAGACCTTTTCTTATGACGTCTTCAATACCGACCAGAATGACTTTTACATTCTTTTCCTTGGAAATGGCATCAATTGCGCCGTCAATCATTGCAGCCGGAGCATTATCTCCACCCATAGCATCCAGTACTACTGTTGTAATTTCTGACATGATATTTCCTCCTGTCTCTACTGGTAATATTCTACTAAACATCACCGGAAAAATCAACACGTATCTTTACAACATGACAATCAATGCAGCTGTGATCAGTCCGATACTGATCAGCATCGAAATGGAATTAATTGTACTGGAAAGCTCATAATCTTCTCCCAGAGCATCTGTATAAGCCGGACAAGCGCTGGCAATCGGGCTTAAAAATGCAAGAACAAGCGCTTGTCTGATCTGCAGTGGGAATGGCAGACAGAAAAAAGCAATCGCAGCAAATGATATGGTCACTGCATAACGCGTGAACAAAATCCGGATCACATGACTGATTCCATCTTTTTTAATATTCAGTTTGAATCCGACCCCGATCATCAGCATCGCCGTAAATGCATTGGCATTGGAGCCAATCTGTGTAACCGACAATACTAGTCTGGGAATCGGAATCCCAAGAATCAAAATGATCAACATCCCAAAATAAACAAGAAACGGTGTGGATTTACTCAATGCCCGCCCCATAGTCTTCAGCGAATTTTTTAACTGCATTTTGGTACCGGTCTCTGTTCCCGGCACTCTATGTATAGAATTTTTAAATACTTCCGCAACTGCCTTTGCCCCACCGTTACAATAAAAAGCATTTCCCATATCAAATAGTGTGATGCCAAGAAGACTGAGTGGCTCTAAAAAGCTCTGTGCAAACGGCAGGCAGAAATTTCCGATATTGTATCCTGACAAATTCAAAATATCAAATGGAATATTCTCTTTTTTTCCTGTCATTCTCGATGTGAAAAATGCAATAAACATCATAAGAATTCCAACAAAAAGACTAAGTCCTGTTACTGTTAAAAGCGAAATCTGAAAATCTACTTTTGAAAATGAATAGATAATTGCACATGGCAACGTGATATTTAACAAAATTTTTGCAAGTGTACGGAAATCCTGTTCATGAAAAAATCCGACTTTCTTCAGAAAAACTCCAAGTGCAATAATAAGCAGATACGCTGCTGCGCGGTATAAAATGTCATTCATAATCTGTCCCTCTACTTCTATTTTACTCAGGTTTTACTATACCACAGAATTCCATTTTTTCAATCCTTAACTTCCAATCTTATATAGTTACCGTTCATAGTACCTGTGCTCAGTAACCTTATATCCACCCACAGTAATCCCCATCACGAATCTTGTTGTCATATAAAATGGCACAAAAAAAACAGCTTTAAGCTGCTACGAAGTTAAATCAATAAAATTTATACACATGGACTATACATTATACATAACCGTTGAAATTCGTTTGTTTAAATTGGGGTACAAAGTGGGGTACATGTTAGAAAATACCGCTTTATCACGGGGTTAAGGAATGCCTCAACCCCCTAGATTTACAGCGTTTCTTGCTCATTAGTCCTGAGCAATGATTTCTTTTTTGTTGTAGCTTCCGCAAGCCTTGCAGACTCTATGAGGCATCATTAATTCGCCGCACTTGCTGCATTTTACCAGGTTCGGAGCACTCATCTTCCAATTAGCTCTTCTCTTATCTCTTCTAGCTTTTGAAGATTTGTTCTTTGGACAAATTGACATAGGTTACACCTCCTTAAAATTCTTAAAAACATCGCGGATAACTGACATTCTAGGGTCAAGACTCGTATCTTCACAGTTACAAGTTCCCTGATTCAGGTTTTGACCACATACGTTGCAAATCCCTTTACAGTCTTCGCTACACAGAATCTTCGTCGGCCACCCTATTAGAATCTCGCTGCCGACCAGTTGATCAACATCGAGTGTATATCCGTCAATATAATTTGCTTCGTCTAAATCCTCTGATTCCACTTCACTCTCATCTGTGACATTTCCCTTTGTAATGCGTGAAATATTCAGATCAAACACTGTTACCACCGGTTCCAGACATCTGTCACACGGAATCTCTACAGTCAGCTTGCAAGTTCCTTCTATCTGAAGTTTTCCGTTCTCCATATAATTAATCTTTACATGAATATCAGAACTTTCAGTGACCGGATACTCACCAAGCCCATTCCGAAATATTTTAAGTTCACATGGAACTGTCTCATCAACAGATCTGTGTGGTTCGGATAAGACATTGGATAGGTCAATCAACATATTAATCACCCCTATTCATACCTGTCTATTATATCATGGAAAAGCTGTTTGTCAACTACATTTTAGAAATTATTATTTGATTATTCCAAATATTTTTATACACATCTTCTTTTCGAACTATACATCATACTTTGTTCTGTCCGGAAAATATTCTACATCTTGTAATTATTACAGACATACACCCTTCCGTATTCGTACGGAAGGGTGTAAATAATCAAATCAATAACTTTTTACAATAGTTTCAGATTAAACTAATGCTACTGTCTCACGCGCGATTGCAAGCTCTTCGTTAGTAGGAATAACCATAACAAGAACTTTTGAATCTGGTGTAGAGATTGTGATCTCTTCTCCGTGAGTATCATTTGCTTTCTCATCTACTGTAATTCCAAGGTATCCAAGATATTTCAGAACAGCGCTTCTAACTGTACCTGAGTTCTCTCCGATTCCTGCTGTAAATGCAATTACATCAACACCATTCATAGCTGCCACGTAGCTTCCAACGTATTTTGCAACACGGTAAGCAAATACTTCAAGAGCTACTTTAGCCTGAGCATTTCCTTCGTTAGCTGCGTTCTCAAGGTCACGGAAGTCGCTTGAAAGGTTGTTGGAAAGTCCATATACACCTGACTTCTTGTTGAGCATTGTCATAAGCTCAGAAATATCAAGTCCCTCTTTCTTAGCTACGAACTCAAGGATAGCCGGATCAATATCTCCGGAACGTGTTCCCATTACAAGTCCCTCAAGCGGTGTAAGACCCATAGATGTATCTACGGATTTTCCATTCTCTACTGCACAGATACTTGCACCGTTACCAAGGTGGCAGACAACTGTCTTAAGATCATCGTAAGATTTTCCTGCAAGCTCAGCAGCTCTCTTAGATACAAAGCTGTGGCTTGTACCATGGAAACCATATCTTCTTACTTTGTATTTGTCATAATACTCATATGGAAGACCATACATGTAAGCTTTCTCCGGCATTGTCTGATGGAATGCAGTATCGAATACAGCTACCATCGGTGTACCAGGCATTAACTTCTGGCATGCATTGATACCGATTAAGTTTGCCGGGTTGTGAAGTGGTGCAAGATCATTACACTCTTCAATTGCAGCTTTTACCTCATCAGTAATTACAACAGAGCTTGCAAACTTCTCTCCACCATGTACGACACGATGTCCGACTGCCCCAATCTCATCCAGACTCTTAACAACACCTGTCTCGGCATCTGTTAATGCGTCGATTACAAACTGAATAGCCTCTGTATGTGTAGGCATAGCTTTGTCAGATTTAACCTTCTCACCGCCTGCTGGCTGGTATGTAAGGCTTCCATCAATTCCGATTCTCTCGCAAAGTCCTTTTGCAAGTACTTTCTCTGACTCAGAGTTGATGAGCTGGAACTTCAGTGAAGAACTTCCACAGTTGATTACTAATACATTCATTTCATTTACCTCTCTTTTAGATTAGAATTCTTAATTTATATAATAAGGACTTTCGTCCCTAATGTCTATCCCTAATTTGAAAAAATTTCAGCCATATGCATATTTTTTGTGCAAAATGCATATGACTGATCATTAAAGATATGAAATTTATTTATCCTCTGCCATTGCCTGAACTGCTGTAATTGCGATTACACCCTCAATATCCTTAGCGCTGCAACCACGGGAGAGATCATTGACAGGCGCTGCGATTCCCTGTGTAAGAGGACCGTAAGCTTCTGCTTTTGCAAGTCTCTGAACTAATTTGTATCCGATGTTTCCAGCATCAAGGTCTGGGAAGATCAGTACATTCGCTTTTCCCGCAACCGGGCTTCCCGGTGCTTTAGATGCTCCAACTGATGGAACAATTGCTGCATCAAGCTGGAATTCTCCGTCAATGAGAAGTCCTTCCGGAGCATTCTCTTTTGCAATCTTTGTAGCCTCTACAACTTTATCTACGTCAGCGTGTTTTGCGCTTCCCTTTGTTGAATGTGAAAGAAGTGCTACAACTGGCTCTTTTTCTGTCAGAAGTCTAAAGGAGTCTGCGGATGAAAGTGCGATTGCTGCAAGTTTCTCCGGATCCGGATTCTGCTCAAGTCCGGAATCACCAAACAAGAATGTTCCGTTGGCACCCATCTCACAATCTGGTACTACCATAATAAAGAATGCGCTTACGAGCTTTGTTCCCGGTTTTGTCTTCAGGATCTGAAGGCTTGGTCTTAATGTATCTGCCGTTGAGTGGCATGCTCCGGATACCATTCCATCAGCATCTTTCATCTTAACCATCATAACGCCATAGTAGAGATAATTAGTCAGAAGAAGTTCTCTTGCTTTTTCCTCTGTCATTCCCTTTTTTTCACGTAATTCTACAAGTTTTGCGATGTAGGCGTCTGTCTTCTCGCTCTTTGCAGGATCTACGATTGTTGCTCCGCTGATATCAAAAGAACCTTTGTTCTTCGCAATCTCTTCTTCGCTGCCGACAAGAATCAGGTTTGCTGTTCCTTCTTTCAGAACTGCTTCTGCTGCTTCATATGTTCTGATATCCTCTGTCTCCGGAAGTACAATTGTCTTTTTACTTGTTTTTGCTCTCGCTTTAATATCATCAATAAATCCCATGACTTAAAGACTCCTTTCGTTTGTATTCAGTTATTTCAACGTTTTCATTATAATACAAAGAATTGGCATGGACAAGTTGTATCTGCGTACTAAATTCAGTACATTAGAATTGTTTGTGATTAAATACAAAACGTCTTTACAAATGAAATACTTGGCTGACGATCATGAAGTATACGGTTACTGTACTGATATCTACAAGGGTAGAAATAAGCGGAGTAGCCATGATTGCAGGATCGAGTCCAATCTTGGAAGCAAGCATCGGAAGGGTACAGCCTACGACTTTTGCAATCAGGACGGTACAGATCATGGTTCCACCGATGGATAATGCAATGAGCGCATCTCCTTGTCCCATAACGATGATCCTGATTCCATTCACAACTGCCAGTATCACGCTGACCACTGCTGCCACCCGGACTTCTTTAAATATAACTTTGAATAAATCCCGAAATTCTATTTCTCCTACAGACAATCCACGAATAACCAACGTAGAACTCTGTGAACCGCAGTTTCCACCGGTTCCTGTCAGCATTGGAATAAAACCGGCAAGCTGTGGCATAACTACAAGTGCGCTTTCATAGCTGTTCATGATCATCTGTGTCACTGTCGCAGAAAGCATCAGAAATAACAGCCATGGAAGTCTGCTTTTTACATGTTCCACAACAGATGTTCCAAAATAAGTCTCTTCACTTGGAGACATACCGGCCATGATACTGATATCTTCTGTTGTCTCTTCCTGCATTACAAGCATGGCATCGTCAACAGTTACGATACCGACCATGCACATTTCATGATCCACGATTGGAAGGGCAATAAGACCATATTTATTAATCATAATAGCTACATCTTCCTGATCGTCTGTTGTATGCGCGTAAAGCACATTCGTATCCATAATCTCTTCGATTATTCTAGATTCACCGGTTGTCAGAAGTTCTTTGACATCGACCCGTCCGATCAGTTTTCGTTTTTCCGTAACATAACAAGTGTAGATAGTCTCACGGTTCAGACCAACCTGACGGATTTTTAAAATAGACTCTTCGACCGTCATCTCTTTGCGGAGTGCAATGTACTCCACATTCATAATACTTCCAGCACTGTCTTCCGGATATTGCAAAAGCTGATTGATCTGGGCTCTTGTCTCTTCATCGGTAGCCATCAAAAGACGATCCACAACATTCGCAGGCATCTCTTCCAGGACATCGACCGTATCGTCCAGATACATCTCTTCCATGACCTCTTCCAACTCGGAATCGGTAAGTGCTCCGATCAGTACCTCACGCATGTCACTGTTCATATAAGTAAATGTTTCAGCAGCCTCTTCTTTTGCCAGGAGACGGAACACCATAACGAGCGGTTTCTGCTCAAAATCTTCCAGTGTCTCGGCAATATCGACGGGGTACATATTTCCCAGTTCTTCTTTTAATTCTTTGTACTGACCTGCATCAAGCATATCAAGAATCTGTTCTTTTGTCAGCATCTGTTCCTCTTCCATACATACCCTCCTGCCTGTTGTCATTCATTTGCAAGCAAAACATAGTTATAGTATAATAAATTTTATTAACAGTGACAAGGAGAAAGTGTATGAAAATTGTTGGAATTATCGCGGAATACAATCCATTTCACAAAGGGCACGAATTCCATCTAGAAAAAGCAAAGAAAATCACAGGAGCTGATGCTGCAATTATTATTATGAGCGGCGACTATGTTCAGCGTGGAATTCCTTCCATCATGCCAAAGCATCTGCGTACCCAGATGGCACTTGCATGTGGTGCCGACGTAGTTTTAGAACTACCAGTCTGTTACGCAACCGGAAGTGCAGAATACTTTGCCACCGGTGCGGTCAGCCTCCTTGAAGCTCTCGGCTGTGTAGATTATCTGTGCTTTGGAAGTGAGTGCGGCGAAATAAAAATATTACAACAGATTGCCGATGTTCTTTGTAAGGAACCCGAGCTTTACAAAGTTCTCCTTCAGAAACATTTAAAAAATGGAAATGCATTTCCTGCCGCAAGAAAACTGGCTTTTATAGAATATTTAGGCAAAAACAAATCCTTATCCTGTATTCCCGAACAGATCAGCGCGATTCTGGATTCGCCAAATAACATCCTGGCTATTGAATATCTAAAAGCGCTTTCCTGTCTGAACAGTTCTATCGAACCAGTAACAATTACGCGCGAAGGAGCCGGATATCATGATCAGACACTCGGTGGCCTTTTCAGCTCTGCCTCTGCACTCCGGCAGGGATTACAGGATTGTGAACTTACAAAAAATGCGAATCACACTCCTGCTATTAATCATATACTTCAGGAACTGCCACAAAACTGTCACAAGATTTTTAAAGAAAACTATCACAAATGCTTTCCTGTGTTTGCAGATGATTTTTCCTTGCTTTTAAAAGCAAAGCTTTTGACCGAAACAAAAGATATACTGACGCGATATCTGGATATTACACCGGAGATTGCAAACCGGATCATCACATTTAGAAATGATTTTTTGACTTTCAGTCAATTCTGCGACCTGATAAAAACAAAAAATGTAACTTACTCCCGCATCAGCAGATGTCTGATCCACATTTTACTCGGCATCAGCAAATGTGATGTACCGGATCAGGCAGCAGATTCCAGGTGTGGATACGCCAGACTTCTTGGTTTCCGCCAAGAATCCTCATGGGTACTTACTTCTATCAAAAAAAATACCGGCATTCCTGTTATCTCGAAATTATCACAGCCTGCCGGTATAGATATCCATATGCTGGAGCAGAATATTTTTGCATCAGATCTGTACGAAAGTGTTGTGACAGACAAGTATCATACCCCTTATAAAAATGAATACCAAAAACAGATCATTCGACTTACGCTTTAAGTAAAATGATTTTTAAAAACCACCACTTCGTCCACCGTGTGACCGGCCGGAAGAACTGACATGTGTTGTACTTCCGCCTCCGCCACTGTGGCCGTGATCCTCATCATCTCTTGGAATCAGGCGTTTTGTCACAATACTATTGATATATCGATCCTCTTTTGCTGTCACTTTCATACTGCCTTGTTTCTTATACGCATTGGCAGCAACTTGATTTTTGACAGATTTTAATTTGCTTTTCTTCACCTGCGCCATTATGAATGCAACAACAAATCCTATGAGCAGATCCACAACGCCCCAGAAGATCATAGTGAAAACACCTGGCTTATCATCATCGCTGTCTACATCATATGGATGCCCATCTCTCGCCTGGGTAAGAAGATCATCGCAAAGTGTGGCATATTTTGAAAATGCTTCCAAATATTCACCATCACTTAAATAAGACAAGAACTCATCTTCCATATATTCCAGTCCATAATCCGTAAATGCAGTGATACCATAGCCGTATGTAGTAATTACCCATTTCCGTTCGTCCATCCCAATAAGAAACAGAACAGCGCTGTCTTCATCACCGTATCCATATCCATTATAATCAAAGAAATCATCCGCATAATCCTGCGCGCTTTTTCCATCTAATGAATTTTCCGTCACTACAACGACGTCACATTGCTGTTTTTCACTGATTTCGTCCAGTTCTGTGTTAAGCTCCTGCTCTTCACTGTCCGTCAGAAGATCTGCATCGTCTACCAGTCTGGGAAGTTGACGATCCTGTGGAATTTCTTCAGCACATACCGGGATGTTCAAAATGCTAAGCCCGACTATCAATGTCAGTACACATAGCAGGGTGAAAATTTTTCTTGTTATTTTATTTTCTCTCATATTCCCACCCTCCTACAAAAACATGACAACCATCATGATGATATAAAGGATCACACTGATAAGAATCCCTCTTGTTCCTACATATTTCCAGAATGCACCTTCGTCCGCCGGCAAATCTCCTACAATCTTTCCACTCTGTCCGTTCATGGCAAATGTGTACTTCTGTCCTTTCCACGTAGTATTCAGAAGCCATACTGGATACATGGCATAACTGGTCTTGGAATCCCGGATATTTACTGTACTGCTCTGCGTAGAAAGTGCATAATATCCATTGACAGTCTCCCGAAAAGAATCTTCCGTACTCCGTCTGATTCTCTTTTTCGCCCGTTTCATGCATTCATCTTGGTCTACATCGTATCGGTCAGCGACATAACCTGCCAGGTACGCAGATTTAAATGGTACAGCATCTTTAAAGTCATAAGGCTCCAGTGATTCCATCAATGCATCATCCATTTTTACAGAACCGTCTTCCGGCACATGTTCAAAATAGATTGTGCCTCCCCGGCGGATTTTATAATATTTGTGTTCTGTATATTCGGTATCCCCGGACTTCCAGACACGGATTTTTTCTGCGTCATAGGATATATCAGCTTCTGATTCGATATTGAATACCCAGAACGGAACATATAAACCTACAATCTCATCTATATGATTCTCCTGTCTGAACACAGACGGGATAAATGCTTTTCCTGTCAGATGCTTATAATAAGCTTCTTTTGCAGCTTTTTTATCTAATTTGAATGGAATGACATAATCCGGTTTTAACGCTCCTTCAAACTGTCCTTTTAAAACAACACGATTTCCGCAGAACGGACAAGTTGTAGCGCCTGTATTTTTATCTGCCGTGATTTCACCGCCACAAGACTGACAGATATAGACAACCATATTATCAATCTCATCCTGATTCCAGTCATGTGCAGTATAGTTTTCGGCCTTCTTCTGTTCTGTCTCGACATCTGATGCTGCATCTGCGGCAACTACCTGATCTGCCTTTGCGATCAACGATTCATATTCGTCCACGGAGATCTCTGTATCACAGTACGGACACTTCATTTTCTGGCTTTTGCTGTCAAATTCCATGGCACCGCCACATGCCGGACATTTGTATTCTTTTATCTCTGACATTCATGTTTCTCCTTACAAAGTCTCTTTTTATGCGATCCTGTTGGAGTTAACTTCTGTCGTCATCTGTAAACGGATCTCCGCACTCCGGACAGAATTTCGGAGGATTTGCAGGATCTTCCGGTTCCCAGCCACATTTATCGCAGCGATAGTGTAATTTCTGCGGTTTCGGTTTTCCACACTCCATGCAGAATTTTCCTTTGTTGAGCGTTCCACAGCTGCAAGTCCAGCTATCGTCATCCTGTGGTTTTGGCTTACCACACTCGATACAGAATCTGCCATTGTTGACCTGACCACAGGAACAAGTCCAGGACGCTATCTCTCCACCTGCTGCCGGGGCTGCTGCTTTGTTTTTCAGATTTTGGGGTTCACCCGCCTGTGGATTCTGTCCATTTGCCTGATTCTGCTCTTTTTGTACCTGCTGCTCTTGCTGCGCCTGCTTCTGAGCGGCTCCCTGGTCATAGAGTCCCTGGATATTCATGCCGCCACTCGCCATATTCATTCCCATAAATCCCATCATAGCACCATTCGGATTGCTGGCCGCATTCTTCATTGCCTCTGCCTGTGCCATACCAAGTGTGGCTGCCATCATGCTTGGATCTGTATACATAGATGTATTTTGTGCCTGACGGATTGCCTCAGCATCTTCTTCTTTAAGTGTGACTGGATTAAATGCAACAGACACAATAGAAAGTCCACGGATCTCAGACCATTTTTTCGTCAAAATCTCGTTCATGGCGTCACCAATCTCGGTGGCATGTGCCGGAATCTGGCTTGGGCGTATCTCCATCTCTGCAATCTTAGCAAATGCCGGCTGCAGCGCATCAACGAATTCTGTCTTAAGCTGTGGCATAATTTCATTTTTCTCATAACAATCTGCTACATTACCGCTAAGACTTGTATAAAACAAAAGCGGATTTGTAATTTTAAAAGAGTAAACTCCATTGCAGCGGATCTCGATATCTTTATCCAGATTAATGCGTTTATCTACCACACGGAACCAGACCGGATTCGCCGTTCCGAATTTATTATCTGTAATTTCTTTTGTATTCACATAATATACGCGCTGATCTTTCCCCGTATCACCGCCATAACTGAATCTCTTTCCGATTGTCAAAAATGTATTCTTGATACTGTCACTTAAATTCCACGCAAAAATACTTGGTTCTGATGAAGTATCATATGTATACTCGCCCGGTTCCGCACACACTTCCGCAATTTTACCCTGATCAACGATCAGCATACACTGACCATCTGCCACTGCGATTCCAGAACCATTGGAAATGATATTATCATTGCCCTTTGTATTTGAGGAACGGCTTCCTGTGCGCTTTTTTCCTCTTACAAGCAGTGTATCGTTATCAAGAGAATCACAATAGAAGAATTCCTTCCACTGATCTGCCATGACCGTCCCTGTTGCGGCTTGAGCTGCTTTTATTAATCCCATAATATTCCTCCTATTTACCCCCTGCAATCTGGCGTCTCGTCTCAGCCAGATTACAGTATATTTTTATCAATTAAAACATATTTTGATTATAACATTTCAGTGACATTTTGTGTTTTTTCTTTTTATTGCCTGAAAAAAAATATTTTATTATCCCTGCAATAGATTCAACAGTCTGCCATACACTTCTTTATTCCCAAGTATAATCAAAGCCAGACTTTCTTTTGCCTGATTCAAGTCATGAAAAAGTTTTCGAACATCAGACATTTCTTTTCTTGCCTGTGTGCTTGATCTCAGATAGCCTTCTTCGTCATAATAATACCGGTCGTTAAGCACCACTGCCAGATACTCTGCATTGGTCCGGATCCGGTTTGTCAGGCGAAAGATCTGTACTTCCGGCAAATGTACTTCATCTACAAGAATAGCGCTGTAATCTTCTAAGTTTATTGGATTTTTTATCTGATTATCCGACCAAAAGTCAATCCGACGTAATCGTTCATGTAGAATCTCCCATTTTTTTCCGGCCTCTCCACAGTGAATCATACATACTTTATGCTTCTGCGATAATTTCATGGCAATATCATAAAGTAACAGAGTTTTTCCTGTTCCCGCACAACTGCTGCCAGTCGGCCTCCACAATATGATCGTGGTTCGTCAGCCTTACAAGCCGGTTCTGACTGCTGATGTAAGTGTAAGAATAAATCGGGCGCCCCAGCACAGACAGATAATAACGGTTCTGAGTCAACTGCTTCCGGATCGTCTCATCGGATACTGCGCCACTTTTCAGTTCAATATTCACAATTTGCTCGTCCTTGATCTGAAGCAGATCAAATTCCTTTCCAAGTCTCGGAATCTGGAAGGAATAAAAAAAACGAAGGGCGTATACTTCATCCATATGCGCTTCCAGTTCACGGACAAGAGATCTCATACTCTCCAGTTCCCATGTACGCATTTTCAGAAAATACTCCCTTCCTGATAGTTGCCGTTCCAGTTTTTGTAACTGTTCTATATTCTGATTTCTTGTCACTGCATAAATAGAAATTGATTTCATTTCCTATCTCCTACATTTAAAATAGAATCTTTTCTTCAGTATAGTTGAATTTCTATTTTACAGCAAGCATTTTTGCCATGAGCACTGCCGCAATCGGCATCACCATTACACAGGCAATTGCACCGAAAATCATAGAAGCAAAATTTTGAAACAATATTTTTGAATTTAGCAAAAGTTCCAACGAATAATTTTGCATTTTCAAATAGGTAAATAACAATAGTGATTCTCCAAGATATGCAAACAGCAATGTATTTACCGTTGTTCCTATCACTTCTCTTCCGATTTTCATTCCACTTTCTACAAGCTCTGTAAATTTCATCTCGGATTTATGATTTTTCACCTCATATACAGAAGTCGTAACTGTCAGAGCCATGTCGAGAATTGCCCCCAGTGTACTGAGCAAAATAACTGAAACCATCACATTTCGCATACTGATATTCAAATCCATATTGTAATATAAAATGTCATCTCCAACAGATTGGATTTCATTCAATCCACCAGCCTCAATACTCCATATTACAACATAAATGACAAAAAATAAAACCAGCATTGTAATAGCCACAGAAATAAATGCGCTCCAGGTCTTTACATTCGTTCCATTTTGATAAAATAATGTAATGCAGGATATCACGATTCCCGCTCCAACCGTAACAAATAGAACCGGTACTCCGGTTGCCATAAGCCAGATTGCAAAGCTAAGCAGAAGTAAATTCCCGACCAGGGCAATTAAAGATACAACTCCTCTGTCTCCTCCGACAATTACAATCAAGCTAATCAAAATCAATCCAAGTATTATCAGCATATCTTTTTCACCTTCTTTACAGACATTTTCATCATAACAGATGTTACAATAATCGATACCGGTATTGCCAATACAATACCAATACTCTCAACAAAAAATCGACATAATTCACACGGAATATGAAGTTTAATAATTGTAACGAACCGCACACTGTTATTCATCCGAATCAGACACATTGGAATCAGTCCACAGCCAAATACAAATAACAGTACATTAATCATCGTCCCCATAATATCATATCCAATTTCTCTTCCTGATTTAAACAATTCAAAAAATGTTACATCTGGTTTTTTCCGGACAATTTCACTCAAAGCGGCAGAAATTGCAACGGATACATCCATAATAGCTCCCAACCCGGACAATAATATTTCTGCATGAAACATTTCATCCGGATTATCAATGCTTCCAAGATATTCCATTGTGGAGTAATCCAGTTCTTCCATATGTCTCATTACCAGATCAAAAATCCCCATAATCATTGCGAGCACACACAATGTGGACAACAATGCTGCCCATGTTTTTCTATTAATTCCATTTAGCCCAATCAAAGTAGCTGCTGCAAAAAGTATTACCAATTTGTTACAAAGCGATAATACATTCGAACTGTCTCCACATTTCCAGAATCCCACGAAAAATATAATTAGATTTATTATGACTGTCCCGACAGTCAATGCTCCATGTCTTCCGGTTACAATAAGAAGAAGCAGAAGTAAAAATCCAAGCAGTATGACAATCTCAGTATCCCTTTTTACACCTCGTATTCCCGATCCAACATCATCTTTGGAACCATTCAGGAAAACTTTTTCCCCTTTATGGTATCCTTGCTTCAACATACCTGTATAAGTATATTCATGAGAAAACGAAACTTTTTTTCCTTTATTTTTCCCGTTTAGAACAACTCCTTGAATATTCTGCTCGTATTTTTTCTCCTTCGTTCCACGAGTGCTTTTCCCTTCTCCGGTCATCCGCGTCTCAACCTTCGTAAGTTTCGCAATTGGCGTCTGATATAGCCAGGCATCATTCATAACAAATACAACTGCCAGAAAGTAAACCAGACCCAAAACACAATATACTTTTCTTTTTTTACTTTTCATAACATATTTGATTATTTTCTGACTTAGATTTTTCATTTTCTTACTTCTTTTTGTTTATTCAATAATTTTCATATCTGCATTTGCAAGTCTGCAATATGTGGTATCATCATTCTTTTCCTTATAAGCTTCAAGCGTACCCTGGACTTCAATTTCTGCATCTTCTGCCGGATATTCATCTGGGTATGCATGCGAGCCATCTCCCCATACAAATTCAAGTCCCTGAGCACAACACGCCATTGCATCTTTAATCATGCAGCAATGATAATATTCTTCGTTATTTGGATTTTCAGCTGCATAATAAGTACCTTTTATACGAAATGTTTTACCGATATAATCGTCTGGATCCACCATAAGTTGATAAATCGTTGCATATACCATATCACTGTCCATCTGCGTAAGATCATAATCTACATCTGAATCTGAATCTGAAGAATCATCTTCATTTGATTTTTCTACTTCATTCTGAACATTTTCTGTATTCTTTGCATCTTTCTGATCATTGCCCTTTTCAGAATTTATCTGTTCATCCATGACCTGTTCAACTGATCTTGCTGTGTTACTCTGGTCTTCCTGCTTTTTGCCACAATGAGTGGCTCCTATCACACATATACAGATACATAAAAATGTAATACTCCGTTTTTTTAACAATTTCACACTATTCTCCTCCTGCAAATTTTCCAATTACACAACAAATAAAAAAAGCTGCGATATCTGTTGCCACAACAGTAGAGCCAACCGGTGTTCCAACAAGAATCGATAACAACATTCCGACAATTGCACAAAAAACAGACAGCACTGCCGAACATACTGTCACTTTAAAAAATGTTTTAAAAATACGCATGGCAGATAATGCCGGAAATATTACAAGTGCCGAAATCAAAAGTGAACCGACCAGATTCATTGCAAGAACTATAATCACTGCTGTAATCACTGCAATCAGAAGATTATACTTATCCGTCTGTATTCCTGTAGCTTTTGCAAATGTTTCGTCAAATGTTACACAGAAAATCTTGTGATAAAATACCACAAAAACTATGACTACTACAATAGCCATAACTACACATAACCAGACTTGTTCTATTTTTAATGTTAAAATAGATGTTGAACCAAACAACGTACTGCACACATCCCCAGACAAATTCGGACCCGTTGCAAAAATATTCATAAGCAGATAACCAATTGCTAATGCTCCAACAGATATCATAGCAATTGCAGCATCGCCTTTTATTTTTGTATTCTGCCCTGTCCGCAATAATAAAATTGCACAGATAACCGTGACAGGCAGTATAAACAACATATTATTCGTAAGATTTAAAACAGATGCTACTGCCATAGCTCCGAAAGCAACATGGGACAAGCCATCTCCTATAAAGGAGAATCTTTTCAAGACAAGCGTAACCCCAAGCAGTGAAGAACATAATGCAATCAGTACTCCAACAATTAAAGCATATCTTACGAACGGATATTGAAAATAATAAGCCAATTTAGACACCATTGTCCGCTCCTCCCCTTCTATACTCTTCACTGGTTCCATAAAAAATATTCGGACCAATTTTCATGACATGACTGGCATAGTTTACCGCAATCTGTATATCATGTGAAATCATAATAACTGTAATATTTTCTTCCCGATTGATTTTTTGAATCAAATAATACATTTCTTTCGCGGCCTTTGGATCAAGTCCTGCCACTGGTTCATCCAACAATAACATCTTTTTTGTTGCACATAAGGCTCTGGCAAGTAAAACTCTTTGCTTCTGTCCTCCAGACAATTCCCTGTAACATTGCTCAGCCAAATCTGTAATCTGTAACTTATTCAAAATCGCTTCTGCATAACTTTTTTCTTTTCTATTATAAAATGGACGCAATCCAAGTTGGTTTTGGCATCCGGAGAGAACAATTTCTCTCACGGATGCCGGAAAATCTTTCTGCACTTCTGTCTGTTGTGGCAAATAACCAATCTCATTTTGTTTTAAATTATCGCCAAACAAAATTTCTCCCTGTATTGGCGGCTGAAGACCAAGCAGAGTTTTCATAAATGTAGACTTACCAGCTCCATTTTCACCAATTACACAAAGATACTCACCTGTATTTACAGAAAAATTCATATTCTGCACAATTGCCTTACCATCATACCCGATTGCTAAATTCCGACAAATAATTTGTGCCATATTTCCTCCTACTGTAAAGCCTCTTTTAATACTTCAAGATTTTTTTCCATAACTGATAAATAAGTCGTTCCATTCTTTACATCATCTGATAGTGTAGACTGCATAGAATCTAAGGTTAAAATATTCTGATTTTTGTCTTTTGTATTTTCAACGATTGTTTTTGCAATTTTCTGATCTGATTTTTCAATTGTTATAACATTTTTTAATCCAAGTTCATCCACTTTTTCTGATAAAAATTTAACCGTCTCAAAGCTTGCTTCTGTCTCTGCCGAGCATCCGACAAATGCTGCATAATAATCCAGCCCGTAATCATCTACAAGGTAACGGAACGGAAAACGATCTCCAAAAAGTAGTGTCTTCTGAGATGCAGCATCGACAGTACCCTGATATTCCTTGTCAAGAGTATCCAGTTTTTCTTCATATGCTTTTTCATTTCGCATGTATATATCCTTGTGTTCCTCATCAATCTCACAGAGATCATCAGCGATTGCTTTTGTTAAAGTCTTTGCATTTTTTAATGAAAGCCATACATGTTCATCATACTCCGGCTCTTCTTCCTCTTCACCTGACTCTTCCTCTTCTTCTGCTTCCATTCCTTCCTTTACTTCTTCCTCTTTTACTGTATTACCCAATACATCCAGTAAATTAATTACTTTCATATTCTTGTTGACCGCTTCTTTTAATGCATCATCGACCCACGCATCGGATTCTCCTCCAACATATATAAATAAATCACAATCTGAAATTTTCATAATGTCCGATGCCGTCGGCTGATAACTATGAAGATCCACCCCATTATCGAGAAGCATTGTCAGATCCATATTGGATATTTCATCGCCTGCAATTTCTTTTACCCAATCATACTCTGGAAAAATAGTTGTTACGACTTTAATCTTTGCCCCTCTATTTTGCACGGTATTATTATCTTCTTTTGTACTGGAATTTTTCTGTCCGCAAGCCGATATGCACAGAATCACCATAACTGTAATTAATAGAATTGATATAAATTTTTTCATAAAAATAAAACCTCCACTGTCTTATATACTATCTTACATAAAAAAGAGTACAATAACAGAAAGGTACGGTTTTTCCACACCCTTTCTGACTACTGAAGGTTTTATTTTAATCATTTAATCTCACTTTTTGGCTAACAAGAGATGTGTTAAGAATCATGCACACATACTGCATAAAAACACATAGTGTAAATAATATTGTAAAAATTGTACCCGACCAGATAATCGTTCCTGTCCCTAGATTTTTCAATGTCTGGTGTGCCTGATGCATACAGGCACAAATAGGACAATTTTCACCTGTACATTCGTGGTCTGCTTCTTTTACAATATAGAAAAGAGAAGCAAATGTCACAAACACAAAAAGTATACATATAATTGCTGCAATACATTTTTTCTTTTTCCCTGTCATTTCCTTCTCCTTTCTCAAATTCTATTATGGTTGATTTCTACATTCACTACAAATTCCGTAAAAAACTGTACGAATTGGATCCATTTGAAAATCATGATATTCTATCATATGTTTTCTAAGACTCTCAACTTCGTCACACTGAAGATGAATCAGCTTCCCGCATTTTTCACATTTGCAATGATAAGAAATAAGATTCTCATCCTGATTATATTCTCCAACGTATTCAAAACATGCACTGCTTGTTCCGTCAACTACATATTTTGCAACACTGCCTTCTTTCACCATTTTTTCCAAATGTCGGTAAATTGTTGTTGTTCCAACAGATATGCCTTTGTCTTTAAAATAATCGCAAATCTCATTTACTGTTACATGTCTGCCTTTTGTAGATTTTAAAAAAATATGTAATTCCGTCATTTGTTTTGTTTTATATGGGGCTTTTACCATTTTGTCACTCCCTCTCAATTTGGAAACCATTTTCATTTTACCATAAGTAATCGATATGTCAAGATAATTTGAAAATGATTTTCATATTTTGAGTGTTTTCAGATATACTTTCTGTTCCGGAGTAATCCGATAGCTTTCAATAGCTTTTTGAATGGACTTATTGTGTGTCCACACATCAAGTTTGCGTTCTTCAATAAATGGGAGTATCTGATCATACTGCTTTGCGAGCGCGGTTGCAAAATACCATGCCCGCATCATATTCACATAATATTCGTCTGACTGAACCAAAGCTACTTTCCTGGGATATTCGATCCGGAATTCGTCTCCCAGATAATAACGCATCAGCATACCGATACCAAATCGGATTGTATAAGTGCGGTCTGATTTCATCCAGCGGCAGACCTCTTCTATAAATGTATCCAGATGATTTTTCATTACTTTGACTGCCAGCATATCACAGGTTGCCCAGTTATCGATGTATGGTAAAAATCGTTCCAGCTCTGCCAGACATCTGTCATAATCCTTAATCTGTTCAATCAAAAGCCCGTGTAGATTATTTTCATCATAGTACTGATGTGGAAGAATTTTCAAGAATTCTTTTGCTTCTTCTGTTTTTCCATATCCTTTTGCAAATTTGCGAAGCACAGGCATTCGCACACCAATAACCGTTTCTTTCTCTATTGTCGGCAAGAGTTTTGCCTGAAAATCCCGATATTGTAAATCCTGTAATTCAAACAACTGTTTTTGTACACGCTCTGTTACTTTAACCTGATTCATAACTACCCTTCCTTCGTTAATTCATTTTGAGATTTCGTCCCAGAAATGGAAGAAGCACAGCAAATCACCATATTTCTCGTACTTCGTGATGATCTTTCTGTGCTTCCGCAAAAAATACAATTTAAAATTAAATGATATCGTGATCATTCGCAAGCCAGATGCTTCATTATAGTTCTTTGTAATGTACAATAATATCTTCGTACACACCATCTTTGTTCAGGAATCCACCTGGAATTGTCCCGAGCTGTATAAATCCAAGTTTTTTGTAAAGTGCCAGTGCAGTTGTATTACTCTTTACAACTGCATTGAACTGTATAACGCGAAATCCAATTTCCTTCGCTTTTCCCAGACAATCAGTCACAAGCTCTCTTCCAACGCCTTGCCCTCTTACGGTACTTTTTACCGCATAGCTGGCATTACAGATGTGTCCGCATCTGCCAATATTATTCGGGTGAAGAATATAAAGTCCGACGATCTCATCATTTTCGTTAACCGCAATACCTGTATAAGACTGCTCTTTAAAAAAAGCTTCTCCATCTTCCATTCCCAGACCTTCCATCTGCGGAAATGCTTTTCCCTGCTCTACAACCTCATTCCAGATTGCAATCGCTTCTTTCGTATCCTCACTTCGAAATTCTCTTACAGTAATCTCCATAGTTTTCCTTCCCGTATGAGTCCATACATTAAAATTGTAATTTCATTTATTACAATTTAATTTTACGACTGCAGGCAATTGCCCTTGCCCCTGGTCCAATATGACATGATACGCTCAGTGACAGCGGATTCATCACCACATCATATCCCGGGAATCTTGCCTCTATCTCTGTTTTCCATTCCTGTGCTTCTTCAGCAGAACATGTATAGGCAGCCTCGAGATGTACTTCTTCTCCGGCAAACCGTTCTTTCAAATCTTTTTCCATTGCATCAAGCATCGTCTTCTTTGCAGATTTCCATCCACGCGCTTTCGAAAAGGCATCCAGCTTATCGCCTTGAATCTGAAGAACCGGTTTTAAATTCAATACAGTACCGATAGCTGCCGCTGCAGGTGTGATACGTCCACCTTTTTTCAAGTACTTTAGTGTATCTACTGTAATATAAATACTGGACTCTAGTTTTTCACGCATCAGAACTTCTTCGATTTCCTGTACAGACATCCCTTTTTCTGCCATTTCAATCGCATCAAGAACTGACTGTCTCTGAGTAACAGAAATTCTCTGATTATTTACCACACGGACTTTTCCTTCAAATTCCATAGCAAGTCCCATGGCTGTATCACAGGAACTGCTAAGTCCGCTTGACATCGGAATATAAAGGATTTCATCATATTTTTTCAAAAGCTCTTCCCACAAATCCATCACATCTCCAGGAGATGGCTGTGAGGTAGATATCTCTGCATCCTCTGCCAGTTTTTTATAAAATTCTTCCTGGGACAATGTGATATCTTCATAGAATAATTCTCCGTTAATATAGAATGGCATCGGAAGAATATGGATTCCTAATTTCTTACTTTCCTCCTGTGTAATTCCACTGTTGCTGTCTGTAACAATTGCTACCTTTCCCATTCTTGTCAATTTCCTCCTAATTCTTAAAGCTGTGCACCGGAGCCGGAATCCTTCCTTTTCTGCTCACAAATGCGCTACAATCATATTCATTCACTGGTATGATCGGTGCATATCCTAACAATCCGCCAAATTCAGCGGTATCTCCAACGTCTTTTCCTATAACAGGAATCAGACGTACTGCTGTTGTTTTCTGATTGATCATTCCAATCGCCATCTCATCGGCAATAATTCCTGAAATCGTAGATGCTTTCGTCTTTCCCGGAATAGCGATCATGTCCAGACCTACAGAGCATACACAAGTCATAGCCTCTAATTTTTCCATTGTCAGCGCGCCTATCGTTACCGCATCGATCATTCCCTGATCTTCACTGACCGGAATAAATGCACCGCTAAGTCCACCTACATAAGAGGATGCCATAACACCGCCTTTTTTCACCTGATCATTCAGCATTGCAAGCGCTGCTGTTGTTCCAGGTGCACCGACACGTTCCAGACCGATTTCTTCCAGAATCTCAGCGACACTGTCTCCAATCGCCGGAGTAGGTGCCAGTGACAGATCGACAATTCCAAACGGAACACCGAGACGTTTTGACGCTTCTCCTGCTACAAGCTGACCGACACGAGTTACCTTAAATGCAGTCTTCTTGATTGTCTCACATAATTCTTCAAACCCCTGTCCGCACACCTGCTCTATGGCATGCTTTACAACCCCCGGTCCGCTGACTCCTACATTGATCACCGCATCGCCTTCTGTCACGCCAAGAAATGCCCCCGCCATAAATGGGTTGTCATCTGGTGCATTACAGAATATAACAAGCTTTGCACATCCAAGAGAATCGTTGTCTTTCGTTGCTTCTGCAGTCTCTTTTACAATCTCTCCGCAGAGACGGACTGCGTCCATGTTGATACCTGTCTTTGTAGATCCTACATTAATAGAACTGCACACCCGATCCGTACAGGCAAGCGCCTGTGGAACAGAATGGATTAAAAGCTCATCACTTTTTGTCATAGCCTTTGACACTAATGCAGAATAACCACCGATAAAATTCACACCGACTTCTTTCGCTGCCCTATCCAATGTCTTTGCAATTTCCACAAAGTCTTCCGGTTTCTTGCATGCTGAACCACCGATCAATGAAATCGGAGTTACAGAAATACGTTTATTGACAATCGGAATTCCGTACTCCTGTTCAATCTGATTACCTGTCACAACCAGATCCTTTGCAACTGTTGTAATCTTTTCATATACTTTCTGATTCAACTTATCCAGATTAGAATCAATACAGTCCAAAAGACTGATTCCAAGTGTGATTGTTCTCACATCCAGGTTCTCATGTTCAATCATCTGCTGGGTTTCATTTACTTCGTAAAAATTAATCATGTCCAATCCTCCGCTTTATTCAAGATTACAAACGATGCATTTTTTCAAAGATATCTTCCCGCTGGCAGTGGATATCTACGCCAATTGTTTTTCCGAGTTCTTCCATCTCATTAACAACTACTGCAATTTCTTTTGTACAATTTGTGACATCTACAATCATCATCATATTAAAATACCCCTCTACGATTGTCTGGGAAATATTTAATATGTTTACAGAAATATCAGAAAGATACTGACATACTCCCGCAATAATTCCAACCTTGTCTTTTCCAACTACAGTAATGATACATTTCTTCATGGTGTTCCTCCTCGTAATCTCCGTGTCAGTAAAATTTCTGACACTATGCTTTTTTGTAAGGCAGTTACAGATCAATCATTTTTGACTAGTATTTTTTTACAAAACAGTTACAGATCAATAATCTCTGACACACTGCTTCTCTTTGCAACAGTGATTGGAAAATCGTCCCCTTTATATGGATTATCTCCCAAAGTAACCTCTAACTTCACCGTCTCATAGGCAAGCTCTTCATAATTGTTCTCTTTACTGAGATGTCCAAGAACAACATGTTTCAGGTTATCATGTAATATATCACATAACAGCCTTCCTGACAATTCATTTGATAAATGTCCTTTGTCTCCTGCCACTCTTCGTTTGAGCGGATATGGATATGGACCGACCTCCAGCATCTTTAAGTCATGGTTTGCCTCCAGCACGATTGCGTCCAGATTTTTCAAATGTTCCACGGTATAATCGTCATACTTTCCAAGATCTGTTGCGACTGCAACGGATTTTTTCCCGTCACCGATCCGGTATCCGGACGGTTCATTTGCATCGTGAGAGATTTTGAATGGTTCTACTTTCAGCTCACCCAGTGTAAATGTTTCATCCGTCTGGATTTCATGGAATAATCCTTCCGGCATCTTTCCAATACTGGAAATCTTTTTGATTCCTTCTATTGTACCTTTTGTCGCATAGATCGGCACTTCATACTTTCTGCTGAACACGCCAAGACCCTGCACATGGTCAATATGTTCATGAGTGATCAGAATCCCGCTAAGCTCCTCTCCCTTGATATCCAGAGCTTTCAGACCTTCCTCTACTCTCTTTTTGCTGATTCCTGTATCTACAAGAAGATGTGTATGCTCTCCTCCCGTATAGATACAATTGCCACTGCTTCCGCTGGCAATACTGCATAGTCTCATATATATGTAAATTCCTTCCGTATATCTTAGGTATGAGATCTGTCTATAATTCCTTTACAATCTGATCGATCTGGATCATTGTCTCTGCAAAGATTCCACTATTATCAATTACACGGTCACAGGCTTTCAGGAACATCTCCTTCGGCAGCTGTGCTGCAATAATCTCATCAATCTTCTTATTATCATATCCCCTGGAATAATAAAGACGGTTTCTGCGCACTGCATCCTCCACATATATATACCAGAGCTCATCACAGATCTCATTATAATGATCTTCTACAAGAACAGCCGATTCTACAATCAGAAGATTCGTGTTCTTGCGTTCTTCTTTTTTGATTTTTTTATTTACTTCCTCTTTTACCGCCGGGTGTACAATCTCATTGAGTACATTTAACTCTTTAGGATCACCGAACACGATATCTGAAAGCTTCTTTCTGTCAAGCTCCCCTTTTTCGTCCAGTATTTCTGTACCAAAATGTTCTACGATCGGATCGTAACAGATTCCGCCTTTTTTCTGTAATTTCTTTGCCACCTTATCAGTCTGACAAACGGAAGCTCCGTATTTGTCACTTAAATATTCCAGTATCTGTGTCTTTCCTGCTCCTACTCCGCCAGTAATACCTATAATTTTCATAATCTCCACCCCTTACTTTGCTTCGTACCAGTTTTCTCCTGTATGCATATCTATCTCCAGCGGTACATCTAAGGATGCCGCCTGCTCCATCTCCTCCCGGAGGATTTTTTCTACTTCCGGAAGTTCTGGTCTGTAAGCTTCTATGAGAAGTTCATCATGTACCTGAAGTACAAGTCTGGACTTCAGATTCTGCTCTTTCAGTCTACGGTTCACACCGATCATGGCAATTTTCATAATATCTGCTGCGGTTCCCTGGATTGGTGCATTCATTGCCACTCTCTCTCCGAAGGAACGCTGCATAAAATTGCTGGAAGAAAGTTCCGGAACCGGACGTCTTCTTCCGAACAATGTCACAACATACCCCATCTCTTTTGCATGTGCCACAGTATCATCCAGAAATGTCTTGATTCCCGGATATGTCTTAAAGTAATCTTCAATATATTTTGCAGCTTCTTTTCTGCCAATACTCAAGTCCTCAGACAATCCAAAAGAACTGATCCCATATACAATACCGAAATTGACCGCTTTCGCATTTCTTCTTTGAAGTGGAGTTACCTCTTCAAAAGGAATGTGAAATACCTGAGAAGCTGTAATTCTATGAATATCCTTTTCTTCCCGGTAAGCCTCGATCAGATTTGCGTCACCGGAACAATGTGCCAGCACACGAAGTTCAATCTGAGAATAATCGGCATCCACAAAAATGTATCCGTCCTCCGGCACAAATACCTTCCGGATCAGCCGTCCCAGTTCTACCCGGACCGGAATATTCTGAAGATTCGGCTCCGTGCTGCTGATCCGTCCGGTCGCTGTAATTGTCTGATTGAACTTGCTGTGGATTCGTCCATCTTCTTCAATATAATTGACCAGACCATCTGCATACGTAGATTTTAGCTTTGTAAGCTGTCTGTATTCCAGCACTTTACTTACAATCGGATAATCCGGTGCAAGCTTGTCCAGCACACTTGCCGCAGTGGAATAACCACTTTTCGTCTTTTTACTTCCCGGAAGTAAAAGCTTTTCAAAAAGGATCACGCCAAGCTGCTTTGGTGAATTAATATTGAACGATTCACCTGCCATTTCGTAAATTTCTTTTTCCAGTTCACTGATCCGTCCGCCAAGCTGGCTGCTATAAACTTTCAATGCTTCGCCTTCAGCACGGATCCCATTTCTTTCCATATCATAAAGAGTAAATACAAGCGGCATCTCAATATTTTCAAATAGATGCAGCATCTGTGTTTCCTCTAACTTCTTGTATAACAAGTCACTGCCCTTAAACGCTGTATATGCTTCATAGCAAACCTTCACATAAGCTTCTGACTTTTCTTCAATTACAATATTAAGCTGCTCTCTTGCCACATCTTCGTATGTGTAATCATTCTTCAACGGATTCAAGAGGTAAGCCGCAACCGTTGCATCAAAGCAATGCTTCTGATTTTTGATTGGCAGCCACTTCATAGCTTCTTTGATATCGAACATGACAAAACGTCCGCAACTTTCATTCAGCTTACTCAGCTTTTCAAGAAGGAATTCCTTTGTAATCTGCTCAGTCACTTCAATACAGTATGCATGCTCTTCATCAAAACAAAGACCGATACCGCCAATTGCCGCTTCATTTGCAAAAAGCGGAAGTACATTTTCCGTATTCTGGAAGATCACCGCTCCAACACATGTGGATTCTTTTGCCTGATTCAGAACCTTTTCTGCCTTCTTATAATCTGTAATCTGTTCAAATCCGTCTTCCACCTGATTTGCCGGTGCAGTAACATCGAATTTGGGCAAAAGATTCTTAAACTGTAGTTTCTGGAAAAATGCATATGCTTCTTCTGTAAATATATTACCAAGCTTCGCCTCAGACAGTTCATACGGAAAATCCGCATGCACTTCAATCGTGGCAAGTGTCTTGCTCATAACTGCCATATCCCAGTGCTCAGCAAGTGCCTTGGACGCTCGTGGCGGCTTCAGTTCACTCACATGTTCATATGCATTCTCGATTGAATGATATTCTGTGATAATCTTGGTCGCTGTCTTTTCTCCGATGCTTGGAACTCCTGGAATGTTATCGGCCGTGTCGCCCATCAGCGCTTTCAGATCAATGAACTCCTTCGGTGTCACCTGATAACGTTCTTTCACATCTGCCGCATAATAATCTTCCACTTCAGTACGACCCTGCTTTGTCTTTGGAATGCGGATCTTAACATGTTGCGTTGCAAGCTGCAGAAGATCTCTGTCTCCGGAAATAACGGACACTTCCATTCCTTTTTCTTCACATCGTCTGGACAGTGTTCCAAGAAGATCGTCAGCCTCCAATCCCGCACACTCTATAGTCTTAATCCCCATAGAGCAAAGGACTTCCTTAATAACCGGAACCTGCTGCCTCAGTTCGTCTGCCATCGGCTTTCTTGTTCCTTTGTAAGCGTCATACATCTTATGACGGAATGTCGGCGCATGCACGTCAAATGCGACCGTCAGATAATCCGGCTTTTCTTCATCCAGAATCTTGAACATGATCGTCAGAAATCCATAGATTGCATTCGTATGAAGTCCTTCGGAATTCGTCAGATCCGGAAGTCCGAAAAATGCCCTGTTTAATATGCTGTGCCCATCGATGAGCACAATTTTTTTATTTGTATTCTCGCTCATATAGTCTCCTTGTTAATAAACAAACTACCTTATTACTATACACCAAATCTGTTTTTTTTAAAAGCTATATATTATCAAAACAAATAAAATAACGCTAAATTTGATACATTTCTATCAAATTGTTCCATTCAAGACTCTCATGGCAAAAAAAAGAAAGCCCGGCGATGAGCTTTCCTTTTTGTCATGCCTTTTAAAGCATGCATATATTCTAAAATTGAGGTAAGTAATTTCTGTTTTTACATTACAGTGTCAGGTAGTTCTCCAGAATTTCTTTTAAATCTGCCTGGATTCCGTAATCTGCAACTCCAAAAATCGCAGCATTTTCGTCTGTATTGACTGCAACATATAAATTTGTATCCTTGATTCCTTCTGTATGCTGAATTGCTCCGGATACACCAAAGGAGATACAGATCTTCGGACGGATTGTCAGTCCTGTCTGTCCAATCTGGTGATTGAACGGAATCATCTCTGAATCAACCATTGGTCTTGTTCCTCCGATTGCTCCTCCGACTTTCTCAGCAAATTTCTCGAGAAGTTCAAAGTTATCATCTTCCAGAACTCCACGCCCTCCGACAACAACAACTTCTGCTCCGAGAATACTGTCTGTTGTATTTTCTGCCGGAAGTTCTTCCAGAATCTCAACTCCAGATTTTTCAATTTTGATATCATCAAAAAATGTTACATTTGCATTTCCGCTTTCTTTTGCCTCACAGGCTGCATAGACACCAGGTCTTACTGTCATCATCTGCGGATAAATACCTTCTTTTGTAAGAATTGTAACAAATACATTTTCTCCGTAGGACGGTTTGTTCTGTTTAATATAGAAAGAACCGTCTTCTCTCTGAGCAGCCAGAACCTCTGTACAGTCCGCAGTCATACCACAACCAAGACGCATCGCTACTCTTGAGAAAATAGAGCGTCCCTGTGGTGTTGCCGGAACAAGCACTGCGGATGGCTCGATTTTCTTTAACATTTCAGCAATTGCAGCACTGACTGCATCATCCTGAAGTGTGATATCATGATCTGCTTTTACTGCATAGATTTCATCTACACCAAGCTTATCTAATTCTTTTACAAGTTCTTCTGCATGGTCGGAAAGAACGATTGCCTGAACTTTTTCTTTTGTTGTCTCAGCCAGACCTTTTGCCGCTGAAACCAGTTCTGCAGCTACCGTCTCTAATTCACCATTATAACTTTCTGCATAAACACAAATTCCATTAGCCATAGGTCTACTTTCCTTTCTCCTCTTCAATCAGGTCATAAAGCTGTTTTGCAAGTTCTGCCGGTGTACCTGTAAGCATCTTAGCACTTCTCTTTGTCTCCGGCTGGAAGGAATCAACAGTAACTGTCGGTGATCCCTTGATTCCAACTTCCTCTGCTGCAAATCCAAGTTCAGCATTTGTATAGGTAACAAGTGGTTTTGATTTTGCCGCACGTTTACTTCTAAGTGTTGCAAGTCTTGGCTCATTGCAGCCAAAGTTTACAGATAATACTGCCGGTGTAGCGCAGGCAATCCTGAAACTTGTATCGTGCATTTTCTTTACAACTTCAACTTTTCCTGCCTGATCTTCCTTATATTTTACAGACTGGATTTCTACAACATGTGGAAGATTTAATTCTTCTGCAACCATTGCTGCCACCTGTCCGGTTGCCCCGTCTGCTGACAGGGCACCTCCTAAGATCAGGTCAAATTCACCATATAACTGAATTGCTTTTGCTAATACTTTTGCTGTTGCTACGGTATCTCCTCCTGCAACTGCTCTATCTGTGATCAGGCAGCTTTCGTCACATCCGAGTGCCATCGCATCACGCAATGCTTTTTCTGCATCCGGTGGTCCCATCGTAAATACTACAACTTTTCCGTCTGTCTGCTCTTTTAACTGCATTGCTTCTTCAATGGCATTCAGATCTGCCGGATTGATCATTCCTTCAGAGCTTGCACGTACAAGTGCATGTGTTTCCGGGTCTACAGATACATCGTTAGATACCGGAACCTGCTTAATAAGAACTGCTATATTCATAGTTTCCTCCTATTATTTTTACTTTCATCTGTTACTTTCAATAGTAACTTTCATTTGCTTATTAGTCTTCAAGAAGTCTCTCGAATGCCCAGTTCTCAAGAAGTGGTGTGCTCTCGTCACGCATGATCAGTTTTGCAAGATCACGTGTTGCTGCCGGAACCTCGATGACTCCATTTCCACCAAATCCTGTTGAAAGCATGTATCCTTCTACTGGCGTCTTACCAAGTACCGGCCAGAAATCCTTTGGCTCTGCACGGTAGGATAACCAGGAAGATACAAGTCCGCTGTCTACAATTCCCGGAACCTTAGCATCCAACTGATCCAGAAGGAAGTCGATGAAGTAATCGTCTGTTCCACCTGTTGCAGGTAATTTGTCTGGATCCCACTGTCCTGCATGCATCGGATTGTTCAGATCCATAGATAAGTGAGATTTGCAGATAAATATGTTGTCTCCTGCTCTCAGTGCATAGAACTCTGGGTATTTCAGTACTGGGAATGTGTAGTCTAATTTCTTTCCTGGAGGGCATAAGAAGAATGCTTCCGCTTTTGTATGCCAGATTGGTACGTTCAGTCCAACCATTTCTCCTGTAATTTTGCTCCATGGACCTGTACAGTCAACAACTACATCAAACTCATACTCTGCTCCATCGTCAGTTGTAAGACCTTTTACTTTGTTATCTACGATCTTAACATCTGTAACTTTCACGCCTGTCTTTACAGTTACGCCATTTTTCTGAGCTTTTTTCATATATGTATTGGAAATCATTGTTCCATCAAAATATCCGTCATCCTCTGTATATCCTGCTCCAAGAATATTTTCTGTAGAAATATCTGGAAGGATTTCTTTGATACGGTCTTTATCTGTAATATACTCTCCTGTATATCCTGCTGCTTTTGCAAGAGCGATTCCTGTCTTAATGACCTTCTCTACTTCTTCATTTGTTGCTACTACAAGAGTTCCTGTCTTATCAAATCCTGCTGAACCTTTCTCTTCCGCTTCCATTTTCAGGTAGGACTCGAAACCATAAAGTCTAACGTCCCAGTATCTGTTCTTGAGGGAATCATCAAAAAGACATACTGTTCCGGCTGATTTTGCTGTAGAAGCTCCACCGATTGTGTCCTTTTCAAATACTGTCACATCAGCTTCTCCTTCGTAGAGGCTTAAGTGATAAGCCAGTCCTGCTCCTGAGATTCCGCCACCGATAATACCAATTTTTTTCTTTGCCATAGTTTTTTACCTGCCTTTCTTTTTTTAGGTTTCCTTAAAATGCATCATGTCTTTCGACTTTTATTTTTCATCCAGTTTTAAAACTGTATTTAACAAAACATTGCAGCCATTCTCAATGTCTTCCGGTGCTGTGTATTCATATCTGGAATGACTGATTCCGTCTTTGCTAGGCACGAAAATCATTCCTGTCGGGAATACGCTTGTCATGATCAGGGAATCATGAAATGCACCGCTTGGGATGACTGTATAATCAATTCCAAGCTCTTTTACCGCTTCCTCTATCGTTCCTCTTACTAATTCCGACATTGGTGCCGGATCATGATAAGATGTCGGAACAAATGTAGACGTAACTCCATATTTTTTGCAGATGTCCTCAAGAAGCCGTCTGAGATGATTTTCAATCAGTTTCATAACTTCTGCGCTCTGGTCACGAATCTCCAGGCTGAAAGTGCAAGTTCCTGGAATTACATTAACGGAATGTGGTGTAACTTTAATGGTTCCGACTGTTGCAACAGTAAATTCATTTCCATACTCTTTTACAATTTCCGGAACCTTGTTGATGAATCCAGCCGCAGCAACGAGTGCATCTTTTCTGTCAGCCATCGCAGTACTTCCTGCATGATTTGCCTCGCCTGCTACAGTCACATCATATCGATTCACACCTGCAATCGATGATACAACGCCGACCGGTGTATGTGCTTTATAAAGTCTGGATCCCTGTTCTACATGAAGTTCGATAAAACTGTGTACCGTCTTTGGATCTCTTTTGGCTTTCATCACATTTGCACTTGTGATTCCATATGATTTCATCACTTCGCCTCGTGGCTCACCGTAAATATCCAGCTCATCATCACTGACATCAGGGTCCTGTCCACAAAGTGAACTGCTTCCCAGAAGTCCTTTTCCAAAACGGAATCCTTCTTCATCGGTAAACACAATCACCTCGATCGGGTGTTTCGGAACTTTTCCATGTTCCTTTAACACTTCACATACTTCCAATCCTCCAACGCAGCCAGTCACTCCATCGTATCGACCTCCGTCCGGAACTGTGTCAAGATGTGAACCCATCATAATTGCCGGAAGATCATTATCCTGCCCATCCATATGAGCAATCAGGTTACCAGCTTCGTCCACATGGCATGTCATGCCAAGGCGCTTTGCCCAAGATGCAAAAAGTTCTCTTCCTTTTACATCTTCTTCGGAGAATGCCATTCTCGTGTACGTTCCATCTTCTTTTTTACCACACTGATAAATGTCTTCTAATCTGGAAACCACACGATTTATATTTGCTTTCATCCGAATTCCTCCTCCCTTGTGAATCTTTGTTTTTCTATGTCTCATATTATAGATATTTTTTTAACAATACGCATCTGCATAATTGGACAAAAAAATAACAGAGATTTATCAACAACTGATAAATCTCTGTTACTTTCTCAAAAAACTGCTATTTTTTTAAATTTTCCATCATTTTACATACAACTAAGCCAATTCGGACAGATAGTACTTCATTAGGGTTATCAAAATCTATGCCTGTGATCTGCGAAATCCGCTCAATACGATAGGCCGCCGTCTTATAATGTATATACAAGTCCTGAGCTGTCTTTGTCAGATTCTGGTTGTGTTCCAGATAAGTCTTAAGTGTCAGGATCAGATCCTGACGCTGCTGTTTTTTGTAATGATATAATTTTTGAAGAGATTCTGGTACATATTCCATCATTTCTTTCTCATCACTGAGCTGACAAAGCAGTTTGAAAATTCCCATGTCGGAGAAAATCATAATTTTGGACTGACTGTCTTCATTTTTATCTCCAAGAATATCAATAAACATCAATGAATCCGTTGCCTCTTTAAAACTGCTCGGAATATGTTCAATCCCCTCTATCATTCGTCCGACTCCGGCACGGACTTTCAAATCTTTTTTCGCACTTGCCACACGCTTCTGAATCTTCATGACGATTTCTTTCAATTCGTGACGATATTCTTCCTGTTTTCTCGCCGGATCTACTTCCTGGATCACAATGACTCTGTCCATATCATTCTGAATCTTCACATTCGGAAATTCAATAGCGATCGCATTGTTCAATATATTCGTGTATTTCACCGTGTCATTCAGATCGACCCGATTTGAGCCATATCCGAGATTGAACGCAATAATACGGTAGAACGCATCCATAGAAATCCCAAGCAGGGAACTGTCCCTTCGAAGTTCCTGAATTGAGTGAACCTTTCCATTCAAAATATTGTTCATAATATCACTCTGGAACTTTTTCTCAAGATCTGCCAGTGAACTTTGACGGAACAATTCCTGCTTCAACGCTGTTACTGCATTCTCAACTGCAATAAAATCCATACCGTTGACCGGATGTTCTGTTTCAGTAACAACCAGATACATTCTCGCATTATACATAACATTCAATCGCACAAGATACTGCCCGATCTTTTCTTCCGGTTTTTCCTCCAATGTAATTTCCTGTCTCCGGTATTTATAATTTGAATAGAAGTCTAAAGAATATTCTTTTGCGTCCGGCTGAATTTCAAATTCACAGATTCTCGTATCTGTTGTCGCCTGGCATTCCAGATTCTGATCAAACAATGCCACCGGGTTTCCAATCAGTTTTGACAAAATGTCTACAATACGCTGCACTCCATTTTCCATGGAATGAAAAGAAAGTGACAGCGCCGTAAAATTATCATGAGTTGTCTTAAAATACTTAAGTCTGATAACTTCCTCACTGAAAATATGCTCCATGATCGTATTAAGAATTTCTCGAAATGGCATTTCAAACGGAATCTCAACGACAGGAGTTTCTGTCTTTTGAGCATACTCCTGTATGACCGCCATCTTTTCCTCCATGAAGTCTACGGTTCTTCCTTGCTTAATCACAAGTGCACTTACTTTTTTCTTTGCAAGCTCCGCGATATAACTGCGGAACTCTTCCGGGGAACAACTCTGAAATGCATTCAATCCTGTCAGAAGGACCTCTCCACCACTGATAAAACGAACAATATCTGGAGATTCAATAATCGTAACACCACGGATTTCCTGGCCAATACCACCCTTGCCCCAGAGCAGATTCGCTTTCTGAAATAATTTCATATCAAGCATATCCTGTACTGTAAATCCCATAATCTTCTTCCTTTCGTCATTTCATTCTTTCTTCTTTTGTTCCTCTAAAAACATCGGTTTTATTATAATGAATATCTAATAAATGTGCAAGGGCAAAAAAGCACCGAAAACTTTAAGTCTTCGATGCTCTTTCATAAATCAACTGCGGATGACGGGACTTGAACCCGTACATAGTCACCTACGTCAGATTTTGAGTCTGATGCGTCTGCCATTCCGCCACATCCGCATATCCCAGCTTTTTCAAGCCGAGATTAATTGTAACACACAACTGCGTGAAATACAACATTTATTTTATTAATTTTTTTCCAATATCAAAACAATCAAAGGTTGCGAAATAATCTGCTGGTGTTTCAGCTCTTCGGATAAGCTGTGTGCTTCCATCTTCTTTTAAGAGCACCTCTGCGGATTTTAATTTCCCATTATAATTGTATCCCATAGAAAATCCATGTGCTCCTGTATCATGAATCACAAGAACATCTCCCATATCAATCTTCGGAAGCATACGGTCAATTGCAAATTTGTCATTATTCTCACAAAGGGAACCGGTTACATCATATTTGTGATCACACGGCGCATCTTCTTTTCCCATGACTGTAATATGATGATATGCACCATACATAGCCGGACGCATCAAATTTACTGCACATGCATCTACCCCAATATATTCCTTATGGGTGTGTTTCTCATGAATTGCTTTTGTTACAAGACAGCCATAAGGTCCCAACATAAATCTTCCAAGTTCTGTATAAAGAGCTACATCTCCCATGCCTGCAGGCACAAGAACCTCATTATAAACTTCCCGCACACCTTCTCCAATCGCACGGATATCATTTGGCTCCTGATCTGGTGTATACGGAATTCCGATACCGCCTGACAAATTAATAAATTTGATATGAATGCCTACCTCTTTCTGAAGCTTTACAGCCACTTCAAATAATACTTTTGCAAGCATCGGATAATATTCATTTGTTACAGTATTACTTGCAAGGAAGGCATGAATTCCAAATTCCTTCGCACCTTTGCTTTTTAAAATCTTAAATGCTTCAAAAAGCTGCTCAGTTGTCATACCAAACTTGGCATCTCCCGGGTTATCCATAATATCATTACTAATCTTAAACAGTCCGCCCGGATTATACCGGCAACTGATCGTTTCTGGAATCTCGCCAATTGTCTCTTCAAGGAAATCGATATGCGTAATATCATCCAGATTAATAATTGCTCCTAACTTGTGTGCAAGTTCATATTCTTCTCTCGGTGTGTCATTGGAAGAAAACATAATGTCCTCTCCCTTTACTCCCATTGCATCTGAAAGGAGAAGTTCTGTATAAGAAGAACAGTCACATCCGCATCCATACTCTCTCAAAATATCAATCAGAAACGGATTCGGCGTTGCTTTAACTGCAAAATACTCTTTATACCCCGGATTCCATGCAAATGCTTCTTTTAGTGCCTGCATATTCTTGCGGATTCCCTTCTCATCATAAAGATGAAATGGAGTTGGATATTTTTTCATGATTTCATCCAGTTGTTCTTTTGTTACAAATGGTTTTTTCTTCATTGCATGTTCTCCTCTCGTATTGCCAGAAGTTTTATTTCATTACTAAGAGCACTTTTATATAACTCTACAAAATTTTTCTGTCCGGAATAAAGGCATGTATTAATGCTTCCTTCTCCATACTCTCCGGTCAGCACATATCTGGAATCTGTAATCACACCAATCTGCATTCCACGATTGTTTCCAATATAGACTCTGGCATTTCTAAAATTCACAGGTTGATCTGTCACAATTACGACTTTCTTTTTAGCCCGGATCAGACTTTCCAGCTCATCCACGAACAATAACAGGTAATTTCTTGTACAGGAAATGTATACTCTCTCTTCGGCTTTTGCCAGAAGATTACGAATCTTATCCAAAATATTAGAAGAACCTTCTATTGTAATGTACCCTTCTACATGATCTTTTTCAGATGGCATATGCTTCTTTAGCCATCTTTGGGACTCTTCCAGCCTCCGGATTCTATTCCGGCAAAATTCGTCCAATGGCACAGACACATATTTTTTTGTTGTTCCTTCTTCCACCAGATAAGCCGCGCCTTTTTCAGTCATACTTGCAAGCGAATTATACGCATTGGATCTAGATATTCCAAGCTGCTTTGCAACTTCATAGCCTGTCGTCTTTCCTTCACTGATCAGGCAGCCGTAAATTCCTGCTTCCTGCCTTGTAAGACCAAATTCCATCAGGCGTTCGATATATGATTTATCTTCCATTTTTTCACCTGTTCTCATTTTTGTCCTTTTGTAGTAGTTCTCTCACGGAACACTATAGTATATTTCTTGCTATCAGTCAAGTACTTAAATGAGAAATATATTCAAAAAACGAACAACAGATGAAAGAAATCTCTCATCTGTTGTTCGTTTTCAATAATTCTTAATCTATCACTGCTATTTTCATAATATTGCTGACTCCGGCAACATTTCCGGAAATATTCGGGGAAGGGATTCCTGCTGTCAGGACTACAGTGTCCCCAGTCTCTGCAATCTGTTTTGCTCTTACAAGATCTAACGCGCTGCTACAGATTTCATCTGTAGAATTTGCATTAATAGAGCAATACGGACGTACTCCCCAGTAAATCTGCATTCTGCGAAGTGTATCTTCGTTTGGTGATATACCGATAATCTCTGTCTTCGGTTTAAATTTGGATACAACTCTTGCAGTTGCTCCTGATACAGTTGGTGTAATAATACACGTTGCTTTCAGATTTCTTGCAGTTGTTACAGTTGCATATGCCAGAGCACTGGAAGCATTTCTCATTCTGTGCGCACCTGCTTTTTCCAGCATCTCTTTATAATCCAGATGCTGCTCCGTACTTTCTACAATGTGTACCATCATCTTCAGTGCTTCAACCGGATATTTTCCCTGTGCGGTCTCACCTGAAAGCATGACAGCGTCTGTTCCGTCGTAAACTGCGTTTGCCACATCTCCAACCTCTGCTCTTGTCGGACGTGGATTACGGATCATAGAATCCAGCATCTGAGTTGCTGTAATGACCGGCTTGTAATTATCATTACATTTCTGAATGATCAATTTCTGGAGATATGGAACTTCTTCTGCCGGGATTTCTACACCGAGATCTCCTCTGGCAACCATGATACCGTCTGCACAGCGGATAATCTCATCAATATTATCAATTCCCTCCGAATTCTCAATCTTTGCAATGATTGGAATATATGGTGCTCCGCATTTATTTAAGTAAGAACGGATTTCCAAAATACACTCAGCATTTCTTACAAATGATGCTGCAATAAAGTCAATTTTCTGCTCAACACCGAATTTCAGGTCTTCTTTATCCTTTTCTGTAATTGCCGGAAGTCTGACTGGAACATTCGGGACATTGACTCCCTTTCTCTCGCCAAGTTCACCACCATTAACGATTGTACAGATAATATCTGTCTCCGTCTTTTCTTTTACTTTAAGTCCGATCAGACCATCATCGATCAGAATCATGTTCCCGATCTGCACATCATCGACCAGACCTTTGTATGTCAGAGAAACTTTTGTTTCATCTCCTTCGATTTCTTCATTCGTCAGAGTGATTGTCTCGCCTTCTTTTAACAATACCTTCTTTCCGTCTTTCAAAACACCTGTACGGATTTCCGGTCCCTTTGTATCCAGAAGGATTGCCACTGGTTTCTTCTCTTCTTCGCGAATCTTCTTCAACATGTCCATACGGCCTTTTTGTTCTTCATGTGAGCCATGTGAAAAGTTAAATCTTGCGATATCCATGCCTTCTTTTACAAGCCGTCTCATGATATTCTCATCGTTTGAATTCGGTCCCATTGTGCAGACAATCTTTGTTTTCTTCATTCCTGTTCTCCTTTTGTTGTTCAATTTCTAAATTACATGTTTATGAGTAAATAAATGCTCCTGGCAATATTCATAATTTCCATTGCACTTGGAACAATATCTAAACTCCAGTTTTGGGTCATCCAGTTCGGTTCTTCCGCAGACTGCGCATCTATGTCTTGCACCGTCTTTATAGTAATTGACCGGGCGTGCCTTATGAACCTGTCTGTGAAAATCATTTTTGCGCTTCACCTGTGAAGGACGGTATGGTCTTACATTTCTTGAATTCAGGAAAAATATCAGGAAATTCAAGATTGAGACAACTGCCGCCAGTGCATTTGCTTTATAGTATATTCCATAGGCACTTCCTCCATACGCCGGGAGAAATGCCTGGATAACTGCCCAGATAAAATACGCTCCGTCCAGCCACGCCAGCCATTTGGCTTTCACCGGAATGATGAAATATAGCATGAACTGTGCATTCGGATTCATAGCTGCGTATACAAGGAATAACGACATGTTCAGATATCCTGTTCCAAGCGGCAATACAAGCCCTGTCAGTACATAGACCAAAATGGCAGCGATCACATGAAACAGAACTCCGGCAAAGAAGTAGAAGTTAAAACGGAAAGTCCCCCATGCCCGTTCCAGTTCTTTCCCGATAAAATAATAAAGAGATAATGCCACCAGCATCCAGATCAGACTGTATGACGGAGGCTGAATGATAAATGTAATGATCCTCCAGACCTGTCCGTGCAGAATTGCCTGTGCATTCAGGCAGAGATACTGTGCATAAAATGCCGGATTTATCAAGTAGAGCACATATCCGGCTCCATACATGATGATAATGTACAACATCAGATTCGGAACTGCATATCTTCCGATCTTTCGTTCCAGTTTGTCCATCCAATTCATATTGTCCTAACTCCTGTTAAAATTATTTTCACACATAGCCATTCTATCGTCTTGCTATTATTTTGTCAATCATACGCTCCCCAGCTTTCTGTAATTTTACATTTTTTACAATTTTTTATTCACATTTCATATTTCTTTTATGTTTCTTTTATGTTTCTTTTATGTTAAGAACACGATTTCTTAATTGTAATTTGGCGCAAACTGTCGTATAATATTTTAGTTATATTGGCAGATTACATTATAATAGGAAGAGATATCTGCCAAATGAATTTTAATCATATCTTTTTTAATAATAAACATTGAATAAGGAGTACATAAATTATGGTTCAAAACGACATTTACACTCTCGGTATTGACATCGGTTCTACTACAGTTAAGATTGCTGTATTAGATCAGGACAATGAAGTACTGTTCTCCGATTATGAAAGACATTTTGCCAATATCCAGGAGACTTTATCTGATCTTCTTGGTCGTGCCATTCATAAACTTGGTGCCATTCACGTCTCTCCGGTCATCACCGGATCTGGCGGACTGACACTTGCCAAGCATCTGGGGGTACCTTTCGTTCAGGAAGTCATAGCCGTATCCACGGCTCTTCAGGACTACGCTCCTCAGACCGATGTAGCTATTGAGCTCGGCGGTGAAGATGCTAAAATCATTTATTTTGAAGGCGGGAATATTGAACAACGTATGAATGGTGTCTGTGCCGGTGGTACAGGTTCTTTTATTGACCAGATGGCATCTCTTCTTCAGACAGACGCTTCCGGTCTTAACGAATACGCAAAGAATTACAAAGCACTTTACACTATTGCTGCAAGATGTGGTGTATTTGCAAAGACGGATATCCAGCCACTCATCAATGACGGTGCTGCAAGAGAAGATCTGGCTGCCTCCATTTTCCAGGCAGTTGTCAACCAGACTATCAGTGGTCTTGCATGCGGTAAACCTATTCGCGGACACGTTGCATTCCTTGGCGGACCTCTGCATTTTCTCTCCGAACTGCGTAAGGCATTTATCCGTACATTGAATCTGGATGATGAGCATATCATTGCCCCGAATCATTCCCATCTGTTTGCAGCCATTGGTTCTGCCCTGAACTCAAAAAAGGATCTGGACGTACCAATCCAGGAGATGCAAAAGCGCCTGGAAGGCAAGATTAAGATGGAATTTGAAGTTGACCGTATGGAACCTTTGTTTGCAAGTGAAGCTGACTTTCAAGAGTTTAAAAAGCGGCACGACAAGGATCAGGTTCCCATCAGAGATCTGGCTACCTATAAAGGAAAGGCTTTCCTTGGTATCGATGCCGGATCTACCACTACAAAGGCAGCTCTTGTCGGCGAAGACGGAACACTTTTATATTCCTTCTATCACAACAATGATGGAGATCCGCTTGGTACAACAATTACTGCGATCAAAGATATTTACAGCAAATTACCAGAGGATGTACAGATTGTACACTCCTGCTCTACCGGATATGGAGAAGCTCTGATCAAAGCAGCCCTTCTCCTTGACGAAGGTGAAGTAGAAACTGTCTCTCATTACTATGCTGCTTCTTTCTTTGAGCCGGATGTTGACTGTATTCTGGACATCGGCGGTCAGGATATGAAGTGTATCAAGATCAAGAATCAGACCGTTGACAGTGTACAGCTCAATGAGGCCTGTTCCTCCGGCTGTGGTTCATTTATTGAGACATTTGCAAAATCACTGAATTATTCTGTTGAAGATTTTGCCCACGAAGCTTTATTTGCAAGAAATCCAATCGACCTTGGAACACGTTGTACTGTATTTATGAACTCCAAGGTTAAACAGGCACAAAAAGAAGGTGCTGAGGTTGCTGATATCTCCGCAGGACTTGCATATTCTGTTATTAAGAATGCGTTATTCAAGGTCATCAAAGTTTCTGATGCATCGGAACTTGGAAAACATATCGTAGTTCAAGGTGGAACATTCTACAACAATGCTGTCCTTCGAAGTTTTGAGAAAATCGCAGGATGTGAGGCTATCCGTCCGGATATTGCCGGAATTATGGGCGCATTTGGTGCAGCTCTCATTGCACGTGAACGTTATGTAGAATGCGAAGGCACGACTATGCTCTCTATTGAGGACATTGAGGCCATGGAATATTCTACAACTATGACAAAATGTAAAGGATGTACAAATAACTGTCGTCTGACGATTAATCATTTCAGCGGCGGACGTAAGTTCATTACCGGAAATCGATGCGAACGCGGACTCGGAAAAGCAAAATCCGAGAATAAGCTGCCAAATTTATTTGAATACAAATTAAAACGTTATTTTGATTATGAACCATTGCCGGAAGGATCTGCAAAACGCGGTGTAATCGGAATCCCCCGTGTATTAAATATATACGAAAACTATCCGTTCTGGTTCACATTTTTCAATCAGCTTGGATTCTCTGTCAAACTCTCTCCTGCTTCTACAAGAAGCATTTATGAACTCGGTATTGAGTCCATTCCAAGTGAATCTGAATGCTACCCGGCAAAACTGGCTCACGGACATGTACAATGGCTGATCAACGAAGGTGTGAAACACATTTTCTACCCAAGCATTCCTTACGAGCGCAATGAATTTGCAGACTCTGACAACCATTACAACTGCCCGATTGTTACTTCTTATCCCGAAAATATCAAGAATAACATTGATGCCATTGTAAATGGAGAAGTTGATTTTATGCACCCATTCCTCTCTTTTGCCAGCGAGGATACGATCTCCTATCGCCTGGTGGAAGAACTTGGAAAGAAATTTGATATTTCCGATCAGGAGATCCAGTCTGCCGTCCATGCAGCATGGGAAGAACTTGCAGCATGCCGTGAAGATATGCGTCGAAAAGGGGAGGAAGTTATCAAATTCCTGGATGAGACCGGAAACAGAGGTATTGTACTGGCAGGACGTCCATATCACATTGACCCGGAGGTTAACCATGGCATTCCAGAACTGATTAATTCTTATAATATTGCTGTGCTGACTGAGGATTCCATCTCCCACTTAAATCCAGCTGAGCACCCACTCAACGTGATGGATCAGTGGATGTACCATTCCCGTCTGTATGCAGCGGCAAACTATGTAAAGACAAAAGACAATCTGGATCTGATTCAGCTCAACTCTTTCGGTTGCGGACTGGATGCAGTCACAACCGATCAGGTTGCGGATATTTTAAATCATTCAGATAAGATCTATACATCTCTGAAGATTGATGAAGTCAACAACTTAGGTGCTGCAAGGATCCGTGTCCGCTCTCTTCTGGCTGCTATCCGCGTCAGAGAACAGCGAAATGACAAACGTACGATTCATTCCGCAGCTATTGAAAAAGTATCTTTCACAAAGGAAATGCGCGAGAATTACACGATTCTCTGCCCACAGATGTCACCGATCCACTTCGAACTGATGGAGTCTGCATTTAAAGCTTCCGGATACAACATCGAAGTCCTTCCAAATGACAACAAACAGGCAGTAGATGTGGGGCTTAAATACGTTAACAATGATGCATGTTACCCGTCCCTTATGGTTGTCGGACAGATCATGGAGGCCATCCTTTCCGGCAAATATGATACACACAAGATTGCTGTCATCATCAGCCAGACCGGTGGTGGCTGCCGTGCTTCCAATTATATCGGATTTATCCGCCGTGCCCTAAAAAAAGCCGGTTACGAATATATTCCGGTTATTTCCATTAACTTAAGCGGGCTGGAAGAAAATCCTGGATTTAAGATCACACCCGCTCTCGTACTTCGTGGTATTTACAGCGTCGTATTTGGTGATATCTTTATGAAATGTGTGTATCGGTTAAGACCATACGAAGCTGTTGCGGGATCTGTGAATGCAATGCACAGAAAATGGGTGGAAGTATGTAAAGAGTTTGTCTCCTCCGGCTATCCCTCCAGACGAAAATTCAAGAAGTTATGCTGTCAGATCATCGAAGACTTTGACAATAATATCGAACTTTTAGATGTTAAAAAACCACGTGTCGGCATTGTCGGTGAGATTCTTGTCAAATTCCTTCCGGCAGCTAATAATCATCTGGTTGATCTGCTGGAAAGTGAAGGAGCTGAAGCTGTTGTCCCAGATCTTCTGGACTTCCTGCAGTACTGCTTCTACAATCAGAACTTCAAAGTAGAAAAGCTTGGATTTGCAAAATCAAAAGCAACTATTGCAAATTGGGGCATCAAGGTCATAGACTGGTTCCGCGCTCCGGCTACCGAAGCATTTAAGAAGAGCAAACATTTTAACCCGCCGGCAGATATCCGTGATCTCGGAAAGATGGCTTCTGACATTGTATCTCTTGGAAATCAGACTGGTGAAGGCTGGTTCCTGACCGGCGAAATGTTAGAGCTGATCCACAGCGGTGCACCAAATATCGTGTGTACGCAGCCATTTGCCTGCCTGCCAAACCATGTAGTGGGCAAGGGTGTTATTAAAGAGTTACGAAGACGCTACCCACAGTCAAATATCGTAGCGATTGACTTTGATCCGGGCGCAAGTGAAGTAAATCAGTTGAATCGAATTAAACTGATGCTTTCCACAGCAAACAAGAATTTAGAGGCGTAATTTATAATTTGTAGTGATACATAAAAAAGAATCCAGCTAGATGTGTTCCTGACACGAATGATTTCTGACATCTGCTGCGTCGTTTATTTCTCATATATTTTACAAACTCGTCCGTATGGACTCAGACAATGTAAAATATATGAGACTATACTCGCAGATGTATCAGAAATCACTCTACCGTCAGATAACATCACCTTGCTGGATTCTTTTTATTCACTAATATCACTACACTTTATAATTCCTTCGAAAAGCGAAAATCACCTTATAATTTTGTTCAAAATATAGAAAATCCAGGAAAATTATTATTTGGAGAAAGGTACTCTGGAGCGGTCGGTACTTAGGCGGTGTTTTTTAGCGCCTTATGTACCGCTACCAGCGGAAGGTAGCGCGAGCGTGCCTTTGACAAATAATAATTTTCTCTGGATTAATATTGGCGAATAAATTTTTATACGAATTGTAAAATGTCTTCTACATTTTCACGAATGTAATCCGCTCCGGCTTCTTCAAATTCTTTGCGGCTTCCAAATCCGTAGAGAATGCCGAGACAGTCAAGTCCATTTTCATGGGCGCCGATGACATCGTGTTCGCGGTCACCGATCATAAGTACTTTAGACTTGTCTGTAATATCATTTTTCTCAAGAGCATAGGTAATGACCTGAGCTTTTGTTCCTCTTCCACCGTCCATCTCCATACCTGCAACGCATGCAAAGTATTTAGTCAGATGAAAATGATCAATAATAATCTTTGCATATTTCTCTGGTTTTGATGTTGCAACAATTGCCTGCTTTCCGACTTCATTTATCTTCTTTAAAACTTCTTCTAATCCATCATAAACACGATTCTCATAGATGCCTTTATCATGATAATATTCCCGGTAATACTTTACTCCATCCAGACTCTGCTCTTTTGTAAAACCGTAAAATTTCTCAAAGGACTCTGTAAGCGGCGGACCGATAAATTTATATAATTTTGTCCGGTCTGTCTCTTCGATGCCGAACTTTTTCAATGCATACATGACTGAATTGGTGATTCCAAGAGCAGAATCTGTGATAGTTCCGTCCAGATCAAATAAAAATATCTCATATTTTTTGCTCATATTCCTGTACTCCTGTTATTTATACTTCTCTACAACATGAAAAGCTGATGTACTGCCCACAAGAAAAGAAGATGCGTCGGATAGTATATGTAAAAAAACCATTTTGACGCTTTCCCTGCATGATTAGATTTCTTTCCATTGTAGCAGAATAAAATGATGATTCCTGCCACAACCGGTCCGATACCTGAACACAATGCATGAATCAGCGCACTGCCCGTATTCATACTCTCTAAATTTGACAAATAATTAAATCCTGCAAATAAACAGGCTCCGATTCCAAATGATATTGCTGTTTTTATTCGATTTCCTTTACTTTTTGCAAATAAAATTGTAAAAACAGGAGCCAGTAATGCCCAGTCTGAATACAGGGATACAAAGATTAAAATTAATATTACAATCCATTTTTCCCATTTTAAAGTGGACATTTCCATAACCTTAAGAATCAGGAAACACAAAAATAAGGTACACAGCATATTCATCTGGACCATGCCAAATGCCAGACAAAATGGTATGAATGATATCACACCGAACAGCAGCAGCCGCTCCCCATATTTTTTCTTATCATGGGTATAACCGTAACCTTCCACTAGAAAATAGCACATCGTAATTGCAGTAAAATACCCAATGTCGATCATAACCTCAAATAGTAACGTTCCCGGTGTCAGAAATATATTTGCAATATGGTTGCATGTCATGGTAATGATTGCAAGAAATTTAATTTGATCTCGATTCATGTTCTGCCCCTTACAATTTTTCACCGACTATTTCACTAAAAGGCTCTTTCCGGTCATCTCTGCCGGCTGTTTCATTCCCATTAATTCAATCAATGTCGGAGCAATATCTGCAAGGCATCCGCCTTCTCTTAATTTATATGCAGGATCTGCATTTACAAGAATAAATGGAACCGGATTTGTTGTATGAGCAGTGAATGGTTCGCCTGACTCATAGTCGATCAACTGTTCTGCATTTCCATGGTCTGCACAGATAAACATCTGTCCATCTACCTTCTTAATTGCTTCAACTGTTTTTCCTACACACTCATCAACCGCCTCAATAGCCTTGATTGCCGCTCCTTCTACGCCAGTATGTCCGACCATATCCGGGTTTGCAAAGTTGATGATAATCACATCATATTTATCAGATTCAATTGCTTCAACTAATTTGTCACATACTTCATAAGCACTCATTTCCGGTTTCAGATCATAAGTTGCCACCTTCGGAGATTTCACAAGGATTCTATCCTCGCCCTCATTCGGCTCCTCAACTCCACCGTTAAAGAAGAATGTCACATGTGCATATTTCTCTGTCTCGGCGATACGTGCCTGTTTAAGTCCATTCTTTGCAAGGAATTCACCAAATGTATTGGTAATCTTTTCTTTTCCAAATGCCACAAGTTTATTTTCAATTGTCACATCGTACTCTGTAAAGCATACGAATGTTGTCTTAATTCTAACGCCTCTGTCAAAGCTTTCAAATTTATCATCGCAAAATGTTCTTGTAATTTCTCTCGCACGGTCTGGACGGAAATTAAAGAAGATGATGGAATCATTTTCTTTGACTGTTGCAAGCGCAGCTCCATCTTTTTCAACAACTGTTGGCAGAACAAACTCATCTGTTGTATCTTTATCATAAGATGCCTGGATTCCGGCTGGTCCGCTTGTTGCCTTTTCGCCTTCTCCGTATGCAATTGCACGGTGTGCCTTTTCTACACGATCCCAGCGATTATCACGATCCATCGCATAATACCGTCCCATAACAGACGCTACTTCACCAACACCTATTTCTTTCATCTTAGCTTCTAACTGCTCTACATACTCTTTTCCTGATGCCGGTGGTGTATCACGTCCATCCAGGAAGCAGTGTACATAAACTTTCTTAAGTCCCTGTCTTTTTGCCAACTCAAGAAGTCCGAAAATGTGCTCAATATGGCTGTGTACTCCTCCATCTGATACAAGTCCCATCAAATGAAGTGCAGAATCATTTTTCTTTACATTTTCACACGCAGCAAGCAGTGCTTTGTTCTCAAAGAAATCTCCATCCTGAATAGATTTTGTGATTTTTGTCAATTCCTGGTACACAATACGTCCGGCCCCCATATTCAGATGTCCGACTTCAGAGTTTCCCATCTGTCCATCAGGAAGTCCGACAGCTAGTCCGCTTGCATATCCTTTTACAAATGGATACTCTGCCATTAACTTATCCACAACCGGAGTCTTTGCTTCAGCTACAGCATTTCCTTTCTGATTATTATTTAAACCGTAACCATCTAAAATCATAAGAACTGTTGGTCTCTTGCTCATTATTCTTCTCCTTCTTTCTTCATAAGTCTGTCAAGCCATGTATCAACAAGTGAAATCCAGCTTGTACATTCCTCCTGTACACCCCTGCCATCCAGACATTCTACCAGTTCATTGGCAAGGCTGAGTCCATGAATCCCTTCCGGATACACATGCAGCTCCACCGAAATGCCTGCTTTCCATAATGCCATGGCAAGCAGCAGAGAATTCGGCAGCGGTACTGTCTGATCTGTTGCTGTATGCCAGATAAAACAAGGCGGCATGGAATCTGTAATCTGATGATCCAAAGATAAGTTCCAAGCCTCTTCCTCTACTGTATCTCCAAGAAGATTCTGGAAGCTTGGCGTATGCGCATATTTCGGATCCGATGTGATAACCGGATAACAGAGGATCAGGCCTCTTGGCTTTAACATCTCTCTTTGCATACCACTTTTCTCCACCAAAAACTCGCGTTTCCAAAATGCACAGTAATTAGCCGCCAGATGTCCTCCTGCTGAAGCTCCCGCCAGTACAATTTTCTTTGTGTCAATATACCATTCTTTTGCATGTTCATGAATCTGTCTGACACTCTCTGTCACTTCCAAAAGCTGTGTCGGATAAAATGCCTCCTGTGACACAGAATACTGTAACACACATGCATGATAGCCCAGACTCAAAAAATGCATGGCAAGAGGTTCTCCTTCCCGGTAACTGACTTTGTGGTATCCGCCACCCGGACAAATCAGAATGATCGGCCGTTTCTGGATCTTCATCTCGTCCGGAAGTGTATCCAGTATATAAAACTGTGCTCGACTCGTCTTATCAGAACCTTCCACTTGAATTGGTATTTCTTTATATATCATAATACTATCCTCTAGCGCTGTTTATTTTCGTAAACGGATCATACCTTAAGACTCTTTGACGAGTCAGGGTAAAAATCGCAGGAAGTGTCTGCCGCCCCCTGCGATTCAAAATCTTACTTGTAATTTACAATTTTCCCGAAATCTGCTTTCAGAGATGCTCCACCTACAAGTCCTCCATCGATATCAGCCTGTGCGAACAATTCTGCTGCATTTCCAGCATTTACAGATCCTCCATACTGAATACGGATAGCTTCTGCTGTTGCCTCATCATAGATTTCAGCGATACATGCACGAATACCTGCGCATACTTCTTCAGCCTGCTCGGTTGTTGCTGTCTTACCTGTTCCAATTGCCCAGATTGGCTCGTAAGCGATAACTGCTGTTTTTGCCTGATCTGCTGTCACATTCTGGAATCCGACTTTCACCTGCTGGCGGATGAAATCCATTGTCACACCCTGCTCTCTCTGCTCCAGTGTCTCACCACAGCACATAATTGGTGTAATACCATGCTCAAATGCTTTCAGGATTTTCTTATTGACATCAGCATTTGTTTCACCAAAATACTCTCTTCTCTCAGAATGTCCAAGAACAACATATTTGACACCTGCATCTACTAACATAGCTGGTGAAATCTCGCCTGTGTAAGCCCCGCTCTCTTCAAAATACATATTCTCAGCGCCAACCTGAATGTTGGTCCCTTTTACTGCCTCAGCAACTGGAATAATATCAATTGCCGGTACACAGAACACTACATCTACTTCGTCATTTGCAACTAAAGGTTTTAACTCATTTACAAGAGCAACTGCCTCGCTTGGAGCTTTATTCATCTTCCAGTTACCTGCAACAATTTTTCTTCTTGCCATGATTTTATCTCCTAATTTGAAATTTATTGTTCAGTATTTTTCTGAAATTAATCAAAGAAAAACATTGGATACGAGTGTATACTTGGTTTTCGTCACTTATTTATCGTTAGCAGCTGCAACACCCGGTAATTCTTTTCCTTCCAGGAATTCCAGAGAAGCTCCGCCACCTGTGGAAATGTGTGTCATCTTGTCGCCATATCCAAGCTGGTTCACTGCTGCTGCGGAATCTCCACCACCGATGATTGTAACTGCATCTGTATCAGCAAGTGCTTTTGCAACTGCCTCTGTTCCATGTGCGAAGTTCGGCATCTCGAAGCAGCCCATTGGTCCGTTCCATACAACTGTCTTAGCATCTTTTACTGCGTCACAGAAAATTTTCTCTGTCTCAGGTCCAATATCAAGTCCCTGCCATCCGTCCGGAATCTCACCGCTTTTTACAACTTTTTTATTTGCTCCATTGGAGAAATCATCTGCAATGACTGTATCTACAGGAAGAAGAAGTTTTACACCTTTCTCCTGTGCTTTCTTTAACATGTCAAGTGCATACTGGCAGTAGTCAGCCTCAAGAAGTGAATTTCCAACTGTACCGCCCTGAGCTTTACTGAATGTGTAAGACATACCACCACCAATGATCAGTGTGTCAACTTTATCGATCAAGTTCTCAATTACAGAAATCTTGCTGGATACCTTTGCTCCACCGAGAATTGCTACAAACGGTCTCTTTGGATTGTTTACTGCATTTCCGAGAAAATCAATCTCTTTCTGCATTAAATATCCTACAACTGCTGTGTCCACATATTTTGTAATACCTACGTTAGAGCAGTGCGCACGGTGTGCTGTGCCAAATGCATCATTTACAAATACTTCGCAAAGAGAAGCAAGGTCTTTGCTGAAAGCATCTTCATTCTTTGTCTCTTCTGCTCTGTAACGTGTATTCTCAAGTAAGATGACATCTCCGTCTTTCATATTGGCTACTGCTGCTTTTGCGTTAGCTCCTACAACCTCAGGATCTGCTGCAAATTTTACTTCCTGTCCAAGAAGCTCTGAGAGTCGTACTGCAACTGGTGCAAGAGATAACTCCGGTACTGGCTGTCCCTTAGGTTTTCCAAGGTGTGAGCAAAGGATGATCTTTCCTCCGTCAGCAATCAGCTTTTTAATTGTAGGAAGTGCTGCAACAAGACGGTTCTCGTCTGTGATTTTTCCATCAATAAGTGGTACGTTAAAATCGCATCTTACAAGAACCTTTTTCCCTTTTACATTGATATCATCTACTGATTTTTTATTTAACATAACATTCTCTCCATTCTCAAAATGAATATACTCTGGCTTGTTCTGCCAAATGCTTTTTAAGCAATAAAATTATATTTCTATTACTTAAAAAGGATCCGGTCCATATTAGACCGGACCCTTTGTGAGTCTTTATGAAATACTCGAAATCTTATGCAAGCTCTGAGAAGTATTTGATTGTTCTTACCATCTGGCTTGTGTAAGAATTCTCGTTGTCATACCAGGAAACAACCTGAACCTGTGTTGTTCCGTTGTCAAGCGGCATAACCATTGTCTGTGTTGCATCGAACAGTGAACCATATCTCATTCCAACGATATCACTGGATACGATCTCATCTGTGTTGTATCCGAATGACTCATTAGAAGCTGCTTTCATAGCCTCATTGATCTGCTCTACTGTTACGTTACCCTCTACAACTGCTGTCAGGATTGTTGTTGATCCTGTAGGTGTTGGTACACGCTGTGCAGAACCGATGAGTTTTCCATTCAGCTCTGGAATAACAAGACCGATTGCTTTTGCAGCACCTGTGCTGTTTGGTACGATATTAACTGCTGCTGCACGAGATCTTCTTAAATCACCTTTTCTCTGTGGTCCATCAAGAGTCATCTGATCTCCTGTGTAAGCATGGATTGTGCTCATGATACCAGATTTGATCGGTGCAAGATCATTCAGTGCCTTAGCCATAGGTGCAAGACAGTTTGTTGTACAAGAAGCTGCAGAAATAACTGTATCCTCTGGTTTTAACTCATTGTGGTTTACATTATATACGATTGTTGGCAGGTCTTTTCCAGCTGGTGCGGAAATAACAACTTTTCTAGCTCCTGCTTTGATATGTGCCATGGATTTTTCTTTAGATGTATAGAATCCTGTACACTCCAGAACAACGTCTACACCGATTTCTCCCCATGGAAGTTCCTCAGCATTAGCTTTTGCGTAGATTTTGATCTCTTTTCCGTCAACAATGATAGAATCCTCTGTAGCCTCTACCTTATCAGCTAAAGCATATCTTCCCTGAGAAGAATCATACTTTAACAGGTGTGCAAGCATCTTAGGAGATGTCAGGTCGTTGATTGCAACTACCTCATATCCCTCTGCTCCAAACATCTGTCTGAAAGCTAAACGTCCAATACGTCCAAAACCATTAATCGCTACTTTTACTGCCATGATTAATTCCTCCTAAAGTTTTAAATTTAGTTCTTTGCATTTTATGCTGATCTCTTCAACAAAAGTTTGTTAAAGATTCATCAACCTCTTTCATTGTACTAAATAAAGTACAAAAATTCAAGTCTCTTTTCGAATTCTATCGAAGTGTCAAAAAAATCGGCTTTCTTTCCTTAAATTCTGTATAATATTTAAAATTACACCCTTTTAAAATATCACACGCCTTGTCAAATTCCCATGCAATATGCTCTGGCCGATGCCCATCTGCACCAACTGTAACAATTTCGCCTCCAAGCTCTCTGTAACGCTTCAGAATATCCGGATGCGGATGTGCGAAGGGCAGTCCATATTTGAGTCCTGCCATATTAAGCTCAAGTCCTTTGCCATGTTCGATCAGTTCTCTTAAAAGAGCATCTATCTCATCTGCAAACATCTTATACGAATATTCTTTTTCTTTGTTCTTACCATATCTTACCACATAATCCAGATGTCCCATAACATCAAAATCATGAAAATGTCTGATATCCTCCAGACTCTCCTCAAAGGTCATCCTGTATACTTGCGCATCAGTCTTTCCTTCAAACAGCTTTTCGGACGCCGGGTCTACGCCTTGAACCGAGTGGACCGATCCAATCACCATATCAAATGGATACTTTGGAACGAACCTGCTGTAATATTCTGCAAGATGCGGTCCGAGACCAAGTTCAACCCCTATCCGGACCTCTATCTGATCCCGATATTGTTCCCTTAGCCTTGTCATAGTTGTAAAATATTCATCTACATCAAAAATCTGCTCTCCCTCGCCCCACTGATCGTCATCTTTGTCATAATGATCTGTAAAGCAGATGGCTTTTAAACCCTTCTGGATGGAAGCTTCTATCATTTTCTTTGGACAGACCTCTGCATCATAAGAAAAGCTGCTGTGCATATGTGCATCTGTTTTCATAGAATCGTTCCTCCTCCAAGAACATATTCTCCATCATAAAGCACCAGTGCCTGTCCCGGTGTGATTGCACGTACCGGTTCATCGAATGTACATAAAATTTCGTCTTCTCCTGTACGTTCGACTGTACACCATGCACCTTTATGATTATAGCGGATCTTTCCCCACGCACGCTTCTTCCCATCAATGTCAGCAACCGACATGAAATTCACATGATTAGCACGTACATATCTGGACATGGATTCTTCATTGGTTCCCACAACTACTTCATTTGTCTCTGGACGGATCTCCAGTACAAATGCCGGATGTCCCAGAGATAATCCAAGGCCCTTTCTCTGCCCCACTGTATAATGTATGATTCCTTTATGCTGTCCTACAATCGTTCCATCGGAAGTCACGAAGTTCCCCGGTCGGATTGAACCTGCCGCAGTGTTTTCTTCTATATATGTGGCATAGTCTCCATCCGGAACAAAACATATATCCTGACTGTCTGGTTTATGAGCAACCAGAAGTCCGATATTCTCAGCCATCTTACGTACTTCGTCTTTGCTGTACTTTCCGACTGGCATCAGTGTTTTACTAAGCTGATCCTGTGTCAGATTATATAGCGCATAAGTCTGATCCTTCATGCTCGTCACGGAAGTCTTAATAGAATACCTTCCACTAGGAAGCCGTTCTACCTGTGCATAATGACCGGTCGCAATATAGTCTGCGCCAATCTCCATCGCTCTTGTAAGCAGAGACTCCCATTTTACATAACGGTTACAGGCAATACATGGATTCGGTGTCCTTCCATGCAAATAGTCATCGATAAAATAATCGATGACATATTTTTTAAATTCATTTTTAAAATTCATAACATAATAAGGAATGCCCAGACGGGCAGCTACCCGTCTTGCATCTTCCACAGCAGAAAGTCCACAGCATCCGCCTTCTTCCTGCTGCTTGAATTCATCTTCATCCTGCCAGATCTGCATGGTCACACCGATCACATCATATCCCTGCTCCTTTAAAAGCCAGGCAGCCACCGATGAATCCACACCACCGGACATTCCTACTACTACTTTTTTCTTCTCCATCACATCTACCTTTGCGATTTAATACTCTTCTGCCTCATCCTCTTCACCTTCGTGAATATCTGATTTCGGTTTCTGGAGTCCTTCAATTGTAATACCGTTCTTCTGTGCATAGTCCCACAGTGCTGCATGGATTGCTTCCTCTGCAAGAAGGGAACAGTGTACCTTTACCGGCGGAAGTCCGTCAAGTGCTTCCATAACCGCTTTATTCGTAACCTCCATCGCTTCCTGAACCGTCTTTCCTTTTACCATCTCAGTTGCCATACTGCTTGTTGCAACTGCAGCTCCGCATCCAAATGTCTTGAATTTTACATCTTTAATGATCTGGTTCTCGTCGATGTCCAGATAAATTCTCATAATATCTCCACATTTTGCATTTCCAACAGTTCCTACTCCGCTGGCATCCTCAATCTCTCCTACATTTCTTGGATGTTCAAAGTGATCCATTACTTTTGCTGAATACATTTATATTTCCTCCTGACGTTTGTGATTTATTATCTATTTTTGTTTTTTTAAGAAGTCCTCATAAAGTGGTGACATCTGACGGATATAAGCCACGATTTCTTTCAGACTGTCTACAACGTAGTCGATATCTTCTTTTGTGATTTCCTCATTCAAAGTCAGTCTGAGTGATCCGTGTGCGATCTCGTGAGGCAGTCCGATTGCCAGAAGTACATGGGACGGATCTAAAGATCCTGATGTACATGCAGATCCGCTGGAACCACAGATTCCTTTCATATCCAATCTGATCAGAAGTGACTCTCCTTCGATGAACTGGAAGCTGAAGTTTGCGTTGTTCGGAAGTCTCTTTGTCGGATGTCCGTTCAGTCTTGTATACGGTATCTCATCCAAAACACGTTTAATCAGATAATCACGTACTTCTGTTTCTTTCTTTGTACGTTCTTGCATCGTGCGGATCGCACGCTCAGTTGCTGTTCCGATTCCCACGATTCCCGGTACATTTTCTGTTCCGGCACGACGTTTTCTCTCCTGAGCTCCGCCATGAACGAATGAGCGGAGCTTAACCCCTTTACGGATGTAAAGAAATCCAATTCCCTTAGGTCCGTTTAATTTGTGACCACTGGCACTCAACATATCAATATGACATTCGTCAACATTGATTGGAACCTGTCCAAATGCCTGTACTGCATCTGTGTGGAATAGTATACCATGCTCATGAGCAATCTCACCAATCTCTTTGATTGGCTGGATCGTACCAATCTCGTTATTTGCAAACATCACAGAAATCAGGATTGTGTCCGGACGTATTGCTGCTTTCAGGTCATCTAATTTCACTACACCATATTCATCTACATCCAGATAAGTTACTTCGTATCCTCTCTTTTCAAGATACTCGGCACTATGAAGAATTGCATGGTGTTCAATCTTTGTTGTGATGATGTGTTTTCCTTTATTTCCATAAGCCTCTGCAGTTGCTTTCAATGCCCAGTTATCAGACTCTGAACCACCTGCTGTAAAGTAAATTTCTTCTGTTTTGGCACCGAGCGCATTTGCAATGATTTCTCTCTGCTGTGTGATCACTTCTTTATTCTGTGCTGCAAAGCTATATACGCTGGAAGGATTTCCATAGTATTCTGTAAAATAAGGAAGCATAGCCTCTACAACCTCTGGAGCTGTCTTTGTTGTTGCCGCATTATCAAGATAAATTAATTTAGACATCTTACATTACCCTTCTTTCTCTATTGTTGACTGCATTCTCCGTGGATAACACCCTCCGGATTCAGTTCTTTGCTTTCTTTTACAAGCTCATCCAGCTTGATTTCATTTACGGTTTTATTAATACTGTCGTTGATTTTCTGCCATACATACTTTGTGACACATTCATCTGAAGCCATACACCCTTCTTCTGAATAAAATGCTGCGCATCTTACTGGTTCCAGATTGCCTTCCAGGGCACGCAGTACATCACCTGCCGATATTTCTGACGCATCACGGGCAAGCACATATCCTCCGGACGCTCCCCGGATACTTTTTACAAGCCCTGCTTTTTTCAGTAATGCAAAAAGTTGTTCCAGATATCGCTCAGACAATTTTTGTCTCGTGGCTATGCAGCCGATGGATACCGGTTCTTTCTCGCTAAATCTCGCCAAATCGATAATGGCTCGCAGACCATACTTTCCTTTTGTCGACAGTTTCAATATTTTCACCTTCTTTTCCAATCCCTAGCAAAATACTGGGGATTTACTTTAAGTAGAATATCACTCATTTTCCGTTCTGTCAAGCTTTTCCTACGTATATAATAAAGAAATAAAGGCATCTTTTGAGGTACTTTCATGGAGTTACACAATCCACTTATCAAAGGGACATTTATTTTAACCGTTACAGGGCTGCTCACCAGATTTATGGGGTTTTTTTATCGCATTTTCCTAAGCCATACATTTGGAGCGGTTCAGGTCGGACTTTACCAGCTTATTTTCCCCATTTATGCTCTTGGCTATTCCGCAACTTGTGCCGGAATCCAGACGATTCTCTCCCGCAGTGTTGCCAGTCGTCTTGTTCAGGGCAGAAAAAAAGAAGCCCGCCAGCTTCTCTATACCGGACTTCTCATCACGTTGTCCGTCTCCTGCTGTTTTACAATTTTTCTGCAAAAATTCGCGCCATTTTTAGCTGGCTCTGTACTTGGTGACCGAAGATGTGAACATCTTCTGATTCTGCTTTCTTACGTTTTTCCTTTCAGTGCTATACATAGCTGTATTACCGGATACTGCCTCGGCCTAAAAGACACCAAAATTCCTTCATCCTCTCAATTATTAGAACAAACTGTACGTATTTTCAGTGTTCTCGTTATTTGTCAGTTTTTAAACCACACAGAAGGATTTTCCGGCATCTGGATTGCTGTTCTGGGGTTGATATTCGGTGAAATAGCTTCTGCCCTTTATAGTCTAAAATGCGTTCGTAATAAACCTGGGCTTTATTTTCTTATTCCGTCTTCCCTTTCCTTACAGCAAATATTTTCCGATGCAAAAGAGCTTATAAAACTTTCTCTTCCCCTTACCGGTAATCGTATACTTTTAAATATACTGCAAAGTATCGAAGCAGTCTCTATCCCTGCTTCTTTACTAATTTATGGGCTTTCCACCTCAGATGCCCTGAGTACTTATGGTGTCCTGACAGGCATGGCTCTTCCTTGTATCCTGTTTCCATCCGCTCTTACTAATTCTGCTTCCACAATGCTCTTACCTGCTATCACAGAAGCCCAGACTCAAAAAAACGTACAACGTATAAAGAAAATGATCCGAAGTTCCCTCTGTGGTTGCATTTTTCTTGGAACTGGATGCCTGGCCGGATTCTTTCTACTTGGTCCCGCATTAGGAAGACTGCTCTTCCATAGCTCTCTTGCCGGAGAGTTCATACGTACCCTTTCCTGGATGTGTCCATTTTTATACGCCAACAGTGCACTCATCAGCATTATCCATGGTCTCGGAAAAACCGGCATTTCTTTCTTGCTAAATACGCTAAGTCTTTTCATTCGGATCATTGGTGTCTTATATTTTACAGCATATTGGGGAATCCCGGGATACCTGCATTGCCTTCTGGCAAGCCAGATATTCCTTTTCGTAACCGGGATTTTGTATATAAGCTATCATTTACGCCAGATGCTTTTGAGTTCTCATTACAACACATAAAAGAATGCTAGTTTTTATAATGTTCTCAAAAACATTTTCAACAATACCGGATTGACCAGACACTCTAATGCAATTCCCATAGTGAGAAATAATACAAAACTTAACGTCTTCGTAGAATTCCATTCGCTCACCGGATATCGGAATAAATATAGTAAAAGCATTGCATAAGCCGGTATATAGCACAAAAAATGCGGAAGCATACTTATAACGCATAATATCAATCCTTTGACTCCCAGCATAAGAAGTGCCGATGTCAGAATCATGCCACTTGCCAGTCCAGCCCATAAAAGGAACAGATAAGCTGCTATTTTCCGGAACTTTGTCCCACCAAGTATTGCAAGTCCGCCTGCCGGAAGCAGGCGTATCTGCGCTACATACCACATATAATCAAAAGATTTCAAATCATAGCCAAGATACTGGCTTCTGAACCACTCGCTCCAGATTCCCACATCCACAACATACCTGGTCGAAGCAACATTCAAATATATGATTCCAAGAAAAAAGCCCAGCATATAAATCAGAATAGGATACCTTTGCCTTCTTTGTATCTTCACACACGTAACCTCCTGTTCAGATACTTTTGCATGTAGTCTCCCTCTATTTATATGCCTGGACTTTCTAGATATTCTTATTTACTTGTTGTGATTCTTCTTTGTTCAAAAATCTGCTTTTCCATCTCATGTAAACACTGATGTCTGCAGATTGCTATTTTCCATATTTGTCCGCATATGCGAGAAGTGCTGCCACCGTCTTGGAGTCTTCAATCTCACCGGAATAAATCTTTTTTCTTAATTCAGCAATGGTGTAAGCTCCCACATTGATAAATTCATCCTCGTCCAGATGCTGGTGTGACGGAATCAGATTTTTCGCAACGTAAATATCAATCTTCTCATCGCAAAATGCCACTGTTGTCCGAAGTGTGATCAACCATTCAAGATCCTCTGAACGATATCCCGTCTCCTCCTCCAGTTCTCTGGAAGCGCATTCAATTCCAGGCTCTCCCGGCGCATCCAGTTTCCCTGCCGGGATTTCAAGCGTATCTCGCTCCAACGCATTACGATACTGGGTAACCATGAGAATTTTTCCATCATCCATGACCGGAACAACTGCGGCTGCCCCGTCATGATGGATAAAATCCCATTCTGCCGTGTTACCATTTGCAAATTTCATATGATCTTTATAAACTTTTATGACTGTTCCTTCATATGCCAGATCTCTTCCGATACGTTTCACTTCTTCGCTCATAATTCAGCCACCTTTCTTATATAGATGATACAAATGCTTCCATCATATTCATTTTCTTCTTGAGATTTTTTTCTGTCATACCTTCATAAGTGAACCACAGCAGCTGATCTTTTTCTGCGTCCGGTGTCACAGCCGTCATATATTCCTCTGTCAGAATCTTCGCAGCATTTGCCGTATTTCCAATCAGAACTCCATTGTACATCTTCTCATCCACTTTTGTAAAATCGATGCAGACTGCCCCATCTTTTTCCTCCGTTGCCAGCGTCACAAGCGGCATCTCTTCGATTCTCTGTACGATATATTCTTTGAAATCCATCACATACATCTCCTTTTATTTACTATCAACCATAATTGTAGCATTTTAGGACTATTATAGCAATTTCTTATTATACAAAAAAGGAACCATCACCATAAGCTTTTATGCTTTATATGTGATGATTCCTTATCATTTATCTTCTACTTGGCATAATCTGTAACTCTTGATTCACGAATTACATTTACCTTAATCTGACCTGGATATTCAAGTTCAAATTCAACCTGTTTCGCAATATCTCTGGCCAGCAATACCATGTCTGCATCAGATACTTGTTCTGGAACTACCATGATACGAATCTCTCTACCTGCTTGAATTGCAAAAGATTTCTCAACGCCTTTAAACTGATTGGCGATATCTTCTAATTGTTTTAACCTGTTTGTGTATGTTTCTAATGTTTCTCTTCTTGCACCCGGTCTTGCTGCAGAAATCGTATCAGCAGCCTGTACAACACATGCAATCAGGGATTCCGGCTCTACATCGCCGTGATGGGCTTCAACCGCATTGATAACGGTTGCGGACTCTTTGTATTTTCTGCAAAGGTCAACACCGATCTGGATATGTGATCCTTCCACATCATGATCGATTGATTTACCGATATCATGTAAAAGTCCGGCTCTCTTAGCCACTCTGACATCGAGACCGATTTCTCCAGCAAGAAGTCCGGACAACTGTGCCACTTCAATAGAATGCTTCAACGCATTCTGTCCATAGCTTGTTCTGAACTTCATTCTACCAAGAAGCTTGATAAGCTCTGGATGAATTCCATGAACACCAACTTCAAGTGCAGCTGACTCTCCTTCCTCGCGAATCATAGAATCGACTTCTTTCTGCGCTTTTTCTACCATCTCTTCGATTCTTGCCGGATGTATACGTCCGTCAACGATCAGCTTCTCAAGCGCAATTCTCGCAACTTCACGTCTGATTGGATCAAAGCCTGATAATACAACAGCTTCCGGGGTATCATCGATAATCAGTTCCACACCTGTCAGTGTCTCCAAAGTACGGATATTACGTCCTTCTCTACCAATAATTCTTCCCTTCATCTCATCATTCGGAAGCTGAACTACAGAAATCGTAGTCTCAGCTACATGATCTGCTGCACATCTCTGGATAGCAGTGACAACACATTCCTTTGCCTTCTTATCTGCTTCTTCCTTTGCCTGCGCTTCCATCTCTTTGATCATCTTCGCAGTATCATGTTTCACATCTTCTTCAACAGTTTTTAACAAATATTCTTTTGCCTGTTCGGAGGTAAGTCCTGAGATTCTTTCTAGTTCCTGTACACGTTGTTGACTCAGCTCGTCAACTTTCTTCTCACGCTGCTTCAACTGTTCTTCTTTTGCTGTAAAGCTTGCTTCGCGCTTCTCAATTGCCTCAGACCGTTTATCCAAAGCTTCTTCCTTGGAAAGTACACGCTTCTCATATCTCTGTAATTCAGATCTGCGTTCCTTTGACTCTCTCTCAAGTTCATTCTTATTCTTGATTGATTCCTCTTTAATTTCCAAGAGAGACTCCTTCTTCTTAGCCTCGGCTGTCTTCACTGCATCATCGATAATCTCACGCGCTTTGTTCTCCGCATTACCAATCTTAGATTCCGCATTCTTCTTCAGATTAGAAACGGTTACAAAGTGACTGATGACTGCTGACACAACGACAAGCACTACTGCAACAGCAATTACTATTCCTATCGGCACAGGAGCACCTCCTTATTTAGTTTTCATTGTACAAATACAACAGTTAAATTCTATACTGTTTTGTGAAAGATGTCAAGCTTAACCATTGAAAACTTCTATAATTTAAATATGTTTTCTTTATATCAACTGTACATCTCACACTCATATATCTGCATGGTTCTTCTGATATCATCATAGCCAAAACCTTTTCTGACAAGGTAAGCCATTATTTTTTTCTTTTCCTCCGGCGTCGTATTCTCCCGATCATAATGCTTTTTCTCTAGCAGTCTGCGAATTGCCTCCGTAGAATCTTCACGCTCATAGTTCTCTTCAAATGCTTCATCAATTAGTTCTCTGGACACTCCTTTTCCCACAAGCTGCATATAAATCTCCCGCCTGCTTTTTCGTTCTTTCCTTGATTCAATAAAACTTCTTGCATATTCATAATCATTGATATAACCAAAAGATTTTACATAACTGATTGCAGCCTCCACGATATCTGCCGGATATTCATTACGCGTAAGTTTCTCCCTAAGCTGCGCCTCTGTACGCCACATATCATTCAAAAGATGCATTGCCCGAAGCTTTGCTCTTTTTAATATAACCTCTGTTCGAATCTTCTCATAGCTTTCCTGCGACAATTCCTGATCTTCAGCTATATGAAAACGGGACAGTTCACCCTTATACAATATAAAAGCAAACTGTCCATCTACATATACCTTATACTTTGTCTTTGTCACAGCTTCAACTCTTGTGACAACCATCTGTTAGTCCTCTTTTTCTGCCTCTGCTGCTACTTTGACCGCACTGTCAGCTTTACTGCTTTTTCCTTCCTTTGTATCCGCTTTCTCTGATGCTGATCCGTCAAAATTATAGTGTGCACGAATCTGCTTATCCAAAGACTCCATAAGTTCCGGATGCTCTGTGAGATAAATCTTAGCATTCTCACGTCCCTGGCCGATCTTATCTCCATTGCAGGAGAACCATGCACCACTCTTGTTGACAAGTCCAAGATTTACTGCAAGATCCAGAATATCTCCTTCTTTTGAAATACCTTTTCCGAACATAATATCAAATTCTGCCTCTTTGAACGGAGGTGCGATCTTATTCTTCACAATCTTCACACGGGTTCTGTTACCAATCATCTCTCCGCCCTGCTTGAGCGTCTCGATTCTTCTGACGTCCATGCGGACAGATGCATAGAACTTCAATGCACGTCCACCGGTCGTAGTCTCCGGATTACCGAACATAATACCAACCTTCTCACGAAGCTGGTTGATAAAGATTACCACACAGTTAGACTTGCTGATAACAGGGGTCAGCTTACGTAGTGCCTGGGACATCAGTCTTGCCTGAAGTCCTACATGGGAATCTCCCATATCTCCTTCAATCTCCTGCTTCGGTACAAGCGCTGCAACAGAGTCAATGACAATAATATCCATCGCGCCGGAACGCGCCATTGTCTCAGCAATCTCAAGCGCCTGATCTCCACTGTCAGGCTGTGAAATGTAAAGTTCATCAATATCTACTCCAATGTTACGCGCATAAACCGGATCAAGAGCATGTTCAGCATCAATAAACCCTGCAATCCCGCCTCTTTTCTGAACTTCCGAAATCATATGCAGTGCAACTGTTGTCTTACCACTGGACTCTGGTCCGTAAATCTCGACCACACGTCCTCTTGGAACACCTCCGAGTCCCAGTGCAATATCCAGACTTAAAGATCCTGTCGGAATTGTCTCCACTGATACCTGGGCTGCCGGGTCTCCAAGCTTCATGACCGTACCTTTACCAAAATCCTTCTCTAACTTTGCAATAGCCGCATCTAAGGCTTTCTTCTTATCTTCATTATTCGCCATAATTAAATCTCCTTGATGTTCTCCGAACGAATGTTCGGTATCTGATTAATATAGTATTATAACCGCCGCAAATTGTCAATAGAAAAAACAAGAAAAAGTGTGTAAGAATTGTTTCCCCTGACAATGTTAACTGTATCATGGTTTTCGATCTCCGTCAACGCAAATCCACGAAGAATGTATTCCATCTTGTATAGCAGAAAAAGCGCTCCATACATCTTTTCAGGCACCAGGAAAATGTCCGTTTTTTAAGCCCGCTTCTTGTCAAAACATCGTATTTTCCAATAATATTTTTATCTAATATGTACCGCACTTCTCCCACTTTCTGCCCTTTTTCTACCGGTGCAGACAAAGCTTTTTCCATTTGCACGGAAATCTCTACATTTTCATCAGTTCTTAATAATACTTTTAATACTTCCGGCTTCTGTTGAATTTCAACCTCAGCCACGTTGTTTTTCTGATAAATGTTCTGGTCGTTACCACTATCTTTTACAACAATCTCCTGCTTTGGAAGCTCCTGCCATACGTTCCGGTACTCATAATTCGAAAGTCCATATTCCATAAGTTTCTTCGTGTCACTCCATTTATATCCTTTATGATTCGGCCAGCCACAGGCAAGTAATGCCACGATAAATGTCCGTTCATCACGTCTGAGTGCACCGACATAGCAATATCCTGCATCTGCCGTAAAACCGGTCTTGCCAGAAATCGCCCCGTCCATCATAGTCAGAAAAGCATTGTGATTCGCGCATGTATAAGAAGAAGTTCCTTTAAGATCCCGGAAATGGTATTCTTTCGTTCCGGTAATATCCAGAAACATTTCCTTTTCCGGAGAATCCATAATACAATATTTCATAATTTCCGCCAGTTCTATGGCTGTTGTGGCGTGCACGCCACCTTCATCCTCTCCATCCAGTCCGTTTGGCGTTACAAAATGTGTCTTAGTAAGCCCCAGTTCTTCTGCTTTTTCATTCATCATTTTTACAAATGCTTCCACGCTTCCGGCGATCTCTTCTGCAACCATAACTGCGCTGTCATTATGCGATTCCAGCATAAGCGAGAATAAAATATCTCTCAGATAGAACTGCTGCCCTTCCCGGACACCCAGATGAACTTTCGGCTGACTGGCAGCATATGCAGACGCTGTGACTATCTCATTATCTGTCATATGCTCCAGTGCTATGATGCAGGTCATAATCTTTGTGGTGCTTGCCATAGGCCTTATGGCTTCCTCTTCTTTTCCAAATAAAACACGCCCACTGTCAGCATCCATAAGGACTGCCGATTGGGCGTATAGATTTTGTGGCTCGTCTGTATTTTGTTTCATTTTGTCAGCCATCTGACCCGATAGATTCTGACCCGATTCCTGAATTTCATATCTTGCCAGCCAGGCGGCAGATATACATAGCAAAAGTAAGACTGCGATAATTTTTATTTTGATCTGATTCATATCCAGTACCCTGAAGCACCGTTATCTTTACAGATTATGATACTCTGCACACAAATATGTATCTCTTCTTTACTTTATCTGTTTCATTTACTATATCTGTTTATACATTTAATTTAAGCTGTACTTCTTCCTCTGCCTCTTCTTTAAATGTTTCTACCTGTTCCGGCTGCATGCTCGGAAGATCTTCGATAGACTGAATACTGAATCTTCGCAAGAATTCTTCTGTTGTACCAAATAAAATCGGCCGTCCCGGTGCATCCAGTCTTCCCACTTCACAGGCAAGATTATATTCTACCAGTTTATTTACCGCGTGATCTGATTTGACTCCACGAATCTTTTCGATTTCAAGCTTTGTCACCGGCTGACGATATGCAATGATTGATAATGTCTCCAGCAGAACATCTGTCAGAACACATTTCTTCGGCTGTTTTGCAATACGAATGAGATAGTCATACATCTCCCGCTTCGTGCACAACTGAAAGGAGTCTTCCAGCTCAATAATACGAAGACCTCTGTCCTCTGCTTCATATTTGTCCTGCAACCGATGAATGATCTTTCTTGTAGTCGCTTCATCGTGCTCAATCGCCGCCGCAATCTTCTTAAGTTCCACTGATTCGCCCATTGTAAATAAAATGGCCTCTATCACAGCCTCCATCTTACCTATCTCCGTTTTTTTACCCATATAATTTCTTAGTCACTCCATCTTTCAAGAATGCCTCGGCATTATTGCTGCGAGGTGCGCGTCCTGCAATTGCATAACATACTTCTACTGCGCACCTGTGCAATCCTGCCGGAGGCTATATCAGCTGGGGGATTGACTCCCACCACTGATACCAGCTTGTTTCTCACCACCTATAGAGGTGGAAGTCATCTCCCAGCTGATATAAATCTGACGACTTTTCTTAAGGGAACCACTTTTACTTCTGTCAAAACCATCCAGACGGTTCTCCAACTAATACTACACTTCGTTAAAGATTTGCAGTAATCATAATATCATCAAATGCATGTTCCTGCTGTACGATCAGGATTCCTTCCTTGATCAACTGCAACACTGCCAGAAATGTTACGACAGTCTGCATCTTGGACTTCTGGCTGCCCAAAAGTGTACGGAAACTGAAATGCTTGTGTTCCCTCGCATAATCTGTCACAGTCTCCAGCTTTTCCTCAACCGTAACTTCTTCTTTCTCTAATTTACCAAATTTGCTTCTTACCGGATCGATCTTGTCTTCCTGACGCCTGATCACGTCCTGAAAAACACGGTTCAGTGTTGCCAATGTCAGATTCCCTAAAAGTTCGTCCAAATCTACCGGCTCCACATAATCCATGACTTCCTCCGGGATAGTCGGATCTTTGTACATCGTCCTGCCGCCATCCAGCTCTCGGTCACGAAGCTCATAGGACATATACTTGTACATCTTATATTGAAGAAGTTGTTCTACCAGTTCCTGTCTTGGGTCTTCCTCTTCCCCATCTTCTGTTACTTCCTTTGGAAGCAGCATCTTACACTTGATATCCAAAAGCGTCGCTGCCATGACAAGAAATTCACTCATCACATTGAGATCTTCCCGTTCCATGGCTTTGATATAATCCATATACTGGTTCGTAATCTCCACAATAGGAATATCGTAAATATCTATTTTATTTTTATCGATCAAATGTAACAGCAGGTCAAGAGGTCCTTCGAACACCTGCAATTTTACCGGAATTCCCATGTCTCATTACTCTCCATAAATTTCCATGACTTTTAGGTCTGACAATCTATTATACTTGATTCTCTCACATTTCTCAACAATTATTTAAACTCAGAACAACAACCTCTGCCGGATTAAAGAGCCTGATATGAATGGTGTGGGTTCCAAGCCCTTTACTTACAATGACAGTCTGGTCTCCCACGCGCCGCATTTCTCCTGAATACTTTGGAAATAATACAAAATCCGGTCCGATCACACCTCCGATTCCCGGAATTCTCACCATACCTCCATGCAGATGCCCACTTAGGATCAGATCTGCTCCCCAGGCAAGGTATTCTTTCATATAGGAAGGATTATGTGCGAGAAGAACCTGAAATGCTTCCGGATCCCGATTTCCGATCCGCTCTTTTATTGCTCCCTCTGGCATCTCTCTTCGTTTCAAATGCGTGTAACACTCCAGTGGAATCTCAAGCCCTGTCAGGCGGACTTTTGATTCATCACTTAAAACTATCGATTCATTTTCCAAAAGATGTACTCCCAGATTCAGCAGCTTTTCCCGATATAAAGCATAAGACTGGTCATACTTCTGTGGTTTTAATTTCATACGCTCTTCATGATTTCCATTTGCATAGTAGACTGGTGCAATTTTCACAAGCTCTTTCACACAGGCAAGGGCCGGTTCATAGGAATGTCCGTTCTTTCCAACTAACATATCCCCACCAATTAGAATCAGATCCGGTGACTCTTTTTTCACTGCATCAATTAATCTGCAATTATTCACTCCATAGACCTGATTGTGCAGGTCACTTAAAAAGACCCATGTTTTCTCCCCTGCAAGCTTCGGTGACGCCACCTGGTAACGAGTCACCCGAAATGTATGAAGTTCCCGATACATTTCTGCAAATACAAGAAGTACTGCTGCCACCAGTATTCCGATTATGATTCCTGTTGTCGACATAGATATTCTCCTGATTTATTCTTCCACTTATTTACGTTTGTTTATCACACGTTTATTTATATCTGTTTTGAACACATCTGTATGTCTGGATTTTTCCCTTCCGTCACCGCTTCCCGGCTTTTCCGAAATGCCTCATACAGCTTTCGGATATTTTCAAATGCATAATCCGGCATAAATTCTGTCGCCACCAGATCCTCTGGCTTTGCCTCTCCTGTATACACAAGAGCCGTTTCCACTCCCGCGTTAATTCCACATGCAATGTCCGTGTAAAGGCGATCGCCAACTACAAGCACTTCCTCTGGTTTCGCACCTACCTGCTCCATACACATTTTTACAATCTGTGCATTCGGCTTACCTGCATAGTAAGGTGTCCGATCTGTTGTCACTTTCAACATCTCGCAGATCCCTCCGCAGTCAGGAACGAAGCCAAATGCAGTTGGACACCGGTAATCTGGGTTTGTTCCGACAAAATCCACTTCCGGACGAAATAATGCCTTACATGCTTCTTCGACTTTTTCGTAGACAAGTGTTCTGTCAAATCCCACAACTACGCATGCTACATCTTCCTCTGCCTCGTGGGTCAGCTTTAGTCCAAAGCTTTTTAACTCCTCTTCAAAAGACGGCGTTCCTACTACAAGCAGTTTCTTATCTTCATAGTGCTCCTTCAGATACTTACATGTTGCATAAGATGCAGTCACAAACTGATTTTCTACTGCAGAAATATTCCATTTCTTAAATTTCTCAATATAATCTTTTCGGCTTTTGACCGAATTGTTCGTAATATAAAAAGCTCGTCCGCCAATGCTTTCAATATAATCAAGCAACTCCCGGCTGCCGTCATAAATCGTGTCATCAATGGCAAGTGTCCCGTCTATATCAAACAAAAAATATTTTTTACTCTCTAAATCATTTCCTTTTAACATTAAAAAAAGCTCCTTGCTGGAATTTTGTCCATTTATACTATATAATGATGATGGTGTCGGGATTAAAAGGCCCAACTATGATGCATCTTTACACCCTTGCATTATTATATACTGATTTAGAAATCATGTCGAGGAGGTTTTTATCATGACAGTTTCAGAACATATTGACGCGCTGAGAAAACTTATGAAGGAGCGCGGATACGATATCTATATTGTTCCGACTGATGATTTTCATCAAAGTGAAAATGTCGGGGCATATTTTCAGGCCAGAACATTTATTACAGGCTTTGATGGTTCCGCCGGAACCGCGATTATTACTTTAGATCACGCCGGACTTTGGACAGACGGACGTTATTTCTTACAGGCCGAGCAACAGCTTTCAGGCACTCCGGTTACTCTCTATCGCATGCTGGAACCAGGTGTCCCGAGTATCAACGAGTTCTTGGAAAAACATTTACCGGAACATGGTACAATCGGTTTTGACGGACGTGTCATCTCTATGAAAAACGGAAAGGCATATCAGGAAATTGCCGAGAAAAAGCATGGTCATATTGTTACTTCCGAAGATTTGATCGACCTGATCTGGAAAGACCGACCGGCACTGTCAACAAAACCGGCATTTGCCTTGGAATTAAAATACACCGGTGCTTCTACAACGGAAAAACTTGCCCGCGTCCGTGAAGCTATCAAGCAACACGGGGCTACTACTCATGTCGTTGCTGCCCTGGATGACATTTGCTGGATTACCAATCTGCGTGGACGGGACATTGACTATTTTCCCCTTCTTCTCTCCTACGCCATCATCACCATGGATGAGATGAAATTATACGTTGATAAGCAGAAGCTGACCGAAGAAATGTATAATAACCTGACTGCTGCCGGAATTACATTTCACCCATACAATGATATTTACGAAGATTTAAAGCATCTGGATTCAGAAGAGACTGTCCTTTTAGACCCGTCCCGTATTAACTATGCGCTTCGTAACTGCATTCCAGAAGGAGTCTCTGTTGTCGAAAGCGAAAATCCTTCCGTATTGATGAAATCTGTAAAAAATGAAACAGAACTTCACAATATCGAACAGGCTCACATCAAAGATGGGGTTGCTGTGACTCGTTTTATGCATTGGCTAAAGACACACGTTGGTATCTCTTCTGAATCTCCTGTCACGGAACTTAGTGCAGCCGACAAGCTGGAAGAATTTCGGAAAGAACAGGACGAATATCTCTGGCAGAGCTTCGAGCCAATCTGTGCCTCTGCCGAACACGCAGCAATTGTTCACTACAGCGCAACCAAAGATAGCAATGTACCAGTCACGGAAAATGGTCTCTTCCTTACAGACACCGGCGGTGGGTATCTGGAAGGCTCCACAGACATTACAAGAACCTTTGCATTTGGAAATGTTCCACAGAATATGAAAGAAGACTTTACTTCCGTTCTTTTATGTAACTTGCATCTGGCAAATGTAGTGTTTCCGTACGGTACTACTGGCGGAAGCTTAGATGTTATCGGACGTCTTCCACTTTGGAAACGTGGATTAGACTTCAATCACGGAACCGGACACGGCGTTGGCTATCTTATGAACATTCACGAAGAACCGGCAAGATTCCGCCGTTATCTCGGAAATAAGGCTCCAATTCAGGACATTGCCCTGGAGCCGGGAATGATCATCACTGACGAACCAGGTGTCTACATTGCCGGTTCTCACGGAATTCGTACAGAGAACGAACTTATGATCTGCGAAGGCGAGACAACCGCATATGGAAGATTCTTATACTTTAAACCAATTACACTTGTACCGATAGATCTGGACGCAGTCGTACCTGAAATGATGACCATCGAAGACAAAGAACTTCTAAACGCTTACCACAAGCGCGTATACGAAACACTTGCACCACATATGAAAGAAGATGAACGCAAGTGGCTGGCTGAATATACAAGAGCGATTTAGACCGATTTACACGTTTATAAACCTGATATTTTAACACCAAATTTGATTTTCAAAATTTATTTTCAAGTATAGGAAAGCCTCTCTCATTCATTTTCCGAGAGAGGCTTCTTCGTTTCCTTTTATTTTCAAATCTGTTATATGCCTGTAAAAAACAAAATTCCAGTACAGACAAGAATCGGTATGCACCCAATAATTCCAAATACAATCGCAAGAATCTTATAGACCTTATTATCATATCCCGGAATGTAAGACTGCTTTGGCTTTGCCGGATTGTACATGACCGGAACTTTTGTACCGACTTGTGGAACACAGTGCTTGATGGACGCACCTTCATTCGTATATTTCATTCCATTTGCATAATATTCATATACCGGATAAAAGCTCAAACTTCCATCACCTGATGATTTGCTGTTGATTCTTATGACCAGTCCGACCGTATTCATCGTACAGTTTTTCTTTTTTCCATGTGAAATCAAGCCTATAATAATCGCCGGAAGCCAGAACGCTGCTCCCAGACCACATAGTGTTAATACAAGACCCAGTTCCAAATGACTAATTATAATGTCCACCCACGCACGGCTTCTTTCATGGCACTTCCGTAACTGATTTCTTCTACATCTTCTGTTGCAAGAATGTCTACTTTGCCAATCTCTTTTCCATTCAGCGAATAAATTACTTCGCCTATTTTATCCCCCTGTCTGACCGGTGCTGTCGCATTCTCTTTTAATTTTACTATTTTCTTTATCGTAGATAAATCTGCACCTGTCACATCTACATAAGAAAATAATTCCATCTGCGCGGCGCCAACTTTCTTTTCAACTCCATGTTTTACCGGCACATTCGGTATTTTGTTTACTTTATCTTCCTGATATTTCTGACATTTTCCAAAACCATAATTCAACAGTACAATAGCGTCCCGCATTCTCGCTTTGCTGTCATCTGCCGCCATAATGACAGCAATCATATCCGTGTTATCTTTCCTTGCTGTTGCAGAAATACAGAACTTTGCCTGACTGGTCGACCCCGTCTTAAGCCCAGTCGCATATTCGTATTGCCGGATCATTTTGTTCGTATTTGTAAGTCCAAACTGTGTAGAACCCTTTTTTGTCGTGTGCGTAATATCCTCCATCCAGATATTACAGTAATCAAAAATCTGTGGATATGTATGGATCAGCTCTCTGGACATTAGCGCGATGTCCCTCGCTGTCGTCACATGTCCATCCGCGTCCAGTCCGTTACAATTGACAAAATGTGTATTCTCCATGCCAAGGCCTTTCGCCCGCTCATTCATCTGATTTACAAATTCCTGTTCATTTCCACAAATGTACTCTGCCATGCAGACACAGGCATCGTTGGCACTGGCTACGGAAATACATTTTATCAGTGTCTCTACTGTCTGCACTTCACCTGGTTCTAAGAATACCTGGGAGCCACCCATAGAAGCCGCATATTCCGACGTTGTCACCTCGTCCTCTAAATGTATCTTTCCTTCTTGCAGCGCATCAAAAATCAGCAGCAATGTCATGACCTTTGTGACACTTGCCGGCGGTCTCTTGGAATCTGCATCTTTTTCATAAATTACCTGTCCCGTAGATGCTTCCATTAAAAGAGCAGACGGTGCGGAGATGTCCACATTTCCCGTCTGCTGCGTATTTACATTATCTGTATTTTCTGTTGTATCCGATGAATTCTGCTCTCCTGCTCCAGCGTTCTGGCCAGTGTCTGCGTCTGTATTTTGTCCCGTATTCGTATTCAGAATAATCAGTTTTTCAGACTGCGCAAAAACCGGTTGTGTCAGTAGAATCAAGCAGATTAACCACACCAGAAATTTTTTCATAATCCGTGCTCCAACACATACTTTTGTAGTAAATATATGATGGAGGGATTGTTTTATAACTTCATTTTTAATCTACCTTATCAAAAATCTCTTCCAGTGTCATGGCTATATGTGGAAACTCCCGCAAGGTAATAATCGTATCGGCATTATAATCTTTTTCGTCCTTATCCTCCTGAAGAATATAACTGTACACTAGTTTATATTTTCCTTCTTCAAGATAATATATCTCTACTGCATGCTCCCTTGGTGAGACAATCCAATACTCGCTTACTCCTGCCTGCTCATAAATCTCTTTCTTCTCCGTCTTGTCTCTGAGTGCTGTCGCCGGACTCAATGTCTCTACAATAAACTTTGGTGTTCCATGATATGCACTGTGTTTCAGACCTTTTCGATCACAGACAAGCATAATATCAGGTACAACATAGTCATCGTTTACCTCCGGGTGATATTTATAATCCAGGTTTTCCATAAATACCAGACATAAACTATCCTTCAGCCCTTCTCTCACTTTTCCATAAATGTTTCCATTTACAATTCCATGTCTGAAATTGGCTGCCGGAGACATATTATAAATTACACCGTTAATCTTTTCTGTCTTCTGGTAATCATCTTTCAATATTGGCATGATAAACATTCACCGTCCTTTTTATTATTTATGTCCGCATATAACTTCTAAAGTATTTTCATTTATTATGTATATTATAACATACTTTTCTATTTCTTCAAGCATAATTATATTTAAATCAAGCATAAAAGATTAGTCTTAGAACCAACAATATCGGAAAATCAAAACAGACAGTACTAAAAACACATGTACTGTCTGTTTTGATTTTCCGATATTGTTGTATCTTACATATCTTATCTATTCACTACATATTTGTGAAGTGTACTTCTTACTGCACCTGTTCCGGCAAATAATTCTGCTGCCATAGACTCAATTCTTTCTCCAAGTCCGATTTCATATAGATTTACGCCAAAAATGTCTTCACGACTATAAAGCTGTTTCAAGCATGTAAAATCCTGTTTTTCTTGTTTTATTTTAAGACCTGAAACTATCTTTTGAAGTTCATCAAGTAATGGATCCGGTGATGGTTCAAATTTATTTCCCACATCATCAATTCCTCTTAAATATCTTGCATATCCAGCTAAGACAAGAGGAATTAATACCAACTCATCCAAATTCAATCCTCGCTCAATATATCCCTTAATTGTCTCTCCAAATCGTATAGACAATTTTTGTGATGTATCCGTTGCAATTCTCTGAGGTGCATCTGGCATAAATGGATTAGGGAGTCGTCTTTCTAAAACTGCTCCTATAAATTCTTCTGGTTTTAAAACTCCTGGATCTACAACAACTGGCATAGCTTCTGTATATCCAATTTTTGTAATTAAACCGCGCAAATCCTCATCTTTCATTTCTTCTGAAATCAACTCATATCCTAACAAGCAGCCAAAAATTGACATTGCAGTGTGCAATGGATTCAGACATGTGCAAACTTTCATCTTTTCTACTTTGTCAACTGTTTGCTGGTCTGTATAAATAACACCTCCCAATTCAAGTGGTGGATGCCCATTTGCATAATGATCTTCAATTACCAGGTATTCAGTCTCTTCGGCATTAACAAATGGAGCTGTATAAGTATGGCGTTCTGTAATAATGGTCTCTGTATCTTCAAATCCATCCTTTTTCAACATATTTTGTACTTTTTCATCTGGTCTCGGAGTGATTTTATCAATCATACTCCATGGATATGTAACTTTTTCTCCATTTTGAACATACGCCAAAAACTCTGCCGGCACCAATCCCTGTGCCACCCATTCTTTTGCATATGAAACAACTGCCTGTTTCACTTTGTCTCCATTGTGACTACAGTTATCCATACTCTGAACTGTAAGAGGGTATGCCCCAGTCTGAAATCTTTCTAATAATAACGCAGTTACTTTTCCCATGATTAGTGTTGGATTTAACCCATTTTTCAAATCTTTTTCTGATACAGAATATCCTTTTTCTGTAATTGTAAAGCTAATCATCTGCAAAGATGGATTTTTCATAATTTCCACTAATCGCGCCCAGTCATTTTCAAACTCTGGATCTGCTTTCAAACTTTCTGTCACTGAAGCAATCACTTTTTTACGGATGCTTCCATCAGACTGAAGCAGAACAAGAAGGCTCAAATTATCATAAGGTGTATATGCTTTATCAATAATTTCATAATCAAAACCTTCTGCAACAATAACTCCTCGGTCATATTTTCCAGAATCTAGTGTATCCTGTAGGATTGCTGCTGGAAATGCACGAAAAATATTTCCTGCTCCGAAATGTACCCATGTAGGCTCACGATATGTTTTTCCTCTTACAGTATCAATATCAAACTTTGGGAGTTCATATCCTGCTGCTTGCCACTCTTGTGAAGCACCATTTTTAATATCTGTTAATCTCATAATTACACAGTTCTCCCTTCTGCTTTTTCTTTTTCAAGCATATCCCAAATTCCAAGAATATACATAATTCCAAGTGCTCGATCATATAATCCATATCCAGGTCGTACATTCCCAGGACCTTCTGTCCAAAGTTGACGTCCATGATCCGGACGAATATATCCCTCGAATCCTCCTTCATGATATGCTTTGACAATATCCAGGATTCCAGTCTCTCCATCACAATCTCTGTGACTTGCCTCAATAAAATCTCCGTTTGGCAGATGATGTACATTTCTTATATGTGCAAATGCAATCCGGTCACAATGTTTCTTCACAATGTCTGCAACATTGTTATTTGGATTTGAACTCAAACTGCCTGAACATAATGTAAGACAATTATGTGGATCATCCACCATTGCCAAAAAGCGATCAATAGATGCTGAATCTACTAATAATCTTGGCAATCCAAAAATATCCCACGGTGGATCATCCTGATGAATTGCCATCTTAATACCTGTCTCATTGCAAACTGGCATAAGTGCTTCAATAAAATATTTTAAATTATCCCAAAGTTTTTCTTTGGTCACCGGACGATAAGCTTCAAATAATTCATCCAGCTTTGCCATTCTCTCTGGCTCCCATCCAGGAAAGGTAAGTCCATTCAAATTATTTAAAATATAATCTGCCATTTCTTTCGGGTCATCTTGAATCTTACTTACTTCATAGTACATAGCTGTCGATCCATCTCCAACAGGATGAAATAAATCAGTTCTTGTCCAATCAAATACTGGCATAAAATTATAACAAATGACTTTAACACCAAATTCAGCAAGATTACGAATCGTTTGAATATAATTTTCAATATATTTATCTCTGCTTGGAAGTCCGATTTTTATATCATCGTGTACATTTACAGATTCGACAACATCCATATTAAATCCGTATGGTTCTAATTGCTTCTGTACTTCTGCAATTTCTTCTTTCTCCCAGATTTCTCCTGGCTGTTTATCATGAAGCGCCCAAACAATACTTGTTACACCCGGAATCTGTTTTATGTCAGACAATTTTATGTGATCATTTCCTTCGCCATACCAGCGAAATCCCATCTGCATAGGCATATATCTTCTCCTCCGTACTAATGTTTATTTGTCAAATGTCAATACTATTTTTCGAATTGACGGATCATGGGTATCATTAAAATCAAATGCTTTTTGTGCATCTTCAAAATAAAAACGATGACTAATACTATTGTTCAAATTTACTTTTCCTTTATTCACCATATCAATCACTGTTTGAAATTTTCTGTTCTGAAGTCGGCTTCCTCTTACATCTAATTCTTTTGAAGTTATCGCAAATTGATTAATTTCATCAGGATCTACTCCAAATCCCATTGTTATCACACGCCCTGCATTACCGGCACATTTACATGCAGTTAAAAAACTGCCATGAAAACAAGCAGCATCAATAACTACTGTCGGTCCATATCCATCCGTTAACTCGTGTGCTTTTTCTACTACATCTTCCACCTTACTATTAATGATATCAGTTGCGCCATTTTCAAGACTTTCTTTTAATTTATCTTCTTCAATATCTACCATTATTATTTTATGTGGATTGTAGAGCCTCGCTATTCTAAGAATGCTGCTTCCAAGAGCTCCTGCACCGATAATCATAAGATTATCTTCAAATACCAGCTCTGCACGACTACATGCCTGCACCGCAATTGTTGTAGGCTCAATCATAACTGCATCTTCATAAGATAATGTTTCCGGCAAAAGATAACAGTCACTTTCCGGAACTGCCATATACTCCCTGTATCCACCGTCAATATGCACACCTCTTACTTGCAAATTCTCGCATACATTTGGTCTGCCTTTTCTACACGCATAACAATGTCCACAAGCAGTTACCTGATCAATGATAACTCGGTCTCCTACTTTGCGCTTTGTAACATTTTCACCCGTCTCAACAATTTCACCGACCATCTCATGCCCAATGACTCTTGGATATGTTGCAGCCGCATTTTTACCATGATAAATTCCGACATCTGATCCACAGATACCAGCAACATGAATTTTTACCAAAACATTATTTTTTTCATCAATAGCTGGTTTCTCCATATCGATTATCTGCAACTCATTCGGTTTCATAATCTTAACAGCCTTCATACTACTACCTTCTTTCTAATCAACCTTCACCTTACAAATTATTTTCCGTACTGTTTCTTTTTGTTCTCCTGCATTACAAAGCGGACAATGTGGTTCCATTGGCCATACGGCATAGAATTCACCTTTTCCAATTCGAACATTATAAGTATCTTCACATTTCCAAAATCCATTATCTGTTTCATCACTGTAATCAATCTCAGATTCTTTTGGAAGCGGAGCGATTCCACATCGCTCTGCTTCACAAATCATATAATGAATATCCATAAATTTCTTATGAATTTCCATTTCTGCCTCTTCCCGATAATGTGACTCTTTACTTAACACATAGACAATAACTTCATCCGGAACAAGTTCATATCTCCCATCTTCAAGTTCTGGATCTTCTTCATGTTCTGCAATAAAATGAAGTGCTGTACTAATATTGGGATGGATATTCTCATAACGTTCTATATTTTTTATAGAATCAACAATCATACCAATTCTCCTCACTTACTATAATCCCTGAATCTCTGCCCATACACTGTCGTCAACAAAAATTCCATTTTCATCATGGTCTTTATTGAACTGAACATAATCTTCACCTGGTGCCATAATTCCATTACTATGCTCTGCAAGCTCTGCGCTCTTAAGATATTCAATTGCACGACGAACAGTCTCACTCATCTTATCTCCATCAGTAATCTTCTTAGGATCAATTACAATCATAACCTGAGAGCATCCTCCACAAGATCCTTTTGTCTCTGCATTCAAATCAACAGCTCCTACACCATCTGATAAAATGGAACCAAGCACATCTAACATAAAACTAAAGCTAGATCCCTTCCAGTAACCAATCGGCATAATTCTCATAGATTCTTCAATTGCTCCCGGATCGTCTGTAATATTACCATCTTTATCAAAGCCTCCAGGGAATGGAAGTTTCTTACCTGCAAGTCTTGTTACCTGTAATTTTCCATAAGCATACTGACTGATTGCCATATCAAGCTGTAATGCCGGTCCTCCATTTACTCCAGGACAAGCCATAACAAATGGGTTATTTCCAAGACGGCACTCTTTTGCTCCCCAAGGTGGCATACATGCTTCTGTATTGGTCCACATAATACCTACATAACCTTTTCTGGCAACATAAAGACCATATGTGCCTCCACGCATCCAGTGTGTTGTATTCTTCAGACCTACCATACCAATTCCGTATTTGTCTGCCATCTCCATTGCCTGATTTGCTCCATATAATGCATTTAAGATACCAGGTCCCATATTTCCGTTAATGACTTTAATCGCACCACAATCTTTTTCAATAGTCGGATCTGCATTTACATCTACCCATCCTTTCTGGATATAATCAACAAATCTTGCCACTCTATTTGTTCCATGAGAATAAATTCCATCATATGTGGATTCTGTATGAATACGTGCACAGGTATCTGCTTTCTCTTCAGATAACCCATATTTCATAAAAACTCGTTTAATTTCACTCTGAATTTCCTCAAAAGATAATCTCATAATTGTTCTCCTTTACTTAAATGAATATAAATCGTTTTTTAGTTATATTTACGCCGCACCATATACCAGATTTGGAAGGAACAGACACAAATCTGGAAATACTGCAAGTAAGATCAACAGGATTATGATTCCTGCGATAAACGGTATCGATTCTTTTGTATACGTCTCCACCGGACAATCCAAAACTGAACATGTCGTATACATGGTGACTCCGATTGGCGGTGTCATGCCTCCCATTGTAATCAAAATCATATAAATAATACCGAAATGAACCGGATCAAATCCATATGAAACAATAATCGGAAGGAAAATTGGTGTCAACAGAAGTACATTTGCTGTAGCTTCCATAAACATTCCTACTACAAAGACAAACAACATAACGATTGTCAGGATTACATATTTATTTTCAGATAACTTCACAATAAATGATGCAAGACTCTGTGGTAACTGACCTGTTACAATCGCATAACCAAAAGCATTAGAACAAATAATAATAAACATAATAACTGAAAGATCAACAGCTGTTGTCGCAAGACATTCAATCAGTTTTTTTACAGTCAGTTCTCTGTATACAAACATTCCTACAAATAATGCATACACAACTGCAAATGCTCCTGCCTCGGAAGGTGTAAATACTCCAAAACGAATTCCTACAATCAGGATGACCGGGAACATTAACGCCCAGATGTTATCAATCAATCCTTTTAAAAGTTCTGGTAGTGTAGCAATCTTCTCACGTTCTGGTGCATAATCTCGTTTCTTTGAAATGCGACTTACTGCAAACATCAGAACAATTGTCATTAAGATTCCCGGTACAATTCCTGCAAGAAACAATCGACCGATGGAAACCTCTCCTGTTACACCATAAAGGATCAATCCAAGTGATGGTGGAATGGTAGCGGTAATCAGTCCACCCATTGCAAGAATTGCTGCCGTAAATCCTTTTGAATAACCTTTCTTTTCCATATCTGGTCCTAAAATACGACTTTCCATAGCTGCATCCGCAGTAGCAGATCCTGAAATACCACCCATCAGACATGAAAGTAAAACGGATACCTGTGCAAGTCCTCCTCTCATGTGACCTGTTGCAAGATTGCAAAACTTTATCAGACGTGAGGTAATTCCTGTTTCATTCATCAAGTTTCCGGCAAGCACAAAGAACGGAACCGCCAGCAGAGAAAATGACTGTGTACTGGATACCATCTTCTGAACTACAATTTCCATTGGAATTCCTTTTGTTACAAAAAATGAAGCTGCTGAAATTCCTACTGTAAATGCGACTGGCACCCCAAGAAGCAATAATACAACAAACAAAATTCCTAAAATAATCATGCCTCTACCTCCTTCTTCTCAAAGTAACTATAATCATTACTCATAAATCTGCGAACACACTCTACAATACGTTTTACAGCCGTCAGACTCATCAGCGCGCAACCTATCGGACAGCTTGCTGTCGCGAAAGAGTAACTGATATAAAGTGTATTGTATTTTCTGTCAGGATTAATGACACAAAGAGAAATTCCATAATATACTCCTGCCAGAAGAAAAGCCAAAATCAGGCAGTAGATTGCCAGTCGCAATGCATTCTGTATTTTCGCCGGCAACTTATTCGTCAACATATCAACACCCATATGTCTATCTTTTCGCATAGCAAGATCTGCACCTATAAAACTTACCCACGCAAAGGCCAACTGTGCAAGGTCTGTTGACCAGGACATATCAATTCCGAAAAATCTGAGAACTGCAGCCGCGAATACGGTTACAATCAATAACATCAGTCCGATACACACAAATCCAGTTTCAACTTTTACCAGACCATCTTCAAATTTCTTATACATTCTTTTGTCAACTCCTCTTCTATCGTCCAAGTTCAGCATCTAATTTTGCTTTTACATCTGCATAACCAAGTTCATCATATACAACCTGGCATGCTTCTCTGAATGCATCTACATCACAATCTACAACTTCAATTCCACCATCGATCAGGGTTTGTAAATATTCATCGTTCTTTTCTATTACAGTTTCTGATCCTGCGATACCAGCCTCATAACTTGCTTCTGTTATAATATTCTGATATTCTTCTGGAAGGTTCTCGAACCATTTCTGAGACACTACCAATGCTGTTAATAATTGCTGATGACCTGTAAATGAGAGATAATTCGTTACTTCCTGCATAGAAGATCCAACCGCCGCTGACAGATGAACTTCTACACCATCAATTACTTTCTGCTGTAATGCCTGATAAGATTCTGACCACGCAAGTACATTTGTATTCGCTCCCATTGCCTCTAATGTAGAGGTTACAACCTGTGCTCCTGAAGACCGGATACGCTGTCCTGACAAATCTGACGGTTCTGCAACAGGTTTCCTTGTAAATAATTCACGTTCACCCTGATAATAATTGAATGAAAGAATATGAAAACCTTTGTCTTCCAGTTGATTACAAAGTTCATGGTATGTATTCGTCTCAAATAATTTCTGTGCTTCTTCATAGTCTGAAGCAACATATGGTGCTAAGAGAACTCCGAAATCATACACATAATTGGAAAGACGTCCTGCCTCTGTAATAACACCTACTCCAGATCCAACCAGCGCCTGTTCCAGAACATCTTCATCTGTACCAAGCTGTCCACCGGAATATATCTGTACATCAATCGCACCGTTCGTCTTTTCTTCCACCTGTTTTTCAAAGACTTCTGTCAATGCAACATATAATGGGTCTGCCTCATTTAAAACAGTACCAATCTGTAGAATATATTCATCTTGCTTTTTGTCCGTCTTCGCACATCCGGCAAGTGATGCCATCAATGCTCCTATAAGACAAATCGAAACGAGTTTCTTCATTTTGTTTCCTCCTCTTCTCTACATTTTAGAGACAATTGCTGCAGAAATCAAAATTCCTGTGTCGACTCAGAAATCATTCTGTATTTTACATTTACATACTAGCATACTAACATGTTATAGTCAATATGGGGATTTAGCATAAATTATTCTAGTTTTTTTGTATATTTTATACAAGTATTTATTTACAAAAAAAGAATACCACTTTTTTCGATGATGTGATATTCCCAAATGAATGTATATATTTTATATGTTATTTTACAGGCTTCCACCCAAAATGCTGTTCTTCTCATCTTCACCAGATACAAAAAATCCTGGATAATCCTGAATCAGCTCCTCTTTTTCGACCAAAATCTTTCTGACGTGATCTTTCAGTTCACTGTATACTTCCTCAATTTTCCCCTGCTCTGCCAGACTTACAATCTGTTCATGCTGCTGGATTGTGCCAGTCAGAGTCTCTTCATTACGAATCGTTAGAATACGAAGCCGGTCATAATGTCCATTATAATTCGAAATCAACTCCCAGCTCAGCTGCTGTTCTGCTACTTCAAACAGTGATTTGTGGAACTGATTGTCAAGCTGTACAAAACCAGCAAAATCTCTTTTATTCCAATACTCTTTCTGCTTTTCAATATTAGCACGAAGAAACTGATAATCCTGTGTATTTACATTAGCTAGAAATGGTTCGATGACTGACAGTTCCAAGGACTCTCGTAAAAACCTCTCCTGACCTACTCGTTTTATATTAATCGGTGACACTTTTGTACCTTTTTGCGGAATTGCCTCAACAAGACCTTCCTTCTGAAGCTGGATAAATGCTTCTCTGACCGGCGTTCTGCTTACCTGTAATTTGGTTGCTATCTCCTGCGTACTCATCTCTGTCCCTGGTACAAGATGAAGTGTCATGATCCCTTTTTTTAATTCTTGATAAACCGCATTCTGTACGGTATTTTTGTTACTCATAACTTTCTCCATTCACTTTCTATACATCTATAATATGCTATCATGTTACCATTTTTTTTGTTAAAATACAAGTAAAAGAGCAGATACGAAAGCTTCTCCTAATTCTTTCACATCTGCTCTTTTACAATCTTTCTCATCTAACTGAATCATTTTTAATGATATGATTCATTCTGAATCTCTACTCAATTCCTTTTACCGGATAGTCCTGTGCCTCTACTGCATTTTTAAGCACTTCATCAGCAACCTCTTTTTCCAGTGTCACTACGGCTGTTCCTGCTTCGTGGCTTACAACTGCCTCTTTGACACCGTCAATTGATTCCAGAGTTTTCTTTACTCTTGCCTCACAGTGTCCGCACATCATTCCTTCGATTTTCATTGTCTTTGTCATGGTTGATTCCTCCTGTTTCTTTTTACTTTCTTTTTTATGTTTTATTTTTTTATCTTTGCTTGCGTCATACATTTTGAAGAGATTCAGTCTCAGTGCATTTGTAACAACACAGAAGCTGGATAAGCTCATGGCTGCCGCACCGAACATCGGATTCAGTTTCAGTCCGAATAATGGATACCAGATACCTGCTGCCAGTGGGATTCCAATGACATTGTAGAAGAATGCCCAGAACAGATTTTCATGAATGTTCCGAAGTGTTGCACGGCTCATGCGGATGGCTGCCGGTACATCGCTTAAACGGCTCTTCATCAGTACAACGTCTGCCGCGTCAATGGCAATATCTGTTCCGGCTCCGATTGCGATTCCCATATCTGCTCTTGTAAGTGCCGGTGCATCGTTGATACCGTCACCGGCCATAGCAACTTTTCCTTTTGTCTTAAGTCTTCGGATCACGCTTTCTTTTCCTTCCGGAAGTACGCCTGCGATCACCTCGTCAACACCTGCCTGCACGCCGATTGCTTTTGCAGTACGCTCATTGTCACCTGTGAGCATAACAACGTGTATTCCCATGTTCTGAAGTTCTTTTACTGCTCTCGGACTGTCTTCTTTGATAACATCAGCCACTGCAATAATTCCCATAAATGTTCCGTTCTGGCTGAAGAATAGTGGTGTTTTTCCCTGTTCGGACAAATGTTCTGCCTGACGCTTCATTTCTTCAGATACTTCGGAATACTGTCCGATATATTTCAAGTTTCCACCAAGAACTTCTGCGCCACCTATTTTACCGGAAAGTCCATTTCCCGGAACTGCCTGAAAGTCAGATACTTCTGTCAATTTTTCGCACTCAGACTGCTCTACTTCTGATTCTACACGTCCTGTGATCGCTTTTGCAAGTGGGTGTTCACTCTTCTTCTCCAAAATGTATGCAAGAACCAGTAATTCAGATTCACTTACTCCATTTGCAGGGAGAATATCTGTGACCTGAGGTTCGCCACTTGTTATAGTTCCGGTTTTATCAAGAGCAACAATTTCCATTTTTCCTGTCTCTTCCAGAGAAACGGCTGTCTTGAACATAATTCCATTTTTCGCGCCCATACCATTTCCAACCATAATTGCGACCGGAGTGGCAAGTCCAAGGGCACATGGGCAACTGATAACAAGTACGGAAATTCCTCTAGCAAGAGCAAATCCGACGCTCTGACCAGCTAAAAGCCACACAACAATCGTAATCACTGCGATTGTAATAACCGTTGGTACAAATACACCTGATACCCGGTCTGCAATCTTTGCAATCGGTGCTTTTGTTGCCGCCGCATCGCTGACCATCTGAATGATCTGAGACAGTGTTGTGTCCTCTCCGACTCTTGAAGCCTCACATTTTAAGAAACCGGACTGATTGACTGTCGCAGCAGATACTGTATCATTTGGCGCCTTATCTACCGGAATGCTCTCACCGGTCAGAGCTGCCTCATTGACCGCACTGTTTCCTTCCAGAACAATACCATCTACTGGTATATTTTCACCAGGTCTTACTATGAAAATGTCTCCTTTTTTCACCTGCTCAATGGAAACTGTTTCTTCTTTTCCATCGCGGAGCAGTACTGCCGTCTTCGGAGCCAGTTTCATCAGACTCTTAAGAGCATCTGTCGTCTTACCTTTGGAATGTGCCTCCAGCATCTTTCCAACCGTAATAAGAGTCAGGATCATAGCTGAAGACTCAAAATAGAATTCATGCATATATGACATCACGGCATCCATATCCATGCGCATCTGCGCATCTGTCATAGCAAACAGCGCATAAACACTGTATCCATAAGAAGCTGTAGAACCAAGGGCAACCAGTGTGTCCATATTCGGCGCTTTATGAATCAGTCCTTTAAATCCGCTGATAAAGAACTTCTGGTTGATGACCATAACAATCGTAGTCAAAAGCAACTGAGCCAGTCCCATTGCCACATGATTGTCCGCCATAAATCCTGGCAATGGCCAGTTCCACATCATATGTCCCATGGACAGATACATAAGTGGTATAAGGAAACATAAAGAAGCAATCAGCCTCCGCTTCAATACTGGTGTATCTCTGTCTTTCAAAAAATCATCATTGTTTTCGGCAGCACTGCCTGTCTTTTCATTTGCTGCACCTTTCAGCGATGCACCATATCCGGCATTTTCCACTGCTTCTATAATTTGAGCTGACGTTGCTGTTCCTTCGACTCCCATGGAGTTCGTCAGAAGACTGACCGAGCAGGATGTAACACCCGGCACCTTTGACACAGCCTTCTCTACTCTGGAACTGCAGGCCGCACAGCTCATTCCTGTCACTGTATATTGTTCCATCATTAATACACCTGCCTAACTATTACTTCATAAGTTTTTGGAGCGTGGCAACCAGTTCATCGATTGTCTCTTCTTTCCCTGCACGGATATCTTCCGCTACGCAAGTGCGGATATGATTAGCAAGAAGCACCTTGTTAAAGCTATTCAGCGCCGCATTGACCGCTGAAACCTGAATCAGAATATCCGTACAGTATGCGTCCTCTTCCACCATACGCTTAATTCCTCGTACCTGGCCTTCAATCCGGCTTAAGCGGTTCAGAAGATCCTTGTATTCCTTTTCTGTCCGCTCCTTTTTCTTATGACAACAACATTCTTTCTTTTCTTCCATAGTATGCACACCTTTCTTGATTACAGTGACAGTATATACCCCTTAAGGGTATATTGCAAGTTCTTTTTTCATAAATTTTTCTCAGTAAAGAAATCAAGATATACTTCTTTCATAAAATGCACTTAAAAGACCATCTACACTTTTTCGTAAATGATCTTTTTAATGTGAATATTTATCTTATTTCATTCCTTTTCCTTTTTCGTCACACTTACCACGTAAAGTGTGCTTCCCTCTACACGAAATTTCACCTCAAACCCAGCAAATTCCATGCCATATACTCTCTCCGGGTCATTCTGATAAGAAGGTCTTGGATCCTGACTCAGTATCTGCATCACGACTTTTCTCAATTCCTCTCAGAGCGTCCGGCTGGCGAAACTCCGGCTCAAATACAACAAGTCCAGTCGCATCGGAAAGCCCACTCTGTCTTGGAATCCCGAATTTAGTCGGAAAATCTGTGTGAATTCTTGCGATTACTTTTACCTTTTCTAAACCCGCAGTTTCTTTTTCCAGATTATTGCAGTCTCTCTTTTTCTTTACAACTTCATGCCCCGATATCGGTTCACGCATGCATATACCTCCTGTTTTCTCGGCATTGCCAGATTGCCCGGAACATTTCCACTCTCACAGACCGCTGCAAATCCTTCCGCTTCCAGCTTCTTCACCAGTCGTTTGATAATCTGTCCGGCTTCTTTTCTGCCGTCAAATTCCTGTTCTTCCATATAACGGAGAAGATACCCCAGGCAGGTAAGTTGTTCGGGATCTGCAAGCTGTTCCACATATCGAAGATCAATGTTTTCATGGTTCAGGACTACACCGTCTCTTCCCATGTTCTTAATCTTGATACGTCCTTTATGAACTAACCCTGCATTTTTCTTCGGGCATCGTCCGGACTCTGGTAGTTTCACATTTCCTTCTGGCAATTCCAGTGCCGGATACTGGCTGGCAGCCTCTTTTGCAAGGGCTGTAATTTCTTTCGGGACATACCGATCCATCTGAATCACCACATCTGCTACCTGAAAATATGCCCCGGAGCTTCCCGCAACTAGAATTGTGGAAATGCCCTGATTTTCATATAAATCACGCATTCTTTCAATAAATGGTGTAATCGGCTCCATATCCCGGTGAATCACTCTTTGCATCAGTTCATCTCGCACCATAAAGTTGGTCGCCGACGTATCCTCATCGATGAGAAGCGCTGCAGCGCCAGCCTCCATGGCCTCCACTACATTTGCCGCCTGGGATGTACTTCCACTGGCATCCTCCGTGGAAAATGTTTTCGTGTCTTTCCCATTTGGCAGGTCATTGATGAACATAGAAATGTCTGTGTCCTTGATACTTCTGCCGTCCTCAGCGCGGATTTTCACTGCATCTGACTCTGTAATGACATATTCCCTGCCATCACCTGCAATGTGCGGATATACGCCTATTTCCAGCGCTTTTAGAAGGGTAGATTTTCCGTGATAGCCACCACCAACAATCAAGGTGATTCCTTTTTTGATGCCCATACCTGTGATTTTGCCTGCGTATGGTAAATCCATGGTCACTTTCATCGATTCCGGCGAAGCAAATGGCACAGCTCCTTTCATCGGCTTTGCTGAGACACCCGACTCACGCGGAAGAACGGCTTTATCTGCCACAAACGCTACAAGTCCCTGTTCTTTTAACTGCTCACGGATATATTGCTGGTCTACGGATAGCTCCATGACACGCTCCACTTTTTTCTTATCTTGTCTTGCATAGAAAAGAGAACTCTCCACGCACTCCGGGAGATAATCGAATAAAATTTTTGAAAGCTCTCTTGCATTGATGGTTCTTCCATTTGCCGGAAATCCAGCCTCAAATCGCATGCTAATGTTTCCATTTGCCGGATTGATCTCACAGGCGCTCCGCTTTAGAATTTCCTGACCACATCTAGTCACAGAAATAATTCCACTCTTTCCGGATCCTTTCGCCTGAAATGAATATTTTCCGATTGCTGTGCCAAACTGACGGATCAGATAATCCTCAAGTGCGATCTGTTTCCATTTTTCGTCATAAAGATATTCTGGAAATGCAGCCACTTTTCCCGAAACTTCAATATGAAGGCTGGACGGTGCCGCAAACGGATCTCCCTGTACATGATCGATTCCCAATGCATATTTGCCAAATCGATATACTCCTTTCGTACCCTTATAAGCCGGATAACTTTTTCTATCAATATTTTGTAATAACTGTCTCAAATCGTCTGCTGATTTCATGTTACTTCTTCTTTCTTCTGTTATAAATCTACAATCCTTGCTCTGTGGTGAATCTTTGGCAAAAACTTCTGTAATAAATCCTGTGTCTTAAATTTCAAATGACTTGTATTAATTCCCGGATTGCAACCGAACCATTCACTCTCTGCCACTTCTTTATCTACAATTACCTGCACATAGTCGTCTTCGTCCACGAGAAGTCCTGCCACACTGGCTGATCCCGGTGTCGTTCCAAGATGCTTAAGCATTTTCTCCGGCGGTGCAAATGACATATGGGATACACCCAGTTTCTTACTGAAAGCTGCTGTGTCAAAGGATTTATTTGCCGGCATGACAAGCAGGAAAAATGTTGTCTTTTTCTGGTTACATAAGAACACATTTTTCCGGATTTCAGTTCCAAGAACTTTGTCCACCTCTGCACACTCCTCCATGCTCGCTGCCGGGTCATTGTCCACACGCTCATATGGGATCCTCAATTTATCTAAAGTCTCGTACATACGGCGTTCCAGCGGGCATCTTACGTCTGTCGGCGCACCGGTCTTAATCTCACTGATATACATAATCTTCCTCCATAAGTTTTCTCTTGCATCTTTCCTCTTTTCAGTTTACCATAAATATCAAAGTGAGTACTATAAAATATTTATTTAACGCAAATCTTAATTGCAGATATTTGTGGTATTTATCAGGTATACTGCAAATAGTATCCTGATATTTGAAATCAGAAAGAAATGAGGTATTTATTATGCGATATATTCTTGCATCACAGTCACCGAGAAGGCGGGAACTGCTTGCACGCACGGGTCTTGAATTTGATGTGATTCCGTCTGACGTGAACGAAAAGATTACAAAAGAAGTGCCGTCCGATGTTGTTATGGAACTGGCTCACCAAAAAGCGGAAAATGTCTACGCTAAAATTACAGATTCTGACGATTATACTGTCATTGGATCCGATACGATTGTTGTTTATCGTGATGAGATTCTTGGAAAACCTGCTGATAAACAGGAAGCCTACGATATGCTGTCCATGCTTGCAGGCCGCACACATCAGGTCTACACAGGTGTTTCACTGATTCAGAAAAAGCAAGGGGAAAAGACTATTAAGACATTTTACTGCCAGACCGATGTCACGCTCTATCCGATTGATAAAGAAGACCTTCACCGCTATGTAGAATCCGGTGATCCGTTAGATAAAGCCGGAGCTTACGGTATACAGGGTGATTTTTCTATTCATGTAAAAGGAATAAAAGGTGATTACAATAATGTGGTAGGGCTTCCGATTGGACGGGTATATCAGGAACTGAAATCTTTATAATTACACCCACGAACTGATCCGTGCTTTGCACTCTGCAATCCTGCCGGAGGCTATATCAGCTGGGAGATAACTCCCAGCTGATATAAAACGGAGTGTCAAAAGACACTCCGTTTTTTGCACATATTAGTTATACTTACGTTTTCTAGCAGCTTCAGATTTCTTTTTACGTCTTACGCTTGGTTTCTCGTAATGCTCTCTTTTACGAATCTCCTGCTGAATTCCAGCCTTTGCACAGTTTCTTTTGAATCTGCGTAAAGCGCTGTCTAACGTCTCGTTTTCTTTTACGATTACATTTGACATAGTCTCACACCTAACCTCCCCTCCAGTCCTATATTGTGCATTATACGACTGTTCGGGTATATTTTTTGCACACATACGATTATATCATAAATTTACGTTACGTCAATATGTTTTTACAATCTTTTTTTATTATCATATATGCCGGCAATCCAAGCAGCATAACAATTGTGCTGGCAATGGAAATTATGGTCGATCTGTGCCCTGCCAGAAAAATCTGATTGATAATAACAAAGATTCCGCTGGCAATCGCAATGAGCGGAACAATAGGATATAACGGCACTTTATAGGTTCTCACTGCATTTGGACGGTCTTTTCTGAGTTTGATCACACCGAGAAATGTCAGTGTGTAGAATGTCCAGCTTGAAAATACCGCCAGGTCTGTCAGCAGATTAAACTGACCACTTAATGCATAAAATGCACCGATGCCTCCGACAAGCATAATTGCATTTGCCGGAACCTGTGCTCCATTCAATTTTGCAAATGTCTTGTGGAATGGAAATTTTCCTTCTGCCGCAAGAGAATATGCCACACGGGAACCGGAAAGTATAAATCCGTTACAGCTTCCGAATACGGAAACAATGATTCCGATTGATACAATCTGTCCTCCAAGTTTTCCTAAAATCTTCACTGCTACAGCTGATGCCGGTGCAGTCAGTGTTGCAAGTTCGGATGCCGGAAGTACCCACAGATATGCAAGATTAATGATAAAATAAACTGCCATGATCAGTGATACTCCGCCAACGATGGCAACAGGAAGATCCTTTCCCGGATTCTTCATCTCTCCCGCAATTGCTCCTACATTGGTCCAGCCTTCGAATGCAAATAAAATCGCGATCATAAGCTGACCGAGAACGACCATCGGACTTAGTCCTTCGCCTACCATCGGAGTAAAGACTGGATTCGTTCCTGCCCCGCGCACAAACCCGAAAATCATCAAAAGGATTAACGGAATCATCTTGCAGACTGTAAAAATGACTTGTACACTGCCACCTATCTTGGATCCCATAGAATTCAGAAAGATGATAATGATAATCATGGCAACTGCTACCGGAGCAACATAACCGTCCCCGATAAAAAACGCCATCTGCTGACCTCCTGCCACTGCAAGGGCAGATATCATGGCCGGATAAAATAATAAAATCTGTACCCAGCCTGCCAAAAATCCAATCATCGGATTATAAATTTCTTCCAGATAGGCTACGATTCCACCTGTTTTCGGAATCATGATTGCAACTTCTGAAAATGTCAATGCTGCCGCGATACTTACAATTCCGGTAATCAGCCAGGCATGCATTCCAAGTCCAGGAGCGCCGCCTGTCGCTGTATAAATAGCCTGGGGTTTAAAGAAAACCCCAGACCCGATAACGCTTCCGACAACGGTTGCCATCGCTGTCACTGCGCCCAAATTCTTTTTTAACTCTTGTTTCTGTTCTTGTTTTTGCTCCATAAACTACCCCTGAAAAGTCTGATCAAATGTCTATAACTGGCTCTCCAGGACTTCACTTACTTTTGCAATTGCAGCGTCAATTCCGTCTGGATTCTTTCCTCCGGCCTGTGCCATATTCGGACGTCCACCGCCGCCACCTCCAACAAGGCCGGCAATGCCTTTGATCAGATTTCCGGCATGGGCACCTTTCTTCACAGCCTCATCTGTTGCCATTGCAACAAGGCTTACTTTTCCACCTGCCGCGGATGTAAGAACGATCACACCTTCACCAAGTTTTTCTTTCAACTGATCTCCAAGATCACGAAGTCCATTCATATCTACATCCTCTACTTTTGCAGCAATAAGTTTTACACCTTTTACTTCTGTAACCTGATCAGATACATCTCCCATTGCCTCTTTTGCCATCTTACTCTTCACGCTCTCAAGCTCGCTGTGAAGATCTTTATTCTCAGCCTGAAGATGACGGATCTTATCTGATAACTGGTTCGGAGTTGCTTTCACAAGAGCTGCTGCCTCTTGAAGTTTCTTTTCCATATCATCATAATATTTCAGAAGTCCCTTTGAAGTCAGAGCCTCAATACGTCTGACTCCTGCTGCAACACCTGTCTCAGAAATAATCTTAAGTGCACTGATAACTCCTGTATTCGATACGTGAGTACCTCCACAGAACTCTACTGAAAAATCTCCCATGCTTACGACACGGACAACATCACCATATTTCTCACCGAAAAGGGCTGCTGCTCCAGTCTTTCTTGCTTCCTCGATTGGCATATTCTTAGCTACGACCGGTAAGCATTCTGCAATCTTTTCATTTACAATATTTTCTACTTGCTTTAACTCTTCTTTTGACAATGCTGAGAAATGTGTAAAGTCAAAACGAAGTCTCTCAGCATCTACATAAGAACCTGCCTGCTCAACATGTGTTCCAAGTACCTGGCGGAGAGCTGCCTGAAGAAGATGTGTTGCACTGTGGTTTCTTGCTGACAGATTACGGTTCTCTTTATCTACTTCCATAGATACTGGATCACCGCCTTTGATCATTCCATGGCTTACATATCCCACATGTCCAATCTTTGTTCCGGCAAGGTGAATTGTATTCTCTACTACGAACTCTCCACCAGCAGTCTTAATGGTACCGATGTCACCTTCCTGACCACCCATTGTTCCATAAAATGTAGTCTTATCAACAATAATTGTACCTTTCTCGCCATCGGATAATGCGTCTACAATCTCCTCTTCGCTTGTAAGTGCTGTCACTTTTGCATCACATACAAGATTCTCGTATCCTACGAATTCTGTTGCAAGCTCTGCATCCAGTTCATCATAAACTGTAGCGTCTTTTCCAGTGTAGCTGTGAGTACCAAATGTTCCCTCTGATTTCGCACGCTGCTCTTTCTGAGCTTTTTCAAACCCTTCCTTATCATAAGTCAGGCCCTTCTCATCCAGAATCTCGCTTGTCAGATCAATTGGGAATCCATAAGTATCATAAAGTTTAAATGCATTTTCTCCGGAAAGAACTGTCTCACCATTTTTCTTCATCTCTTCTTCCATGTCTGCAAGAATAGAAAGTCCCTGATCAATTGTCTTATTGAACTGAGCCTCTTCTTTTGCAATCACGTTGAAGATAAAGTCTTTCTTCTCTTCAAGCTCCGGATATCCATCTTTTGAACCATCAATAACAGTCTGTGCAAGCTCTACAAGGAAAGCTCTCTCGATACCGAGAAGTCTTCCGTGACGGCAAGCACGGCGGAGCAGACGGCGGAGTACATAACCACGGCCACTGTTAGATGGCATAATTCCGTCTGAAATCATAAATGTAACAGAACGGATATGATCTGTTACGACACGAAGAGAAACATCTGTCTCGTGGTCGATGCCATAATGCTTTCCTGACATAGCGCATACATGGTCACGCAATGCTTTCATTGTATCAATATCAAACATGGAGTCTACATCCTGTACGACACATGCAAGACGCTCCAGTCCCATACCTGTATCAATGTTCTTCTGAGCCAGGTCAGAATAGTTCCCATGTCCGTCATTGTTGAACTGTGAAAATACATCATTCCAGATTTCCATATAACGGTCACATTCGCAGCCTACTGTACAGCCTGGTTTTCCACAACCATATTTTTCACCACGGTCATAATAAACTTCTGAGCATGGACCACAAGGACCTGAACCATGCTCCCAGAAGTTATCTTCTTTTCCGAAACGGAAGATACGCTCTGCAGGGACACCGATTTCTTTATTCCAGATTTCCCATGCTTCATCGTCATTCTCATATACAGAAGGATATAATCTCTCCGGATCAAGTCCTACAACCTCTGTAAGGAACTCCCATGTCCAGTGGATTGCCTCTGTCTTAAAATAATCTCCAAAAGAAAAGTTACCAAGCATCTCGAAAAATGTACCATGACGAGCTGTCTTACCTACATTCTCGATATCTCCTGTACGGATACACTTCTGACAGGTTGTCACTCTTCTTCTCGGCGGGATCTCCTGTCCTGTAAAGTATGGCTTCATTGGTGCCATACCGGAATTGATCAACAATAAACTTTTATCGTTATGTGGCACCAGTGAAAAACTTTTAAGTACCAGGTGATCCTTGCTTTCAAAGAATTCAAGGAACATTCTTCTTAATTCGTTAACTCCGTATTTCTGCATAATTTCCTCCTCAAAAATTCACTAACTTATAATTATAAGTAGTCATCTTTCGTTTGTCAACGTCCGTTGAATTTATTTCAATTCAATTTCTTCCAGTTCTTTTGGTGGAATCTCCTTTTCTCCTGGCAAACGAAATTTATCCGTTTACATTTTTATAATCTATAAAAGGATAATGTCATGCTCTCTGCATGTCTGTCTCATCTCTTCCGGCCAGAGACTTGCCTGCACCTCGCCTACATGCGCCCGGTCGAGAAGGAGCATACACAGTCTGGACTGTCCAATACCTCCTCCGATTGTGTATGGAAGTTCTCCGTGAAGAAGCATTTTGTGGTATGGAAGCTCTCGTCTGTCCTCGCAGCTTGCTTTCTTAAGCTGGGAAGCAAGAGATTTCTCATCTACTCGGATACCCATGCTGGAGATTTCAAGTGCACAATCTAATGTATCATGCCAGAACAGAATATCTCCGTTCAACTGCCAGTCGTCATAATCCGGTGCACGTCCGTCATGTGGTTCACCGCTTGCAAGCTTATCTCCAATCTTCATCAGAAATACACAGCCATATTCTTTTGTAATCAGGTTCTCTCTCTCCTTTGGAGTTTTGTCCGGATATCTGTCTTCCAGTTCCTGAGTCGTGATAAATGTTACATCATCCGGTAAATGTTTCACTGCCTGCGGGTATTTGTACCACACCTCATGTTCCATATGTTTGATAATTTTAAAGATATGACGTACGGTTGTCTTTAATGTCTCTTCTGTTCTGTCCACCTTACGGATAACTTTTTCCCAGTCCCACTGGTCAACATAGCAGGAATGAAGGTTATCAAGTTCCTCATCGCGCCGGATAGCGTTCATGTTTGTGTAGAGTCCTTCGCCTGGCTCAAAGTCATATTTTTTGAGAGCCATACGTTTCCATTTTGCAAGAGAATGTACAACTTCTACGGTCTCTCCCGGAATTCCGGCAACATCAAACTGTACCGGTCTTTCAACTCCATTCAGGTTATCATTAAGACCACTGCTCTTCTCAACAAAAAGCGGTGCTGAGATACGCTCCAGATTCATTTCTTTTCCGAATTCTCTCTGGAATGTATCACGGATATACTTAATTGCCTTCTGTGTCTCGCGCACGGTCATGTGTGGATCATAATTTTCTGGTAATATTAAACTCATGTCTATTTCTCTCCTCCAAATAATTGTTGTGCATAATAAACGGACTGCATCGCATCTTTTCCGTAGAAATCTGCTCCGATCATATCCGAATAATCCTGATTCAGTACCGCTCCGCCGACCATTACCTTGCATTCTGGTTTTTTCTTGCGAAGCTGTCTGATCGTCTCTTCCATGCTGACTACAGTTGTAGTCATCAGAGCGCTTAATCCCACCAATCTGACATCTTCCTTTATTGCTGTCTCGACAATCTCCTCCGGCGGAACATCTTTTCCAAGATCGATCACATCAAAGCTGTAATTTTCAAGAAGAACTTTTACAATATTCTTGCCAATATCATGAATATCTCCTTTTACGGTAGCAAGAATGACTTTATCTTTAGCCTGCTCGCTCTCACCGCTCCTGGCAAGTTCATCTTTCAAAACTGCAAATGCTATCTTTGCTGCATCAGCACTCATCAGAAGCTGTGGTAAAAATACGGTTCCTTTTTCAAATCCTTTTCCGACCTGGTCAAGTGCCGGAATCAATTCCTCGTTAATGATATCCAGTGGAGCTTTATCTTTCACAAGCTCTGCTGTTATGTGATGTGCTTCTTCCTTCAGGCCTTTCTCAATGGCAGTCTTAAGCGTCATCTCCGCCTTTGTGGCAGGTGTCACAGCCTGCACTTTCTGACTTCCATACTGTTCAATATATTTCTCACAATTTTCATCATAATTCATCAGCGCACAGAAAGAATAATAAGAACGCATCATATCCTCTGAAAGCGGATTAATGATTCCCGCGCTTAAGCCTGACTGCATTGCCATAGTATAGAAATTGGAGTTCACTGCCGGTCTGTATGGAAGCCCAAAGGAAATGTTTGATACACCAAGTACCGCACAAACTCCATATTTTTCTCGTACCTGTCTCAGAGCTTCCAGCGTAGTGATTGCTCCTGTCGGCTCAGAGCTGATCGTCATACAAAGAACATCAATTACAATATCTTTCTTATCGATACCATATTTCTTTGCCTCTTCGATAATTTTGCCTGCAACCTTTACACGCCCTTCGGCTGTTGCCGGAATTCCATCTTCATCGAGAGTAAGACCGACAACCACCCCGCCATATTTCTGAATCAGTGGAAATACTGCATCCATGGAACTTTTTTTCCCATTGACAGAGTTGACCATTGGCTTTCCGTTGTAAATTCGCATAGCTGCTTCCAGAGCACTTATATCTACCGTATCAATTTGAAGCGGAAGACTCGTTACACTTTGAAGCTCCTGCACCACCTCACGCATCAAAGCCGGCTCATCTATATCTGGAAGCCCTACATTGACGTCCAGGATATGTGCTCCTGCATCCTGCTGTGAAATAGCTTCTCTTAATATATAATCAATATCATGGTCTTTGAGTGCCTGTTTGAATTTCTTCTTACCTGTTGGATTGATTCTCTCTCCGATGATCATCGGTTTCCCGCCAAGTTCCACAGCTCGCCCATAGGAGGATACGATTGTCCGGTTCATAAATTCTTTTCCAGGCCGGTCTGTAATGTCCCTCTGATCTTTCGTTGCTTCCACCATGGCACGGATGTGCGCCGGAGTTGTTCCGCAACAGCCGCCGATCAGACTGGCACCACGTTTCAGGATTTCAGCCATGAATCTCCCGAATTCTTCAGGTTCTACGTCGTAATACACCTCTCCGTCTTTTTGTTTTGGGAGCCCGGCATTCGGCTTAACAATGACGGGAACAGAAGCATATTGTAAAATTTCATCCAGAATCGGCATCATCTGCTCCGGTCCCATGCCGCAGTTGATTCCAAGTGCGTCTACGCGGAGCCCTTCCAGCATTGCTACAACCGATGGCACATCTCCTCCGGTCAGTAGTTTTCCTTTGTCATCAAAGATCATAGTTGCAAATACCGGAAGTGAAGTATTCTCCTTTGCAGCAAGTACTGCTGTCTTCACTTCATAAGTATCACTCATCGTCTCTATATGGATCAGATCAGCACCTGCTTCTTCGCCAAGTCTTGCCACCTCTGCAAACGCCTGATATGCATCTTCAAAATCCAGATCTCCCATTGGCTTTAAGAGTTTTCCTGTCGGCCCGATATCAAGTCCTACATAAGTCTCTCTGCCATCTTTGACACCTAGTTTAGCTCCTTTTCTCACATTTTCAATTGCTGCTTTTACGATTTCATCTAATTTATGTCTGGAATCATGAAATTTCAGTGCATTTGCGCCAAATGTGTTACTTAGCACAATATCACTTCCAGCCTCATAATACTGTCTTGCAATATCAATCATATCGTCTGCACGTTCCAGGCTCCATGTTTCTGGCAATTCTCCCGGTTTTAATCCCCGCTCCTGCAGAAGAGTTCCGGTCCCCCCGTCAAAATATATGAGTTCTTTCCCTAATCTGTCTAATATCATTCGTTAATTCCTCCGGTAAATACAATCTTTTTTACTGCAGGATTCGCATCCTTCTTCATGACAGTGAACCTCTTCCCTGCCAAGTCCTATAACTGCTGTTACTGATTTCGTCGGTGTCAGCATACTGCTTTCAGTCATAGTAAGTCCGATCTTCTTTGCACAATCCAGCATTCCGAGAATATCCTTTTGGTGTAAAATGCTGAAATCACCGTATCCCGGGCTAAATCTCGGACGCAGGAAATATCCCTGTGAGGTCATCTCTTCTTTCAGACTTTTCTGCCAGTTATTTAAATATTCCTCCAGCATTGCTGCTGCACAGGCCTGTAAAACAACTGTTCTGGACATTTCTGTCAGAGAATAACGCTTCATCAGCATATCAACTTCTACTCCAAGCGTTGCACCAAGCATCACGACCTGGGTACAACCTTTCATATTCTTTGCCAGATTCCTGCTTGTAATTTCAAGTCCTTCAATATTCAAGTGTTCTTCGTCCGATACCTTTAACTCAAAGATGCGATAGACGATTCTCCTCTTAGCGACCCGTTCCAGGTCTTCAAATGAATCCCGGATCAAGGCTAACGTCTGATCGTCTACCGCATGTTTTCCATATCCAAGATAACGGACCGCTTCTAATGTCCTTTTATCCATGTTCCAACATCCAATCTAATCTTCTACTTTTAATATTGCTGACAGGTTATTCATGATTGCTGCTGCTACATCCGGTTTATTCATAGAATACACATGAATGTGATTGATACCATTGGCAATCAGGTCAATAATCTGATCTGTTGCATACGCAATTCCCGCCTGCTTCATTGCCTCAGGATCATCTCCAAACCGATCGATAATTGCCAGGAATCTCTGCGGAACTGCTGTCCCGGATAATTCCATAGAACGTCTTAACTGCTTTTTATTCGTAATCGGCATGATTCCCGGAAGTACCGGAACTAAAATTCCTTTTTCACGTATACGATACAGGAAATTATAAAAAATATTATTATCAAAAAACATCTGTGTTGTCAGGAAATCAACTCCACAGTCTACTTTCGTCTTCAGATTGCTGATATCGTCTTTCTTATGCTCCGTCTCCACATGGCCTTCCGGATAACATGCCGCCCCGATGCAGAAATCTCCCTGCTGTTTGATATCTTCAATCAGTTCACATGCATAACGATATTGGTTCGGAAGTGGAAATGCATTATCTTTCGGAATATCTCCGCGAAGCGCTAATATATTATCAATGTTCTTTTCTTTTAACTTATCAATGACCCGATGTACTTCTTCTCTTGTAGACGATACGCACGTCAGGTGCGCAAGACTTGTTACTCCAAAATCATCTTTGATATGAGATGCAATACTTACAGTGTTCTTACTTGTTCCACCGCCTGCTCCATAAGTTACACTAATAAACGACGGCTTTAATGCCGCAATCTTCTCAGCAGCGGAAAGCACACTGTCATATCCTGCATCTGTCTTCGGTGGAAAGATTTCAAATGAAACCTGTGGTGTCTGATCTTTTAAAATGTCTCTTATCTTACATGTCATCGTATAATTCCTCATACTGTTTTGCAGAACTCTTCCATGAAAAATCCTTACTCATTCCCCGTTCTACAATCTTATTCCAGTCTCTCTTCTTGTCGTAATATATTTTTTCTGCATAACGCACAGTTGCCATCATCTCATGTGCATTATAATTTGCAAAGCTGAATCCTGTTCCAGTCTTCTCATATTCATTATATGGCTCTACCGTATCCTTAAGTCCTCCAGTCTCTCTGACAATCGGAACCGTTCCATATCTAAGGCTCATAAGCTGACTCAGACCACAAGGCTCAAACAGTGACGGCATCAGAAATGCATCACATGCCGCATAGACCTTGTGAGACATTGCCTCTGAATAATAAATATTCGCAGATACTTTGTCCGGATATTTCCATGCATAGTGGCGGAACATATTCTCATACTGCTCCTCACCTGTTCCAAGCGCAACAATCTGAATTGCATCCTGACACAGTTCATCCATCACACAAGCGATCAGATCAAATCCCTTCTGATCTGTCAGTCTGGATACGATACCGATCATCAGCTCCTTATGGTCCTGTGCAAGTCCAAGCTCTTTTTGAAGTTCAATTTTATTCTTAATCTTCTCTTTCCGGAAATTCTCTACACTGTAGTTCCTGTAAATATCCTTGTCTGTCTGCGGATTATATATATCATAGTCGATCCCATTCACAATACCGGAAAGGCTTGCCGACCTGGCCTGCATCAGCCCTTCCAGCTTTTCTCCGTAAAACGGAGTCTTAATTTCCTCTGCATAGGAGCTGCTGACAGTTGTCACTTTATCTGCATAGACGATACCGCCCTTTAACATGTTGGCATCATCATAAGATGTCAGCTTGTCCGGTACAAAATAATACTCCGGAAGTCCGGTAATGTCACGCACTTTTTTTGCATCCCACATCCCCTGGAACTTCAGATTATGTATCGTCATCACAGTCTTGATTCCGCGGTAATATTCACTGGAATACCGAAAATTATCCAGAAATATCGGGATCAGTCCCGTCTGCCAGTCATGGCAGTGAATGATGTCCGGTCTGAAATCAATGACCGGAAGAGCACTCAATACTGCCTTTGAGAAAAATGAAAACTTCTCAACATCTGTATACATCTCTCCATATGGTGCAAAACCATTAAAATAAAATTCATTATCGATAAAATAAAAGGTGACTCCTTCATACTCTGTCTCCAGAACCCCGACATACTGTGTCCGCCAGCCAAGATCCATATAAAAATGCGTCTTATACTGAAGCTTTTCCTTCCAGGATTCTTTCATACACATATACTTTGGAAGCATGACTCTTACATCATATTTTTCTTTATCAAAGAATTTCGGTAAAGAACCTGCCACATCTGCCAGACCTCCGGTCTTAATAAATGGCACTGCTTCTGAAGTGGCAAAGAGTATTTTTTTCATAGTGATTTCCTCCCGATTCCACGATATATGAATCATTATACAGTATTTTTTTTCAGAAGAAAAGCCTTTTATCTATGTTTATATTCTAAACGTATCGTATCTGCGATAAGTGCGATGAATTCAGAATTGGTCGGTTTCCCCTTTCCTCCATTCACAGTATATCCAAACAGCTCGTCCAAAGTATCTAATTTTCCTCTGCTCCACGCCACTTCAATTGCGTGACGGATTGCACGTTCCACACGGCTTGCCGTCGTCTGATGCATCTTTGCAACAGTCGGATATAATACTTTTGTCACTGCATTTAATACATCCATATCTTCAATTGCCATAAGAATCGCATCTCTCAGATAATGATATCCTTTGATATGCGCTGGAATCCCTATCTCATGTATCATATCCGTTACACGATTTTCCAGATTTATCTTCGGCTCCGAAGCTTCTGCATTTCCAACCGGTGCAAATGATTTTGCTTCCGGCACATGATATTTTCCAGCTTCACGAATCTTGTCCAGCACCATCTGATTACTGAACGGTTTCAGAATATAGTAAGAAGCACCTTTACGAAATGCATCTTCTGTAATCCGCTCCTGTCCCACTGCAGTGATAATAATAAAACTTGGATGTTTTCTGATATCATGATCCCGATTGACAGTATCCATAACACTTAATCCGTCCATTTTCGGCATAATCAGATCTAATAGTACAACATCTGGCTGTTTTTCCTTAATCAGTGTATATACATCTTCTCCATTATTGGCTTTCCCAACCAGCTTCATCTCTTTGTTATTTTCAATCATTTCGCCAAGCAGATCCAGAATTCTCTCATTATCGTCTGCGATTGCAACAGCTATTTCTCCCATATTCCAAAATCCTCCTCGATTTTATTTCTCGTTGGATTTTATTATAATTTTCTCCTTTTTTCGAATCAAGAAATTGCTGTCGGAAAGTTCTATCACTTCTCGACACGGTATTTTTTATTCCGACTCATTTATCATAGATTCTGCAAAAATGCCATAACCCTTTGTCGGATTGTTGACAAAAACGTGAGTTACTGCGCCGATTAGTTTTCCGTTCTGGAGGATCGGACTGCCGCTCATTCCCTGGATGATCCCGCCCGTCTCATCCAAAAGCGACGGATCTGTCACTTCGATTGTCATGCTTTTATTTACTTCGCCCGACCACAGATTGACTTGTGTGATTAAAATATCATATTCTTTTATTTCTCCATCCACAGCACAGCGAATGATAGCAGGCCCTTCTTCTACCTCTTCTTTTTTTGCCAGTTGTACTGGAGTCTGATTTGCGAACAGGACATCAACCCGGTCAATAGTTCCAAAAATTCCTGCCTCTGTATTCTTCTTTATTTTTCCAAGCACGTTATAATTATTATAAACAATGATTCCTTCCATACCACCAGGTGTCCCGTTCACACCTTTTTGGATTTCCTTAACACTTGTCAGATATAGTGTTCCATCGGAAATATTAAGAAGCTCCCCTGTATCGATATCATGGATTCCATGTCCCAGCGCGCCAAAATGACTGTCCGAGTCCAGATAAGTAATGGTCCCAAGTCCTTGTGCATTATCCCGCACCCAGATTCCGAGTTTTTTCGTCCCATCTTCACACTGGATCATATCCATTTTTACATGAATCGTCTCCCCCTTCCTGCAAATATCTAATTTTGCTTTTTGTTCCGAGAAGGAACTTACTGCTTCGACCAGTTCATTTTTAGTATTGATATCTTTGCCGTTAAATCCAGTGATGTAATCTCCGGCTTTTACAATATGAAGCGCCGGTTCATATTCCGCACCGTCTTCCCCTTTGATTTTCTGTGTATCCAATACCATAACACCTTTTGTTTTCATATAAATCCCTACCGGCATGCCACCTGGAATTACCAGGTCTTCTTCAGAGGTCTGAGCACTCACCTCTCGCCTCATGGCATCTTTTTTCTGCTCGATCAAAAGATAGCTTCCACCTACCGATACAAAAAACACCAATGCCATAATTAAAATCCGCCGATACCAATACTTTTTCATACACTCTGATCCTCCCATGTTTTTTACAAAAAAATCTCAATCAGCATCCTGCCGGAGGCTATATCAGATGAGTATGGATTTTCTGCCACTGATACTGATTTTTTTGCTTTACATCTACAACGGCGGAAAGCACCTCACATCTGATAGAACAAAGAATGTGCCTTGGCACATTCTAGCGCCTGCGGCGGTCGCTTGCGACATCATCATTGAACGCCGCAGTGCGCATCCTGCCGGAGGCTTTTTTATATAATAGGAAATGCAATTTCCTATTATATAAATAAAGACAAGTGTTCCTCAATCAGAACACCTGTCTTAGTATGTGTATTATTTGAATTTCAATTCTTTTATTTTTTGATCTGCGCTGCCAGTTCCTGCATTTCTTTTGCATTCTGTCTGACCGTGTCCGTAATCTTAGCACCGCCAAGAATTCTCGCCAGTTCATCGGTAGATTCTTCCGCCTTAAGTTCCCTGATAGATGTCTTTGTCTGACCATCTGACACATTTTTTTCGATCATAAAATGATGATCTGCCATAGCCGCAATCTGTGCCAGATGTGTGATACAGATGACCTGATGCTTTCTGCCGATCAACGCCATCTTCTCAGACACTTTCTGTGCTGTTCTTCCACTTATCCCCACATCGATCTCATCAAAAATCAGCGTCGGAATCTCATCCCTGTCAGCCATAACACTTTTGATCACAAGCATAATTCTGGACAGCTCTCCACCGGAGGCTACTTCTACAAGCGGACGCACCGGCTGTCCGGGATTCAAAGAAATCATAAACTCTACGTCATCAGAACCATTTGCAGAATAAGAACCAGACTTTTCAAATGCAATAGAAAATTTCACATCTTCAAAATTCAGATCTGCAAGACCTTCTGTAATCGCCTGTTCCATAATCTGCGCCTGCTCTTTTCGGATCTTCGTCAGCTTCTTTGTCACTTTCTCAAGCTTCTGCTCTTTTTGTTCCAGATCTCGCTTTAAATCCGCAATATAATTCTCATAATCTTCCAGTTTTTGTATCTTTTTCTGTTGTTTTATTCCATAATCCAGAATCCCTGCAATATCCGTGCCATATTTCGTCTTCAAACGGTTGATTTCATTAAGACGCTCAGTAATTGTCATATAATCTTCTTCTGAGAACTCCAGACTATCCTGATAATCGGAAAGATCATGATTAAAATCATTTAACAGACTGTCTATCTCCATCAGCTGGCTGTACAGATTTCCTGCTCTCTCATCAAGATTACTGACTGGTGCCAACTCTCGGATCGCGCGGCTCAGGCATTCGCTTGCACTTCCGGCTTCCCCACCCGTATAAGCATACGAAGCCGCAGTACTCTCAGCAATCTTTCGTCCATTTTCCATGCGTTTGAAGGTTGTCTCCAGTTCTTCATCTTCTCCTTCTTTTAACATGGCATCTTCAATCTCAGATACTTCAAATTTTAAGAAATCCAATTCTTTTGCACGGCTTGATTCGTCCATATCAGCCTCATCCAGAGTCTTTTTACATGTACGATATTCCTGATAAGCCGAAGCTGCCTGTTTTTTTATATCTGCAAGATAATCCCACGCAAATGCATCGACAAACCCGAGATGGTTCTTTTTATATAACAGAGACTGATGTTCATGCTGCCCGTGAATATCGATCAGAATAGCAGCTACTTCCTTTAAAACAGTAATTGTTACCGTCTCACCGTTGATCCGGCTTACACTTCTGCCATCCATTAATTTCCGGCTCAAGATCAAAAGGCCATCCTCCGGATAAATACAAAGTTTCTCCAAAGCTTTCAGACGGCTTTTTTCCGTCACAGTAAAGACCAGCTCCACCAGTGCATAATTCTCCCCCTGACGGATCAGATCTTTTGTGTATCTTCCACCCAGTGCCAGATTTACAGAACCCAAAATAATAGATTTTCCTGCTCCCGTCTCACCGGTCAGAATATTTAACCCTTCTGCAAATTCTACTTCTATCTCATCAATCAATGCCAGATTCTTTACGTGTAAACTCTGTAACATCTATTCCTCCTGCCGAACAATTTTACGAATCTTATCCATCACCTTCGGAGTATCCTCTGTCGTGCGGATTGCACACATAATTGTGTCGTCTCCGGCAATACTTCCCACGACCTCGCTCCAGTTCATAGCATCAATAGCCAGGCATACAGCCATCGCCATTCCAGCCACCGTCTTGATGACCAGAATATTCTGTGCCATATCCATCGACACATATCCATCTCTTAAAACACGGATATATTTTTCACTCATGCCATTGCCACTTTCCTGATGCAGCGCATATTTCTGTTTGCCGTTCTCAGCTGGAATCTTGGTAAGTTTCAGATCCCGGATATCTCGGGACACCGTTGCCTGAGTCACTTTAAATCCTTCCCGGTTCAGATAATCTGCCAATTCCTCCTGGGTCTCAATATGATATTTGCCAATCAGTTCAATGATCTTAGCATGTCTGTTTACTTTCATATCTCTAATTTCCTTTCATCTTCCTTCGAAGCGTTTCCAGAAAACTATCCTGGTTCAATTTTATAATTCTTGTCTGGGCTTCTGCCTTGCGGATCTCTACCATATCACCGGAAGTCAGCTCCACTTCATCCACACCGTCAAATGCCACGTATGCCTCATCTGGGATTCCATGTTTTCCTTCTCCGATCTGTATCACGATCTCATCTTCTGCTGACAATACAATACTGCTTGTATTTAACGCATGCGGACAGATTGGTGTGATCACGATCATGGATGCCGTCGGCTCTACGATCGGACCTCCCGCTGCAAGGTTATACGCCGTAGATCCTGTCGGGGTAGATATGATCACTCCATCTGCTTCATAGGAGTTCAACAATTCTCCATTTACAAAAAGTCGGAAATGAATGACTCGAACAGCCCCTTTTCTTGCAACTACAATATCATTCAAAGCCAGATCCATTCGCTCTCCGTCAAAGCTGCCTTCTAACATCATTCGTTTTTCTACCGTATATCTGCCTTTCACAACACGTTCCAGAGCTCCCTCAATATTCGTTAACTCTACTTCTGTCAGATATCCTAATGTTCCCATATTGACTCCCAGAATCGGGACATCTCTGCCACGCAGAGCACGCGCCACCTCAATAAAACTTCCGTCACCCCCAATAACGATCGCATAATCAAGATCCGGTGGTATCTGCTCGGAAACAATGGCATTATTCTCATCTTTTGGACACTGCAGACATATCTTTCCTGCCTGTGTCATATACTCTTTGACCTGATTCGTTATTGCATAGTCTGCATCTTTGCCATCATTTGTTACAATCAACACTCTCTCTGCCATATCTTTATTCCTTTTTTGCGAGGTTTCCAAATGCCTCATCTACAATTTTTTCAATCTGAATTTTTTCATTTATATCGCCCGGCTCTTCACATTTTTCTAACTGGACAAGATATTCAATATTTCCTTCCGGTCCTTTGATTGGTGAAAATGTAAGATCCATCACATGAAATCCATGGGTAGACGCATAGTCCAAGATCATGGTCACAACCTCAATATGTGTACTCTTTTCGCGCACAACTCCTTTTTTACCGACTTTCTCTCTTCCCGCTTCAAACTGTGGTTTGATCAGTGCTACAATCTGTCCTTTGTCTGTCAGATAATCACGAATCGGCATCAGCACTTTTGTCAGGGAAATAAAGGATACATCAATTGATGAAAAATCAACCGGCTCACCGATATCTTCCGGTGTCACATAACGGATATTCGTCTTCTCCATACAAACTACACGCTCGTCCTGGCGAAGTTTCCAGTCTAATTGTCCATGACCTACATCAATGGCAAACACCTTGACCGCGCCATTTTGCAACATACAATCTGTAAATCCACCTGTAGAAGAACCTACATCTGTGCAGACTTTTCCTTCTACAGATACCTGAAATTCTTTCATTGCTTTTTCTAACTTAAGTCCGCCGCGGCTGACATAAGGCAGTGTATGGCCACGCACTTCAATCTTAGATTCTTCTGGGAATGTTGTTCCTGGTTTATCTTCTTTCTGGTTGTCCACATAAACATTTCCAGACATGATAATGGCTTTTGCTTTTTCTCTGGACGCGGCAAGATTTCTCTTCACCAGCAACACATCCAAACGTTCTTTCATCTTCTATAACTCCTTATACGTCTCTATAATTTTTTCAGACATACTCTCACTGTCAATTCCTGTCATCTTACGGAGCACATCAACACTTCCATGTTCAATGTAATCATCCGGGAGTGCCAGTGTCAGGACGTGTGACGGAAGCATTTTTCGCATCACGTATTCTGATACACGCTCTCCGCATGCTCCGGTCTGGACATTTTCTTCAATCACTGCAATCAGTTTGTGTGTCTGACAGACTTTTTCGATCATTGCCTCATCGATCGGTTTAATGAAACGCATATTGATAAGTGTCGGCTCATATCCTTGTTCGATCAGTTTATCTCTTGTCTTCACAGCCTCCTCGAACATATGACCGACGCTTAAAATTGCAATTTCTTTTCCTTCAAAGATCCATTCGCTCTTTCCGTAACTGATCCTTTCCCGGCATCCTTCATATCCGTCGTAAGCCTTTCCTCTCGGATAGCGGATTGCCACTGGCGAATTCATCTGAAGCGCAAACCGTAACATATCGGCTAATTCCCATTTATTCTTCGGTGACATAACGGTCATATTGGGAATATTGGATAAAAATGACAGATCAAATATCCCCTGATGAGTCTCTCCATCGCTTCCGACAAGACCCGCACGATCTACCCCGAATACCACCGGCAGATTCTGCAGTGCCACATCGTGGATTAACTGATCATATCCTCTCTGCAAAAATGAAGAGTAAACTGCAAATACAGGCTTTAATCCTCCTGCTGCCAGTCCCGCAGCAAATGTTACACCGTGTTCTTCCGCAATTCCAACATCAAAAAAACGATTCGGATAATGCTTCTTAAATCTGGCAAGTCCGGTTCCATCTGCCATGGCAGCTGTGATTGCCACAATATCTGGATTTCTGGATGCCTCGTCACAAAGCACTTTACCAAACACATCTGTATAAGTATCTCCTTCTTTTTTTGCAAGTACCTTACCGCTTTCTATGTCAAAAGGTCCGATTCCGTGAAATTTATCCGGTGCTGTCTCTGCAGGTTCATAGCCCTTTCCTTTTGTTGTCATAACATGAAGGAGTACCGGGCCTTCCACTTTCTTCGCTTCCTTAAGAGCTTTGCAGAGCATTGGTAAATTGTGCCCCGGAATCGGCCCCAGATAAGTAATTCCCATATCCTCAAAGAACATGCCCGGTACCACAAGCTGCTTGATACTGCTCTTCGTCTTCCGGATATGGTCAATCATACGGTCTCCCATGACCGGCAACTGCTGCAAAGCATTTGTCACACCTTTTTTCAGTCCGGTATAGATATCTGCCGTCCGGAGATTTGCCAGATATCTGGACATTCCGCCTACATTTTCTGAAATGGACATATGATTGTCATTGAGTACCACAATAAAATTCGTCTTCAAATTCGATGCATTGTTCAGCGCCTCATATGCCATACCTCCGGTCAGAGAACCATCGCCGATCACAGAGATAACGGTATAATCTTCATGTTTTAAATCTCTTGCTCTCACATAACCAAGTCCTGCAGAAATCGAAGTAGAGCTGTGTCCTGTATCAAATGCATCACACTGACTTTCTTTTCTCTTCGGGAATCCGCTCATACCGCCGTAACTTCTTAAATCTTCAAATCCTTCTTTTCGTCCGGTCAGTAATTTATGTGTATAGGACTGGTGTCCAACGTCCCAGATAATCTTATCCTTTGGCAGATCACAGATCAGATGCAATGCCATCGTAAGCTCTACAACGCCAAGATTGGAAGCCAGATGTCCTCCTGTCTTACTGACCTTCTCTACAAGGAATTCACGGACCTCTCCTGCAAGGCACTCCAATTCCTCACTGTTTAGTTTTTTTATGTCATTTTCCTTTTGTATTCGTTCCAGCATACTGGTCCCCCTCTATTTTTTCCTGTGAATCAGCTCCATAAGCAATTCTTCCAGATATGGATTCTCATTCGGAAGTGTCCGAAGCAGGCTGATCGCCTCTTCGGATTTTTCTTCGACCACTTTCTTTGCATCGTCAATGCCAAGTAATGTTACATAAGTAGTCTTCTCATTCTTTTCATCACTATGTATCGGTTTGCCAAGTTCTTCCTGGGTGCTTGTCACATCGAGAATATCATCTTGCACCTGGAATGCCAGTCCAACAAGACTTGCAATACGCTCTACCGTCTTTACCTCTTCCTTGCTTGCTCCACCAAGAATTGCTCCAATCATCATAGCAGCTTCGATAAGTGCTCCGGTCTTCAATTCGTAGATCGTATCTAACACGTCTTTTGAAACAGCATGCCCGGTCTCTTTTACATCGATGACCTGACCTCCAAGCATTCCGTAAATTCCGGCTTTCTCACCAAGTACGCGGATTGCATTTCCGATTGTCAGACTATCTTCCGGTTCCAGAACAAATGCTTTGACTGCTGTCTCAAATGCATAATTCAACAAAGCGTCTCCCGCCAGAATCGCCATGGCTTCTCCGTATACAACATGCGTCGTCTTACGCCCTCTTCGATATTCATCATTATCCATTGCCGGAAGGTCATCATGTACAAGAGAATATGTATGAACCATCTCAATCGCTGCCATAAATGGCTCAATTACTTTTGAGTGACCGCCGAACAAAGTATAAGTCTCCTTCATCAACATCGGACGAAGTCTCTTTCCTCCGGCCAGAAGACTATATTCCATAGCTTCCATAATAATTTTCTGGTATCCCTTTTGCTTTGGCAGGTAATTCTGCAGAGAATCTTCAATCTCCCTGACTTTCTGCTCTTTTTGTACTTTAAAATCAAGATTCAAACTCATGTGTCTCTCCTTCACTATCCAATACAAGCATCTGCTTTTCGATTTTATCCATCTTGTCATTGCATGCCTTTAACATATCAATGCCTTGATGATACATCTGAAAAGAATCTTCCAGAGATACTTCCGGCTCCTCCATAGCCTGGATCAGTTTATCCAGTTCCTGAAACATCTCATCCAGTGTTTTTTCTTCCTTAGCCATGGCGCTCCTCCTTTACACTCTCTACTGTCATCTGAATGGATCCATCTGTCACATATGCCGACAGATGATCACCACATCTGACCTGTTCGATACTTCGGACTGCTTTTTTGTCCACATCTTCAATATATGCATATCCCTGATTCAGTTTCTGAAGTGGAGATAATCCTTTCATCTGTTCCATATAAACTGCAAACCGGTGTCTGTACTGCTCTACTTTGCGATGCAGCAGCATATGCAGCTTTTCTTCTGTATCCGCCAGTCTCTGCCTGTCTTCTTGAAGCTTATGCTCAGGGTGCAGATACTTTAACTTCGTCTCATACTTCTCGATTCGAAGTCTAGATACCTCCATTTTTCTTCGCAGATAGCCCTGTAACTGACTTCTTCTTACATCTACCTGTTCCTGTGTCTTCCAGTAATCATACACTGCCAGTTCTGCTGCTGCAGAAGGAGTCGGTGCTCGAAGGTCTGCCACATAATCTGCAATAGTCGTATCCGTCTCATGCCCTACCGCAGAAATCACCGGTGTCCGGCAGTAAAAAATTGCTCTTGCAACTTCTTCTTCGTTGAACGCCCACAAATCTTCAATGGATCCGCCGCCTCGTCCGACAATGATCACATCTATGTCATCCTGATCCAACATACGTATACCTTTTACAATGCTCTCTTTCGCGCCTTCTCCCTGCACAAGTGCCGGGTACAAAATAAGTTGTACAAAAGGATTCCTTCGTCTGGAAATGTTCATAATATCCCGGATCGCAGCTCCGGTCGGTGCTGTCACAATACCGATTCTTCGTGCATATGCAGGAATCGGCATCTTATATTCCGAAGCAAACATTCCCATCTCTTCCAACTCACGCTTAAGAGCCTGAAAACGCTCATAAAGAACACCTTCTCCGTCCAAACGGATCTCCCTTGCATATAACTGATAAGAACCTCCTCTTTCATAGACATTGACCTGTCCGAACACTACGATTTGCTGTCCCTCACACATACGAAAAGAGAGCCCGCCGCGCTGCCCGGCAAACATTACGCAGGCAATCGTTCCAGACTCATCTTTCAGTGAAAAATATATATGTCCTGAAGTATGGTATTTACAATTAGATACCTCGCCCTTCACATAGATACGGTTCAACATGTAATCCTGTGTAAACATGTTCTTGATGTAAGCATTCACCTGGCCTACCGTATATACATTCCGTGTCATTACACACCTCTATATTCAAGATTCGCCCGCGGGGCAACATGTAATATTCTACTCAATCCCCCGTCAGGCGTATATCAGTCTGTTATTTATGACAGCCGGGCCAGCACACCATTGATAAATGCCGGGCCTTCATCACCACTGTATTTTTTTGCGAGCTCTACCGCTTCGTTGATTGCAACTCCTACCGGTACGTCCTCGTCATATTTCATCTCATAGACCGCAAGTCTTAAGATACTTAGATCCACCTTGTTCATGCGGCTTGTCTTCCAGCCTGTCACATGTTCATTGAGCATCTCATCAATCTCTTCAGATTTCAAGATGATGTTCAGAGCCTTGTCTCTGATATATGCCATGTCTTCCTCTTTTGGTTCCTGGTCAAGCTGTTCAAAATAAAGCTGCATCTGCTGCGGCATCTCCTGATCACTGTTAAATTCATAACTGAACACCATTCTGAAAATGTGTTCCCTCATCTCTGTTCTCTTCACTTATGCTTCCTCCGGCACATCAACTCCGGCTACACGGATATTCACGTCCGCAACCTCAAGTCCTGTCATATTTTCAATTGCAGCTTTTACCTTCTCCTGCACTTTTGCTGTAATATCTTTAATACTGTATCCATAGCTCATATTAAGAGCCAGTGTCACAGTCACGATGCCGTCCAGGACATCTACTTTTACACCTTTGGATAAAGATTTCATTCCAAGCTTTGCGATCAGCTCTCTTGTCGCATTCCCTGCCATAGAAGAAACACCTTCTACTTCCATAGCTGCAAGTCCTGCGATAATTGCTACAACTTCATCGGCAATCTTTACTTCGCCCAGATTCTCATCTGACTTTATTGTATAAGTTTTCTTTTCTTCTTTACTCATATCTACCAATCCTTTCGGTTTTTCTATACGTCCTTTTTAAGCATTTTACCACATTCGCATACATTTGCAAAGGCTCACGGTAAATATTTACAAACCTTATCGGGCAAATTCAGTCAGAACCAGTCCATCGTTACGCTCCTGGGTCATGCGGATACTCCACTCATTGACAAAAAGAAGAAGCGGACGGTCTTTTAAATCCTTTACTTTCTTCATATCAGAAGTACCTGAAAGTTTTGCAAGATCGAAGTCCTGCGGATTATCAATCCAGCGGATATACTCATATGGCAGATTCTCCAGTCTGATATCTACGTTATATTCATTCTCCAGACGATATTTTAAAACATCAAACTGCAAAACTCCTACAACTCCTACAACAATCTCTTCCATACCTGTATTAAACTCCTGGAATATCTGGATCGCACCTTCCTGCGCAATCTGATTAATTCCTTTGATGAACTGTTTACGTTTCATCGTATCGACCTGACGCACTCTTGCAAAATGTTCCGGTGCAAAAGTCGGGATTCCTTCATAGCTGAACTTGTCAGAGGAGGTTGTCAATGTATCTCCGATTGAGAAAATCCCCGGATCAAAGACACCGATAATATCTCCACCGTAAGCTTTATCCACCATGTGGCGCTCACTGGCCATCATCTGCTGTGGCTGGGAAAGTCGTACTTTCTTGCCTCCCTGCATATGGAATACATCCATACCTGCCTCGAATTCTCCGGAACAGATACGCATAAATGCGATACGGTCACGGTGTGCTTTATTCATATTTGCCTGAATCTTAAATACAAATGCAGAAAAATCGCCTTCTTCCATCGGGTCGATCTCACCTTTATCAGACTTTCTTGGAAGCGGTGATGTAGTCATCTTAAGGAAATGCTTCAAGAATGTCTCTACTCCAAAGTTCGTCAGAGCAGATCCGAAGAATACCGGTGAAAGTTCTCCTTTACTTACCATCTCCTGATCCAGTTCTGCTCCGGCTCCATCCTGAAGTTCAATCTCTTCCTCCAGCTTTGCTTTCTGCTCTTCACTGATGAGTCCATTCAGGGAGGGATCGTCGATCGGCACAATCTGCACTTCTCCCTGTGTTGTACCCTTTCTTGTATCTGAGAATAATTCCACACTCTTTGTAGCACGGTCATAGACACCACGGAACTCCTTACCGGAGCCGATTGGCCAGTTGACCGGACAGGTCGCGATTCCCAGTTCATTTTCAATATCATCTAATAGTTCAAATGTATCCATCGCCTCACGGTCCATCTTATTGATAAATGTAAAAATCGGAATATGGCGCATCGTACATACTTTGAACAGCTTTCTTGTCTGCGCCTCAACACCCTTGGATGCATCAATGACCATGACCGCAGAATCTGCTGCCATCAGAGTACGGTATGTATCCTCTGAGAAGTCCTGATGTCCCGGTGTGTCCAGAATGTTGATACAATATCCTCCATAATTGAACTGCAATACAGAAGAAGTAACTGAAATACCTCTTTCTTTCTCAATTTCCATCCAGTCAGAAACTGCATGTTTTGATGTTGCTTTTCCCTTTACACTTCCCGCCTGATTGATTGCCCCTCCATATAGCAGAAACTTCTCAGTCAGAGTCGTCTTACCGGCATCCGGATGGGAAATGATCGCAAATGTTCGTCTTTTCTCAATCTGTTTCTTAACATCGTCCTTTATCTTTGACATATATTTGAATTCTCCTATCTAAACTGTCCCATCTTCACACTTCATATCTGCATCATATTTTTTACATTTATTAAAGTTATGAACAAATGTGGACTTATCTCATATTTCAATCAGCGACATACATTATAGCATAAGGAGACATTTTCCTCAACGAAAATTTGGCGGCTGTAGATAGCCGCCTTATCGCAAAGTAACAAGTCTGCATAAATCGATTATTTCCCTTCTGCATATACTGGAGTGATTACAATATTCTGCGCTGCCACGCCTGTTTTCCTTGTTACAATGTCTTCAATCTGAGCCCGGTTTGCTTCCGTCAGTTCTGATGCATTGACAACAACGTCTGCAGAGTCCTCTGAAATACTGACTACAGAATCAAGAAAGCCTTTTGACGCCAGCATTGTCTCTGCTGCCGTTTCTTTTTCTGCAATCTCTGTCATGGCTACCATCTGCGCCACAGCGTCCTGCTTCTGGGCATCACTTAAAGAGTCACTGTCAATGATGCTCTGAAGCGTCTCCTTGTTCTTGGCACGCACCTGTTCTCTTGTGACCTTCGCCTGTGCAGCCACTGCCTGAGCATCCCCTGAAGTTAAGACCGCTTCACCTGGATTGCCATCTACTTCGCCTTCATCGCCGTCCTGGCTTTTGATATCCCCGGAAGCACTGGCAACGTCTTCATCAGAAATATCCAGAAGTTCTTTATTCGCAAGGTCACTGCCTGCCTCCTTCGTATTCTGAGATCCCGGTAATAATCTTCCGGAATAATTCAGATATCCTGCTGCTGCGATCATCACTGCAAGAGCCGCAATGATCAATTGATTCTTTTTTAAGATTCGTTTCACTTACTTCACCCTCCCGCCTTTCATTATTCTAATCTTATGCGTGTCTATCTCAAATAATGCCTGCACAGCTTCCGTAATATTTTTTACGACTACTGCATCGTCTCCGCCCGGCGCAATCACAATCACACCTTGTGCTTGAGGGGAAAGCTCCTTGCTGACATAAGGCTCCTGTACACCGGAAGTACTGCTTCCACTATTATAGACTGTCGTCTCCTGCGTGTCATGGCTGCTCGTTGTCCTGCTGCCTCCCTGACTGTCCTGCTCGGACACATTTTCCTCATTGGACTTTCTGTCCTTTTCAACCACCTTTTCACCATCAGACTTCCAGGTAATCATCACCTGCACCTGTCCCGCCCCGTCAATCTGGGAGAGAATCCGTTCCAGTCGTTCTTCCATATAAGCTGTATACTCACTCTGCTTTGTCGTTCCGACACTGCTTTTTGACGAATTGGCCAGTGTTTTCTTAGTTCCAGTATTGCTGTCTTTCTTAGTTCCGGCAGGAATTGAAATCACGAGTAAAAGAATTCCCACAAAAAACACGATAAGAAGCTGGTCTTTTTTTACCTTTCCATGCTTTAAATGTTCAAACACCTTACGGATTTTCACTGCCGTGTCCGATTCGGATCTCCTCCACCTGGATTTCACCGGGCTCTCCCCCTTCCACGTTTTCACTTAGCTCATCTTCTGCGTTTCTATTATCCTGAGATTTCATCACAGATTCCAATCCGGAGGTATTCTTTAACATCTCCTCTACCTGTGTCTCCATTGCATCATACTGATCCTGAAACTGAACAAATAGATCATCTGAAGTAAAGAATTTTATCACAGGCGATGCTATCAGAATGATCAGCACCAGTCCTGTAAAAAAATGAATGTACTTGCGGTCTTTCTCTCCTGGGACAAGCTGTAATACTGCCGTCATAAAAATCAGATATCCAGCCAGTTTCCACACCCAGTCATAACATTCCTGAACCACTTGTTTCTCCTTCCTGTTTCTGTCTTATGTCTTTTCACAGTTTCATTTTGCTGTAAAGCTTTTATGTTGTCCCAGTAGATGCCGCCACCAGTATAATTGTAATAAGGAACAACATTCCTACTGTAAACACTGCCCGGATCAAAAGCCTCATACCTTCTCCTACAGTTTCCATACATCCAATAATCCGGACATCTGATACCGGCTGCATCAGAGCTGCCGCCAGTTTATAAAGAAGTGCGATTGCCCCTATCTGTACAATCGGCATCAGGCAAAGAGCAAAACAGATAATCGCTCCCACTACACCTATTCCATTTTTCACAAGCACTGCCGAAGCAAAAATCACCTCTGTCACACCGCCAATCGCATCTCCGATCCCAGGTATTGCCTCAGTGCCCCTCGTCAACGCACTTCTCTTGACTGTATCCATAGCAGGACTTAAAAGGCTCTGCACCAGATTCAGCCCCACTACACCCGCCAGAATTGTCTTCATAATCCACACAAGTACAGTCTTTATCAACTCTGCCAGTTTGCTCAGATACGATTCCTTCGTCAAATAATTCAGCATACTTACTAAAATATAAATATGAATTGCCGGGAGCACCACATACTTCAGAAACATCTCTACCAGATATACAAGAAAAAGCGTCAGGCTGTAAAAAGAAATTGCAGTCACACTCCCTTTTGCGACTGCCACCGCTGGAAAATAAATAGGACCAAATACTGTCATGAACTGTATCAGATTGCTGATTCCTGCCTCCACCCAGTCCATGATGATCTGGCAGGAATTCAGACAAAGTGCCACAATCATAAGATACATCACGTAAAAGCCCGTGTCTGCTGCCTGACCATTTCCAAATGCCCGGGCAAAATTCGTAAATACTGCCGTCATAATCGCCAGCATGAGAATATGTATCAGGTTCTGCCTGCTGCTCGCAAATGCATAGGAAAACTGTTCTTTAACAAGCTGCTTCAATAATTGAGCTGAAAATGTAATATCACCGGACAGAACTCCTATAAGTATTTCTTTAAAATCCAGCCTTTCCTTGGGGAAAAGTTCTTTTAATGTCTCATCAATTTCGCCGTAGTCGTACTGATCTGCAAACTGACAGACAACACTTGAAGTCAGTGCAGTTTCATCGTTTATACCTGATTGCAGCTGTGATGCATAAACATTTCTCCCAATAAGTAACTCCATACAGAAGCACAAAAAAAGCATCCCTAATCCCATAAATCTCCGACACATAAATCTCCGGGAATTTTTCGTGAATTTTTCCACGTCCGATATTTTTCTTATCAACATACGCTCTACCCCAGAAACCCTCGTACAACCTCCAGAAGTGTCATAAGAATCGGAATACACAAAACCATGATCCCAAGCCTTGCAAATATTTCAATCTGAAGTGCAACTGACTGATATCCTGCATCTTTACAGATTGCAGACACAAGTTCCGACACATAAGTAATTCCAAGCATTTTCAATAAAATTGCGACATATGCATAATCTAAATCCAAATCCTCTTCCAACTTATCAAATGCATGGATCAATATTTCCAGATATCCCAAAATTCCGCCAAAAATTAAAATTCCCAATACAACACTTATATAAGTGCTATATTCTGTTTTCCCATTTTTAAACTGAACTGCCAGAAGAACTCCGGCAACTGCGAGAACCCCTACTTTCAAAATACTCATGTAAGATGCCGCCTTTCCTTTTCGCGCTCACTGCTCTTTTACAGTGTAAACAATCTTTGGATTGATTCAAAAAGTTCATATATGTAAGGTACAATCCAAAATAATACAAGAATCAGGCCTGCAAGGCTTGTCAGAAATGCCTGTTCCTCTCTCCCACTGTGTTTGAGCACCTGACTTATAACAGACACAAGAATTCCAACTGCTGCAATTTTGAAGATTAAATTGACACTCATAGTTACCTCCTGATTCACATTCGCAGCTCATGGTTTTTCATTTACAACTAAATATTCCTTTGTTATATCAAGAATATGGTAATCAATATGCCTGCACTTGCTCCTAGACAGATTCGCACTTTCATTCGCATTTGAATATCTTTTCTCATCTCGTCCATCTGTAATTCTATTTGTTTCAAATAACGTTCCATGGACCAGATCTGCATCTGCCGATCGGCTCCTCCAAGATTTCTGCCCAGCATTTTTAAATGGTTTAAAGCTTCCATACCAAGTCCGCTTTCCTTCAAAAAACCATTGACATTATCCTCCCATATTTCAGAAAATGTCTTTCCATCTCTTCTTTCCATCTGTATTTTCATTCCAAGCAGCCAATTTCGATATGGTGCATCTACTTTTTTCGAAAGACATTCGAACATTTCTCCAAATTCCGAGCCCGCATAACTTAATTCATTTTTCATCATTCCAATCAAATGATATATTTTTCCTAACGCCTGATAGGAGTGTTTCACTTCTTCTGCTTTCCAGATTCCAATCCCGGTCATAGAACTTACTATAAAAAGACTTCCAAGAAACTTTAACATATAGCAGTTTTTTCCTCCTGATCCTGATACAGAAGCGAACCTCTCTCATCATAAATTTCCTGAATCGTTCCTATCTGTGGCTCATTTCCAAGTAATACATAACGTTCAAATCTTTTTTCCCGTATCAGCCGATCAAATACTGGTTTCTTTTGTAGTTCCTCCATAGAATCAGCGTGAGCTGTTGCAAGCATACGGCAGCCGCAATGCATTGCATATTCAATAGCATGTACATCTTCACTCCCTCCAATTTCATCAACTGCAATAACTTCGGGACGCATCGAACGAATCAGCATGATCATTCCCTCAGCCTTTGGACACCCATCCAGTACATCTGTACGGATTCCCAGATGATTCTGTGCCACACCTCTGTAACAGCCGGCAATCTCTGAACGTTCATCGACAACACCGACAGACATTCCCTTAATAAACTCATTGCCTTCTGAAATTTGTCGTATCAGATCCCGAAGTAGTGTCGTCTTTCCACAACCTGGAGGCGAGACAAGAAGTGTATGATATAATCGCCTGTGGAAAGTAATATAAGGCAATAGTCCATCTGCACATCCAAGTATTTCATGTGACATTCTCACATTGATCGATGAAATGTATTTTAAATTTTTCACCCTTCCGTTTTCCATTATAGCCTGTCCTGACAGTCCCACTCTATGCCCTCCTTCAATTGTAATATATCCCTGACTCATCTCACGTTCATAAGAGTACAGTGAATATCCACTGATGTAATCTAACATTTCCCGTATTTCATCTTTTGTGATGTAATACGGCCTGCCGTCCGCCTCAGGAATCACTTCATTTCCTCTGTACAGCAAAATCAAAGGTTTTCCGACCCGAAGCCTGATTTCCTGAATACTCTGGAAATCAATATTCTCTCTCTTAAGAACCTCCCTGAGCTGATGCGGCAAAATGGTTAAAATAACTTCTTCTTTCATGATTTCTCACCTCTTACTCTCAATATATGTAAATGGACAGGATTTATGACTTGTTTTTTTCACTAAAAAAGGTCCACCGGACCTTTTTGTCGTATGCTTGGCAACAAAGAAAGGATACCCTGTCCTCCAGAGTACCCTTAACTGTTGCCCGACATGAAGTATCATCTTAATAAGAATAAAACCATTCTGTACTTGCATCTGTAAATGGAAATATTGCATCTTAATCCATGATGGGGACGTAGCATTTTAACACTTTACTACGTCCCCAATTTACAATTTTTTTATTCTGCTACGTCTTTCATGCTGAATGAGAATCTTCCCATCTTATCTTTTCCAAGGCATACAACTTTCACTGTATCGCCAAGTGTCAGGACATCTTCTACATGATTCACTCTTTCTTTTGAAATTTTAGAAATGTGTACCATTCCTTCTTTACCTGGTGCAAACTCAACGAATGCTCCAAACTCTTTGATGCTGATGACTTTTCCTTCCAGAACCTGTCCGGCCTCAAAGTCAGTAACGATTGTATAAATGAGCTTTCTTGCCTGCTCCATTCCTGTTGCGTCTGTTCCGCAGATAGATACTGCACCATCGTCTGTAATATCAATCTTCACACCTGTCTGCTCAATGATTGCATTGATTGTCTTTCCTCTCTGACCGACAACATCACCGATCTTCTGAGGATCGATCTGCATCTGGATAATCTTAGGTGCGTATTCTCCGACCTCAGCTCTTGGCTCATTGATTGCTTTGGACATAACCTCATCCATGATGTAAAGTCTTGCTTTTCTTGTCTTTGCAATTGCCTCTTCAATGATGGCTCTTGTCAATCCGTGAATCTTGATATCCATCTGGATAGCTGTGATACCTTCATGTGTTCCGGCTACCTTGAAGTCCATATCCCCGAAGAAGTCTTCCAGTCCCTGGATATCTGTCAGTACAAGGTAATCATCATCAGTATCACCTGTTACAAGTCCACAGGAGATTCCTGCTACTGCAGATTTGATTGGTACACCTGCTGCCATCAGAGCCATAGAAGATGCACATACACTTGCCTGTGATGTGGATCCATTGGACTCAAATGTCTCAGATACTGTACGGATCGCATATGGGAAATCTGCCTCACTTGGAAGTACTGGTACAAGTGCACGCTCAGCCAGCGCTCCATGTCCGATCTCACGGCGTCCCGGTCCTCTGGAAGGTCTTGTCTCGCCTACAGAGTATGATGGGAAATTATAGTGGTGCATATATCTCTTTGTTGTCTCTGCCTCGTCAAGTCCGTCTAATCTCTGTGCCTCAGATAACGGAGCCAGTGTACAGATATTACAGATTTGTGTCTGTCCACGGGTAAACATTGCAGAACCATGAACTCTAGGAATCAGGTCTACCTCTGCTGCCAGTGGTCTGATCTGATCGATCTGTCTTCCATCTGGACGCTTGTGGTCTTTTAAGATCATCTTACGAACAGTCTTCTTCTGGTACTGATATACAGCATCCGGAAGAATTGCAAGCCACTCTTCCTTGTCTGCAAATGCTTCTTCTAACTTTTCTGTGACAACACGAATATTTTCTTCTCTAGTCTGCTTGTCATCCGTAAATACAGCTTCTTCCATCTCTTCTGGAGTTACCACTTCTTTCATAGCTGCAAATAACTCTTCCGGTACAGCAAAGCTCTCATATGAGTGCTTTGGCTTTCCACACTCAGCTACGATTGTATCAATGAATTTGATCACTTCCTGGTTCACTTCGTGAGCCTTGAAGATTGCATCGATCATCTGCTGCTCCGGCACTTCATTGGCACCGGCCTCGATCATGATAACTTTCTCTCTTGTAGATGCAACAGTCAGGGCAAGATCTGATACAGCCTTCTGCTCTGCAGTCGGGTTGATTACAAACTCGCCATCAACAAGTCCAACCTGTGTTGTAGAGATCGGACCATCAAATGGAATATCTGAAATAGTTGTTGCAATTGCAGCACCAAGCATAGCTGTAAGCTCCGGTGAGCAGTCCTGATCTACAGATAATACCAGATTCTCCAGTGTTACATCGTTACGATAATCTTTCGGGAACAGCGGACGCATCGGACGGTCAATAACACGATCTGTCAGAACTGCATTCTCAGATGCCTTTCCCTCTCGTTTATTAAATCCTCCCGGAATCTTTCCTACAGCGTACATTCTCTCATTGTACTCTACACTTAATGGGAAGAAATCAATTCCTTCTCTCGGCTTTTCAGATGCAGTTGCCGTACACAGAACAGTCGTATCACCGTAATGCATCAGAACAGCACCATTTGCCTGTTTTGCAACTCTGTCTACATCTACGCGAAGAGTTCTTCCAGCCAGTTCCATCTCAAACTTTTTGTACATAGTGTTCTCCTTTTTCTCTATTACTCTTGAACTCACGGGATACCATATGAAAATCCCACGCTCTCGTATTCTCTCACTTTTGGTATCTCATGTATTATTCATCGGCCGGGGAACACCGAAACTACTGAAAAATGTACTTTTCATCGAAGCAAATACCCTTTTCAGTGGTCTCGGAGTGTTATCCCCGTCCATAATCTTTAATATTATAACATACATATATAAAATGTGCCATATAAAAATTCATATTACATGGCGTCGGCTTTTTTGGCTTTTTGGCTTTTTTATATTAGAAAATGCGATTTCCTGCTATAGAAAAAGAGACGTCCATAAAATGAACGTCTCTAAACATAACTGAATTATTTTCTCAGTCCAAGCTTCTCGATCAGCGCACGATATCTCTCGATATCTGTCTTCTTAAGATATGCAAGAAGTCCTCTTCTCTGTCCTACCATCTTAAGAAGTCCTCTTCTTGAGTGGTGATCTTTCGGGTTAGCTTTGAAGTGATCTGTAAGATCGTTGATTCTAGCTGTCAGGATAGCAATCTGTACTTCCGGTGATCCTGTATCCCCTGCTGTTCTACCATACTCTGCAATAATCTGTTCTTTCTGCTCTTTTGTTACCATGTTGTGGTTCCTCCTTAAATTCTTATATATCGCCTGGTATTAAGTAACGGTTGGAGAATCCAATTACCGAACACCGGCTAACTCACTTGACTAATATATCATATATGCCTTATCTTGTAAAGCACTAATTGTATGCTTAAATTTTAAAATACTGTCTGCCGCTGGCGATATCTTTATCCACACGCGCTTTCAGTTCTTCTTTATTTTCAAATTTCTGCTCCGGTCTGACGAACTCAATCAGTTCCACCATGACTTCTTTGCCGTAAGCATCTGCATCATAATCAAATAAAAATGTCTCAAGCCACACTTTTTCTTCGTTGGATACGGTCGGTCTGACGCCTACATTTGCAATGCCATTGTATCCAAATCCGTCCATATACGCACGGCACAGATACACGCCTCTCGGAGGTATAATCTTGCGCTTCGGCCATGCAATATTCATCGTTGGAAATCCAAGTGTTCTTCCAAGTTTATGTCCATGCTCTACCGTGCCGCAGATTCCATAAGAATAGCCCAGAAGTCTGCCGACCAGATCCATGTTTCCGGTTCCCAGTATCTTCTTTGTGTAGGTACTGCTGATAATATGATTCTCATACCGTATCTTTTCCAGAACGATCAGGCGGTATCCATATCTCTCCTGGAACTTGTCCAGCATATAGATATCTCCTTCCTTATTATATCCAAACTGGAAATCTGTACCTACGACCACATAAGCTGCGTGAAAGGTTCCGATAATAATATTCCGGATAAAATCCTCGGCTCTCATCTGACGGATTTCATCTGTAAACGGACACTCGACCAGATAATCCACCTCATCCTCCAGATGAATCTGCCGTTCCTGCGGAAGCATCAATAGCGCCGGTGAATCCATATCGAACGCACATACTACACTATCTACATCATCTTTGTCCTGCAGTTTTTTCACTGTGTCAACGAGCGTCATATGCCCTTTATGAAGTCCGTCAAACTTTCCAAATGTCACTGCTGTCTTTCTGGCATTGTCATAATGCTCAAGACCTTTGATATACTGCATCTATTTTTCCTCTTTTATATAAAACATTTTCCGTATCCGGTATTCACGTTCTTTCTCGTGATACTGATACACCCCGATAAAATCTTCTACATCATCATATACCCTGACATACGCTTCGTCCAGAATATTTTCATCTTTCCGGACATCTCTGTCTTTGATCCCATTGCCATTATACGCAAGTCTCGCCGCTTCTCCCGACACAATAATGCGCGGATAATCTGCGAACATTTGATCCATTGGAACCAATATTTCTGACAGTCTGTCTTCTTTTTTTAATATCTCGATCTGTGCAAGTGTCAGACTGTCCTTTATCTCAAATCTGCTTACCTTTGTTCTTGTAAGCTTTTCCATACATGCACCACATTCAAGCTTCTGCCCGATATCATGGCACAATGTACGGATATATGTTCCTTTTGAGCAATGGACCTTCATTGTCACCCGTGGCAATGCTATACTTAGGATTTCAATATCGAAAATCTGTACCCGTCTTGCCGCACGCTCTACAGTCTTGCCTTCTCTGGCAAGCTCATAAAGCTTCTTTCCGTTGATTTTAAGCGCGGAATACATAGGTGGAACCTGATCGTAATCCCCCATAAAATCTAAAACTGCAGCCCGGACCTGTTCTTCTGTAATCTCGTCTGTCTCACTGCTTTTTAGTACCTGCCCGGTTGTATCCTGGGTATCTGTCTCCACACCCAGAAGCATCACAGCCTCATAGACTTTGTCTTTATCTGTCAGCATATCGCACAATTTTGTTGCACGTCCCAGACATACAGGCAGCACACCGACCGCATCCGGATCCAATGTGCCTGTGTGACCGATTTTCTTCTGTCCCACGATTCCACGAAGCTTTGCAACCACGTCGTGAGAAGTAAATCCCTGCTCTTTATATACATTTATAACTCCGTGTATCATGCCTGTCCTTTCAACTGCTCATCAATGCGCTCTGCCAGATTATTCAGAATATCCTGCGGCGTACCTGTCATAGTAACTCCAGAAGCTTTTTCATGTCCACCGCCGCCAAAATATCCTGCAATCTTACTTACATCAACTTCATTCCCAGAACGAAGGCTGACTTTAAATACATTCTGATCCAGCTCATACATAAAAATAGCAACTTCCACGCCTCTGGTATTACGGAGCTGGCTTACGATCCCGTCAAGATCTTTTGGCTTTACACCATAGAAATCCATGACTTTCTTACGAATATAGGAGACGATACATTTTCCTTCCATGAACAAAAAGCTCTCCACCAGTGCACGTCCGAAAATCTGCATTCTCGCATAAGATTTTTCGTAAAATGTATCCATAATAAGATCTGCCGCATCAATTCCAGTCTCCAGAAGTTCTGCCGCCGCACGAAATGTAGATGGTCCGGCACAGGAATACTGAAATACTCCTGTATCATGTACGATTCCTAGATACAGTGCTTCTGCAATCTCTTTTGTAATCTTATCTTTATCAATCAGATTGTAAACAAGCTCTGAAGTGGAGCTTGCATCTGGTACAACATAATTATCCTGTGCAAAACAGATATTGCTGACATGATGATCAATACAGAGTGTATGTCCTGCACTTACGAACAGTGGCACAGAAAACTCCAGTCTTCCGGTATCTCCACAGTCCAGTACAATGAACAGATCATAATGTTTACTCTCGTCAATCTCATGTAAAATCTCATCCGTCCCTTTGATTCTGTAAAATGTAGATGGAATTTCCTCCAGAAAAACGTCCACTTCTTTGTCTGGATAATTATTCTGGATATACTGATACATTGCCATACAGGATCCGACACAGTCGCCATCCGGACGCACATGTCCTCCGATGGCGATTGTTTTTGCCGGTTCCAGAATCTTATTCAGATTCAACATCTTCATCACCTTCTGTGTTCAGATCTTTTGTTACTTCATCAATCTTCTTGGACATATTAACACCATACTCAATAGACTGATCCAGAATGAACTGAATCTCCGGAGTGTTTCGCATATTCAGAGTTCTTGCCAGTTCGCGGCGGATAAATCCTTCTGCACTTCTCAGCCCTTTGATCGTATCCTCCTGCGCCTTTACGTCGCCGAGAACACTGATATATGCTTTACATGTCTTAAGATCTGGTGCCACCTCGACTGCTACAACAGACGTCCACGGAGCTACCCGCGGGTCCTTTAAGCCCCGGCGGATAATCTCACTGAGTTCACGCTGTACTTCGGTGTTCACTCTTGTATTCTTAATACTTCTTTTTCTCAATTTCTATTCCTCCTAAGAGAAGGCTTTTCACATGATTTTCCTTATCTTGGAACCTCTACCATCTTGAAGGCTTCTACAAGGTCACCCTCTTTGATGTCATTGAAGTTTGCAAATACGAAACCACACTCATAGCCTGCTTTTACTTCTTTTACATCATCTTTGAAACGTTTCAGAGATGCAAGCGGTCCCTCAAAGATCACAATTCCATCTCTTGTCAGACGAACTGAGCAGTCACGCTCAAACAAACCATCCAGTACATAAGAACCTGCAATAGTTCCGACACCGGAAGCCTTGAATGTCTGACGCACTTCTGCATGACCAAGTACTTTTTCTTCGAATACCGGATCAAGCATTCCTTTCATAGCTGCCTCTACATCCTCAATCGCATTATAGATGACACGATACAGACGTACATCTACGCCCTCTCGCTCTGCTGTTTCTTTTGCAGTTGCATCCGGACGTACGTTAAATCCAATGATGATCGCATTAGATGCAGATGCAAGGCTGACATCAGACTCATTGATTGCACCAACACCACCATGGATCACTTTTACAATAACTTCGTCGTTAGACAGCTTCAGAAGGCTCTGTTTTACAGCCTCTACAGATCCCTGTACATCAGCCTTAACGATCAGATCAAGTTCTTTTAAATTACCTTCCTGAATCTGTGTAAACAGATCATCCAGGGAAAGTTTTGACTTTGTATCTTCAAGAAGTTTCACTTTATTCTGAGCAATAAATGTCTCAGCAAAGCTTCTTGCCTCTTTTTCATTCTTACAGCATACTACAACTTCTCCTGCATTCGGTACATCATCAAGTCCAAGAATCTCTACTGGAACAGATGGACCTGCCTCTTTCACACGTCTTCCCTTGTCATCCATCATAGCTCTTACTTTACCATGTGCAGAGCCTGCTGCAATCGCATCTCCGACACGGAGTGTGCCTTTCTGCACAAGTACAGTTGCGACCGGACCTCTTCCTTTATCAAGCTGTGCTTCCAATACAAGACCTCTTGCACGGCGGTTCGGATTTGCTTTTAATTCCATAACCTCTGCAGTCAGAAGGATCATTTCCATCAGTTCTTCCAGGCCTTCTCCTGTCTTAGCAGATACCGGAACAAAAATAGTACTTCCACCCCAGTCCTCTGCAATCAATTCATACTCTGTCAGTTCCTGTTTTACACGATCAACATTAGCACTCGGTTTATCAATCTTGTTGACAGCTACAATAATCTCAACACCTGCAGCTTTTGCATGGTTGATAGCCTCAACAGTCTGTGGCATGACACCGTCATCTGCTGCGACAACAAGGATTGCGATATCTGTAGAACTTGCTCCACGCATACGCATTGCTGTAAACGCCTCATGTCCCGGTGTGTCCAGGAATGTGATTTTTTCTCCATTTACCTCTACAACAGAAGCACCAATGTGCTGTGTGATACCACCAGCCTCTCGGTCGATGACATTTGTCTGACGGATAGCGTCCAAAAGGGAAGTCTTACCGTGGTCAACGTGACCCATGACACAGACTACAGGTGGACGTTTTTTCATCTTGCTTTCATCCTCTTCGTCCTCTTTAAGAAGTTCTTCAATCACATCAACAACTTCCTCTTTTTCACAGAGGACATCAAACTCCAATGCGATTTCTTCAGCTGTCTCGTAATCAATTTCCTGATTGACTGTTACGATTTTACCCTGCATGAAGAGTTTCTTTACAATAACCGAAGGAACAATCTTCATCTTATCTGCAAGTTCCTGAATCGTCAGAACCTCTGGAATCGTGATAGATTTGATCTGCTCTTCCTGTTTCTGCTCTTTCTTCTCCGGTTTCTGAAGCTGAGTCTTTGGCTCATTCTTGCCCTTCTTACCTTTTCCTACGCGGTCTTCGTCATGGCGGAAGTCTTTATCTTTCTTCTTAAAGTCATCCTTACCTTTTCCTTTGTTTCTCTGTGGCTTCTGACCTTCCACGATTGGCTCTGGAATTGCCGGACTGTTCTTGCGGTTGTCACGTCTGTCATCACGTCCACGATTATCACGTCTGTCGTCACGTCCGCCCTGATTACGATTGTCGCGTCTGTCATCTCTTCTGTCATCGCGTCCGCCCTGATTACGGTTATCACGTCTGTCATCGCGTCCGCCCTGATTACGGTTATCGCGTCTGTCATCTCTTCTGTCATCACGTCCACGGTTATCTCTTCTTTCGTCGCGGTTATCACGATTTCCCTGAGAACGGTTTTCTTTTCTTTCCTGCTCTTTTTTCTCCTGTTCCAGTCTCTTCTTCTGCGCGGCTGCAGCTGCTTCTGCCTCATGCATCTGCTGAACCTGTTGACGGATTCTGTCCGGACGTGGACGAATTGGCTGGGATGGTCTTTCATCTCTTACTTCTTTGCGTCCATTCTGAGATTTTCCATTTTTATTTCCACCGTTTGAACGGTTATCTCTTTTATCATCACGTCCAGTCTGAGAACGGTTATCGCGTCTGTCGTCACGTCCCTGACCCTGACGCTTTCCGCCCTGTCTTCCACCACTCTGGGTGTTCTGCGGGCGGAATACCTGGACGATTTTTTTCTTCTTTGGTGCGTCAGATTTTTCCTCTTCTGCTTTTTCGGCATCTGCCTTTGGTGCAAATGCTTTTCTTACCATATCTGCTTCTGCCTCGTCGATGGTACTCATATGTGTCTTGGCTTCCACATCCTTTTTATTCAGGAACTCAACAAGCTCTTTGCTCGGCTTATCAAGTTCTTTCGCTAACTCATATATTTTGATTTTTGACATATACACTACCTCCTCTATGCAACCGTATTATCTTCTGTCTTCATCTGCTTCGTAATTTCCTTCGCAAAACCTTCGTCCAGTATTGCAAGAGATGCCCGGAATTCCTTTCCCATTGCATGCCCCAAGGTATCTTTATCTTTATAAAAATAGATTGGCACTTCATAAAATTCACACATATCCCGGAACTTTTTCTTTGTATTTTCGGAAGCATCTCCTGCCACAATAACAAGCGCTGCTCTTCCTGTCTTTACTTCCTTTTCTGTACAGAACTCTCCGCTGGCTGTCTTACCTGCCCGCGTTGCAAGCCCGACGAGTGATAAGATCTTATCTGGTTTCAAGCTCTGTCATCTCCTTTTCCAAAGACTCATACACTTCCTGCGGAATTGCCTGCTTAAAAGATCTCTCAAGGCCCTTACTTTTCACTGCCTTTTTCAGACATTCCTGATTTGGACAAATGTATGCGCCCCGTCCATTTTTGCGTCCGGTCGCATCTAACAGAAATTCTCCTTCACTGGTACGGATTACACGGATCATTTCTTTTTTATTCTTCATTTCCTGACATCCCACACACTGACGCATAGGAATCTTTTTATTTGCTCCCAATGAGATTCTTACGCCTCCTCACCGTCTTCTTCCGGCTGAACATTAGCTTCTGTTTCATTTTTCGCTTCTGTATCTACTTCTACATCTGCGTCCTCTGGATATTCTTCATTCTCATCATAAACATCTTCTTCGTACACACCTTCGCCCAGTTCCATATAGTTCTCTGGAAGCTCACCGGACTCAATTGCCTGTGTCTCGCTCTTGATATCGATCTTATATCCAGTCAGTCTTGCTGCCAGTCTTGCATTCTGTCCTTCTTTACCGATTGCAAGGGAAAGCTGATAATCCGGTACAATAACGCTTGCTTTCTTCTCATCCGGATCAGCCATAACAGAAATAACTTTTGCAGGGCTTAACGCATTCTCGATCAGGATTGCCGGATTATCGCTCCAGTTGATGATATCAATCTTCTCGCCGCGAAGTTCATTCACGATCGCATTGACTCTGGCTCCGTTCATACCAACGCATGCTCCGACCGGATCTACATCCGGATCATTAGACCATACTGCAATCTTTGTTCTGCTTCCGGCCTCTCTTGCAATACTCTTAATCTCTACGATTCCGTCTCTTACCTCTGTAACCTCAGACTCGAACAGTCTCTTTACAAGTTCCGGATGTGTACGTGATACAAGAATCTTCGGTCCTTTTGTTGTATTCTTTACTTCTACAACATAGAGCTTGATGCGCTCTGTTGGTTTGAACACTTCACCTTTGACCTGCTCATTCTCTGTCAGCATAGCATCTGCTTTTCCAAGGTTGATACTTACATTCTTACCTACATAACGCTGAACGATACCTGTCACGATATCCTTCTCTTTCTCAAAATACTGATCATATACAACTTTCCGCTCTTCCTCGCGGATTTTCTGAAGGATCAGGTTCTTTGCATTCTGTGTTGCAATACGTCCAAATGATTTGGATTCGATTGGAACACGAACGATATCGCCGAGGTCATAATGTCCATCTAACTGGCTTGCCTCGTCAAGACTGATCTGCTCAAGCGGATCTTCTACAGTCTCAACAACTGTCTTCTCTGCAAAAAGCTGGTAATCACAAGTATCATGATCCATAATAACTTTGATGTTATCTGCTTTACCAAAATGGTTCTTACATGCATTTAACAGGGAATTCTCAATTGCATCTAACAGAGTCTCTTTGCTAATTTCTTTTTCTTTTTCCAAAATATTCAACGCTTCTAATAATTCTGTGTTCATAGTAATTCTCCTCCTAATCTAAAAATCGAACGCCAGGCGAATAAGCGCAATATCGCCTTTTTCAAATGTCTTCCTAGTTCCATCTTCCAGTTCTATCGTAACTGTTCCTGCCTCATAGTTATAGCTGTCAAGAAGTCCTGTGAATTCTTTCTTCTTGTCAACCATACGGTAGGTACGTATCTCAACTTCTTTTCCAAGATTACGTTTATAATCTTTCTCCTTCTTCAGAGGTCTTCCAAGTCCAGGAGAGCTGACCTCCAGAACATAAGAATCTTCAATAAAATCTTTTTCATCTAAAATATCTGATAATCTTCGGCTTACAGCTTCGCAGTCATTCACTGTAATTCCGCCCGGTTTGTCAATGTAAGCCCGCAGATACCACATGCTGCCTTCTTTTACATACTCTACATCTACCAGTTCAAATTCCAGTTCCTCCATGATCGGATTCAGGATTTCTTCCGTCTTCTGCTCATAAATTTCTCTTTTTGACAATGTTCTAATTTCCTCCTTACTGTGTCAAAGACTTCTTGTCTTTTTACACACCCATGCAACAAAGAAGAGTGAACTTGCGTCCACTCTTCTGCCGATTCCTATGTTACTATTTCAAAGTATAGCACCACAAACCCTAAAAATCAAGGTTTTTTTTATATTTACATCAATCTTTTCCAAAGACTTTTCCAGCGGCTGCGCTGCGATTCCCCTTAAGTCTTTAATCACGATCGTTCGTAAGTTTTAACTTATCCAGTATATAAAAGATCAGACTCAGGATCATGGCAACTACACACGCCAGTACCATTCCCGTAAGCTGTACATCCCCAAAATTTACTGCAATACCGGAAAGTCCTGTTATAAACACAACACTTGTCAGTGTCAGGTTTCTAGATTTACCATAGTCTACCTGCGCGTCTACAAGGATTCGGATTCCGGAAGCTCCTATCATTCCATACAAAAGGAAGGAGATTCCTCCGATGACCGGTCCTGGAATCGTCTGGATCAGCATAGACAACTTCCCGACAAAGGAACAGATAATAGAAAGCACTGCTGCCCCTGCAATAACGCGCACACTATATACCTTTGTCACTGCCATAACTCCGATATTCTCACCGTAAGTCGTTGTCGGGACGGAACCGATCAGACCGGAAAGCATCGTTGAAAAGTTATCTCCAAACAGAGATCTGTGAAGCCCCGGATCCTTTAACAGATCCCGTCCGATAATCTTGCCGGTCACAACCTGATGTCCGATATGCTCTGAGGTAATAACAAGTAATACCGGAAGGATCATAAGAATTGCTCCCATATCAAACTTTGCAGGTTGGAAATTTGGCAGGGCAAACCAGGAAGCTGCTGCTACCTGTGAGAAGTCTAAGATTCCAAGACAGAACGCTGCCACATATCCTGCAATAACTGCGATCAGGATTGGGATTACAGATAAAAAGCCACGGAATAAAATATTTCCAAATATCGCAACACCAAGTGTCACTAAAAATACAATTACATTTTTCATATCCGGCTTGTCGCAAAGAAGTCCCGCATTGCTTGCCGCAGAGCCGGATAACTCCAGTCCGATCAAAGCAACGACCGGTCCCATAGCTGCAGGCGGCAGAACCACGTCAATCCATTCTGTTCCACATTTATAAATAATAAAAGAAAGAATACAGCCGCAGAAACCGACTGCCACGAATCCTCCCAGGGCATAGGAATAACCCATTTTACTAATAACGATTCCTGCCGGTGCAAGAAATGCAAAGCTGGAACCTAAGTATGCCGGCGCCTTCCCCTTGGTCACTGTCATAAAAATCAAAGTTCCCACACCGTTCATAAATAACACAATTGCCGGATTGATCCCGAAAATGAACGGTACAAGCACAGATGCGCCGAACATGGCAAACATGTGCTGAATGCTGAGTGGCAAGAGCAGCTTAAATGGCACCTTGTCCTCAACCTGAATGATCTTCCTCTCACTCATCTTAAGTCCTCCTCATAGTTTGGTATTGAAACCACATTTTTTCTATTGTATAATGAAACATCATAAAAACAAAGGAGATTTTAAAATATTTATGAATTTTAATCAGATTGCAATGCTCCAGAAGTTAAAAAGCAGCATGAATCGTTTCCGCAACAATCATCCGAAGTTTCCACTTTTCTTAAAAGCCGTCGTTGGAAATGCACTGGAAGAAGGAACCCTTGTGGAAATCAATGTCACAACTCCTGAAGGCAAGAAATACTGTACGAATTTAAAATTAAAACAGGAAGATCTGGAATTTTTCCAGACATTGAGTGAAATGGGAAGCCAACATTAATGTCAGCTTCCCATTTTCTTTATATCGTATATCCGTCACGAAACACCATCATCATCTCGTTAGTCAGACTGATGTCGTCCGGCTCTGCCGGAATCTGATTCCGTTCGAACCATTCAGCAAGTGCCAGCTCATTTTCATCTAATTTCACCTGATCTGATCCGTCAAGCTCGCAGAAGAATCCCATCAGTAATGTATCTGAAAATGCCCACGGCTGATTCTTATAATAAGTAATATTCTTTACTTTTAAACCAACCTCTTCCATAACCTCCCGGCTCACTGTCTCTTCCAGTGTTTCACCAATCTCTGTAAATCCCGCAAGAAGTGCATATTTCTTATATTCCCGTCCTGCATACTTGGACATCAAGATCCGGTCACCGTCAATAACTCCAATAATCACAGCCGGACAGATCTTCGGAAATTCCATCAGTCCACACTTCGGACATTGCATCATCCGTTCCACATGATCTGGCTTCATCACATTTCCACATCGCCCACAGAACTTGTGTTGCTGATACCATCTGGCAAGCTGCCAGCCTGTGATTCCTGCAAAGGCCTCATACTTTGGAGATACACATCTAAACTCTTGATGATCGATCCACTCGTATCCCATCTGTTCAGATAATATACCGACATTCTCTTTTTTTCCAAGATAATAGCTTTTATCGTCTACTGCAAATAAATATGTATATTCTGTATCTTCTGCCGCCTCTTTAGGCATACACTTTTTCAGTTCTTCATAAGTCGGATATGCGATTTGATTCTCGTTCCCGCCAATTCCTTTTCTCACCAGAACCTTTCTGCCATCATAATATAAAAATCTGCTGCCTGCATCCGGTGCTTTTTTCTGTCCATACTGATTATTCAGTTTATGTGGTGCAATATCCTGAATCATTTCTGCTGCCTTCTTTCCTGCTGTATCTTACTCTCTCATAAATGCCCGGCATGATTGATGCCTGGATTTTCACTCTTAACTCCTAGCCTTCGTTCCGGTTCCGTCACGTTTTGCAACCTTCAGCCGGTTCAACGTCAGTTCCCGGTCACCGTATGAAATCTTCTGCTCCGTTCCTTCGTAAAAGAGATAAATCTGTTCCAGCTCATCATTCTTACGAAGCTTTATGCCCCGGACTCCCACAGCCGCTTTCTTCTTCTCGGCAACTTCCTGAGCTGAAAAACGCAGAAAATATCCATCTTTTGTCTGAAGGACTACATGCTGGTCATCAGTAATGACTTGAACACTGATCAGCTCATCATCCTCCTGAAGCTTTGTTGCTGCAATGGTACGTTTTGCCACCTGGAACTCATTTCCCTTTACTTTCTTAATCATTCCCTGCTTCGTTGCAAATAATAATTTCGCATAACGAAGCTGTAATTCGTCGCACATATATACGACCATTTCCTGTGTACTGTCATAATTACTTACATTGTCGATTGGCTGCCCCTTATCACGGAACTTTCCATATGGAAGATCGAGCACTTTAATCTGATGCATCTTGCCGGTATTGGTAAATACACACAGTTTTCCGGTATTAATGCAGTTTACGATCCATTTATTCTCTGCATCTGCCGCCTCTTTATTTCGCTCGTAAGTTGCCACATCCACTGTCTTGGCATAGCCAAAACGATCCATCAGGAATACTACTTCCTGTTCTTCTACTTTCTTTTCTTCATAGACAGCCTCCTGGCCATTCTCTACAACAGTGCGGCGTTTGCGTGCATATTCCTTTTTGAAATGCTCCAGATCTTCAATGATAACTTCTGCCATAGAATCATAATGATTCAAAATATCTTCATATCTTGCAATATTTTTCAGAGTCTCCTCATGTTCTTTCACCAGCGCTTCAATTTCCAGACCAATGAGTTTATAGAGACGCATTTCCAGGATTGCATTTGCCTGGCGCTCAGTAAAACGGAGCATCGCAGCCATTTTCCTGGAAATCCCGGATTTAAATTTGATATTTTCGGTGATTCCCTGTGTCAGACAGGCTCTTGCATCAGCCACAGACTGACTTCCCCGCAGGATTTCAATAATCAGGTCAATGACATCACACGCTTTGATAAGACCTTCCTGAATTTCTTTTCTATCCCGCTCTTTTGCAAGCAATGTCTTATATTTTCTTGTTGCCAGTTCGAACTGGAAATCTACATGGTGCTCGATAATCTTCTTAAGCCCCATAGTCTCCGGACGTCCGTCTGCAACTGCCAGCATATTTACCCCGAAAGTATCTTCCAATCTTGTCTTTTTATAGAGCATATTGGTCAGATTTTCAACATCTGCTCCTTTTTTCAGCTCAATAACAATGCGGATTCCTTCCTTTGAAGACATATTGGAAATGTCTACGATATCGTTTGTCTTCTTTGTCTCTACAAGCGCACAAACATCATTTAAAAACTTGCCGATTCCGGCTCCGATCATCGTGTAAGGAATCTCAGTGATGACAAGACGCTTCTTGCCACCTTTCATCTCCTCTACTTCCACTTTACCACGGACTTTAATCTTACCTGCACCAGATTCATAGATTTCAAGAAGGTCATCTTTATTGACAATAATTCCTCCGGTTGGAAAATCCGGTCCTTTGATATATTTCATCAATTGCTTTGTGGAAATGTCTTCCTGTTTCATATACGCTTCTACCGCATCAATGACTTCTGACAGATTATGTGGTGGAATACTGGTCGCCATACCAACTGCAATACCATCCGCTCCGTTGATCAGAAGATTCGGTACACGCACCGGAAGAACTTCCGGTTCTTTCTCCGTCTCATCAAAGTTCGGCATAAAGTCTACAATATTCTTATCCAGGTCAGCAAGATAAGCTTCCTGCGTGATCTTTGCAAGTCTTGCCTCTGTGTAACGCATTGCGGCTGCTCCGTCCCCTTCAATGGATCCGAAGTTACCATGTCCGTCCACCAGTGCCATTCCTTTTTTAAACTCCTGTGCCATGACAACTAATGCATCATAGATGGAACTGTCACCGTGCGGGTGATATTTTCCCATCGTATCCCCAACGATACGGGCACATTTTCTATATGGTTTATCATAACGGATACCAAGCTCGTACATATCATAAAGCGTACGGCGCTGTACTGGTTTTAGTCCATCCCGCACATCAGGAAGTGCCCTGGCAATGATAACACTCATGGCATAGTCAATGTAAGACTTCTTCATCAACTCACTGTATTCCGTTCTGATAATCTGTGAATCCTGCATATTTTCTCTCCTAAATTTTATATGTCAAGCTCCGCTTCTGTCGCATTTTCATAGATAAATGCACGTCTTGGCGGTACTTCTGTTCCCATCAGCATCTCAGTCACACTGGATGCCATTCTTCCATCCTCAATCTCTACTAATTTTAAAAGTCTTGTCTTAGGATTCAGTGTTGTCTCCCAAAGCTGGTCTGCGTCCATCTCTCCAAGACCTTTATAGCGCTGCAGAGTAAATGGACCATCATGGGTTTTCCTGTATTTTTCCAAGGCCTTGTCATCGTACAGATACTCTTCCTCGCCTTTCTTCGGCATAGCTTTATAAAGCGGCGGCATGGCAATATAGACATGTCCCTCCTGAATAAGCTCCGGCATAAAGCGGTAGAACAACGTCAGAAGCAATGTGGAAATGTGTGCGCCGTCCACGTCAGCATCAGCCATAATAATAATCTTGTCATAGCGCAGTTTTGTAATATCAAAATCATTGCCGTAGCCCTCGGAAAATCCACAGCCAAAAGCATTGATCATAGTCTTGATTTCCGCATTCGCAAGGACTTTGTCGATGCTTGCTTTCTCCACGTTCAGAATCTTACCCCGGATCGGCAGGATTGCCTGATACATACGGTCTCTTGCTGTCTTTGCAGATCCTCCGGCAGAATCTCCCTCCACAATAAATATCTCGCATTTTGATGCGTCGCGGCTCTCGCAGTTGGCAAGCTTTCCGTTGCTGTCAAAAGAATATTTCTGCTTCGTCAGAAGATTCGTCTTCGCTTTTTCTTCTGTTTTACGGATTTTTGCAGCTTTCTCCGCACAACCGATGACATTTTTCAGTGTCTCCAGATTGCGGTCAAAAAAACGAACAATTTCCTCACCGACCACCTTGCCAGTCGCCTTGGATGCATCCGGGTTGTCCAGCTTCGTCTTCGTCTGACCTTCGAATCGCGGATCCGGGTGTTTGATGGACACGATCGCTGTCATTCCATTTCGCACATCCGCTCCTGTAAAATTAGGATCCTTATCTTTAAGAATTCCAAGTTCTCTTGCATACTGATTAATGACTGTTGTAAATGTTGTCTTAAATCCGGTCAGATGTGTACCGCCCTCACTGTTATAAATGTTGTTACAGAATCCAAGAATATTTTCATGGAACTCATTTACATACTGGAATGCAACTTCCACTTCTATTCCGTCTGCCTCACCTTTAAAATAAACCGGCTCATGGACAGATTCTTTGTTTGCATTTAGTTCACGGATAAATCCAAGAATTCCGTCTGGCTCATGATAAACGATATGCTCTGGTTCTGCGCCTCTTAAATCTTCAAATATAATCGTCAGGTTCGGATTAAGGTAGGTCGTCTCATGCATACGTCTTTTGACTTCCTCTGCTTTGAACTTCGTTTTTTCAAATATCGTATCATCTGGCAGAAAGTTAACCTTCGTTCCGGTCTTTCTTGTCTTCCCGATTGTCGGAAGAAGTCCATCTTCCAGTTCAACTACAGGAATACCTCTCTCATACCGGTCATGATGAATATATCCATCACGACTGACCTGCACATCCATATAAGCAGACAATGCATTTACAACTGAAGAACCAACTCCATGAAGACCACCACTTGTCTTATAAGCAGAGTCATCAAATTTACCACCTGCATGCAGTGTCGTATATACAATTCGCTCCGCTGAAACGCCTTTTGCATGCATACCGACCGGAACTCCTCGGCCATTGTCCGAAATTGTCGCAGAGCCATCTTTTTCCAGAGTTACATGAATCTCCGTACAAAATCCGGCCAGATGTTCATCAACTGCATTGTCTACAATCTCATAGATCAGATGGTTCAATCCTTTCGTCGATACACTTCCGATATACATTCCCGGTCTCTTCCGGACTGCCTCAAGTCCTTCCAGGACGGTAATACTATCTGCATCATAAGTGTTGTTCTTTGCCATTTCGTCAGTTCCTTTCCATTTTTAAACATACTATTTAAAATATAGCACAAAACAAAAAGACAGGCAAATAAATTTTCAAGACGTCAGCGCAACCTTTTTCAAGCTTTTTCAAGTTCTTCAGGGTGTCAGCACCCGGCTCAGCACATCTGCCAGTACTTCCATAGCATTTCTCATCTCTTCTACTGTATTCGTCTGTGCTCCTGCCTCAATAAGCATTGCCTTCGGTGCCAGATCCAGATTATACCGGTAACTTTTCAGATAAATATGCCTCGTAAAACCAGGATAGTATCTTGCTGCCATAAGCTGCATCTGAAAAGACGTTGCCAGATTATCCTCACGGTATGGATTATTCAAATATGCGATCTCTCCATTTTTCCTTGTCCGGCTAAGACCATTAAAAAACATGATCTGAGCGGTTGGTTTCCCATTAATTTCCGTCACCAGATGTGTGCCCTGCGCCACGCCATCTCGATGCAGATCAATCACCACTTCAATGCTTGGATTATCTTTTAAAATCTGCCGGACATCCGGCTCTGCAAGCTGATAGGCCCGGCTGCGATCCAATTTCCCATCAATCAGATCATAAATGCCCTCATGATGAAGTGTCTCAATTGCCCTTGCATTCAAAAGCTCTGTCAAATATGTACCTATCCCCATAATCGTCGTAGAAGTGTCTCCATCAACAGAATCAGCAAATGCCTCCTGGGAATGTGTGTGATAAATCAGTACTTTTGGTCCTCCTGTTGTCCTATCAAGCGCCAGATTCTTCTCCAGAAACTTCCCTGCATTCAGTTCCTCCGGATCGGTCATAGTTGTCCCGTCAACGGTGTAAAATGTTCCCACCAGATATTCGTAATCATTTAACTGATTCATATCAATGTCCTGAACCGGTGTACTGGCTAATACTGCTGCATTTTCTTCTGGCACCCCAGCCCCAACTGATTCTTGCATACTCCCAGCCGGAATCAGATTGCCGTTCTCATCGATAGCATTTTCATCATTTGCCTGATTTTCCAGAATCATAGTTCGTGTCAATGTATCTTCCACGGTTGTTTCCGGTTCTTCATGATTTCGAACATATTCACTGATTGGAACGAAGCTTAAAACACTTTTTTCAATTCTTCCCGTCAATGTGTCTTTCCGCCCCTCTTTTACATATGTAAGTCCCGGAAGCAGCCAGTTTGCCGCCTGCTTCAGGACATTTTGACTTGTTGAGCTAAAAAAATTTTTTCTCTCCCTGCTTATTTTTACATTTTCTATATCTGTAAATGCATAAATCAGCAGCATCCCTACGATCAATAGCATCCGTATTCGATTTCTTTTCTTTTTTTCTTGCATTACACCGCCCCATGTGCGTCTTAGTTCTAATAATATATGATGCAATTGGGGTTCTTATGTGCATGTCCTTTCAGAAATCCAAAATATCTTCTATTCAAAACTTTGCCCTGAAAACGCAAGATTCAGCCCCTCCGAGATGGTGTAACTCAGACGTTTTACTGTCTCATCTATATCTTTCGGTGTCATAAACATACTGTTCAGGTTTGGTGCGATCAGTTCTTTGATCAGCTCATACTTCTCTGCTTCGCTGTATCCTCCTAGCACAAGTCCGACTCCTTTTAACGATTCTGATGTCTCCAGTGCTGACAATAGATTTTCCATCGTATCACTTACAATTGTCACAGCATCAACCACTGTCGGAACTCCGATTGCAATTACCGGAACTCCAATTGTTTCTTTTGTAATCGCATTCCGGTAATTACCGACACCGGAGCCTGGATTGATTCCGGTATCAGCAATCTGAATCGTCCGGTTCAGTCTTCTGGAATTTCTCGCAGCAAGGGCGTCAATTACAATTAAAAGATCTGGCTTGGTCTCCCTCACCACACCCTTTATAATCTCCGCTGTTTCCATTCCGGTCTGTGCCATCACTCCTGGAACTATGGCACTGACCACACAATTCATCTCTTCTAGTGCTGCATATTTCCCATATTCTTTCACAATATGTCTGGTAACGTTCAGATTATCTGCCACATAAGGGCCAAGAGCATCGGGTGTCGCCTGACGATTTCCAAGCCCTATGACCAGAACTTCCTTATCATGTTCACTTTCCGGTATGATTTTTTTCATAACTTCTATCAAATATTTTGCCAGTTCTTCTGAAACCTCCCGGTGGATTCCCTCATCCGGTGAAGATAAATTCGGGGCTTCAATCGTCAGATATGTTCCGACTGGTTTCCCCATAGTCTTCGCACCATTTTCGGTTTCAATCCGTACAGTCGTCACCCTAATTTCCCGCTCCTTATCATATTCTTCCTCCAACACAACTCCTTGTACCTCCACCTGGTCAGACTCAAAACGTTCCTTCTCTTCCAATGCCAGATCTGTCCGTATGTTATATTTTTCAACCATGATTTTCTCCCCTTTTCACCTGCAAGCACTATTTTTATACTAGTTTTTACAATATTTCCATAATTATGTATTGACAGAATAAGTCAGCTGGTCTAAAATGAATGAGTGTGTTCGAGAGAACGTCCGTGTCCGGATCTGTCGAACTGATCATTATAATCGAAATCATAGATATTGGAGGTGGACAAATTGGCTAATATCAAATCCGCAAAGAAGAGAATTTTAGTAAACGAGACAAAGGCTGCTAGAAATAAAGCAATCAAGTCTAAAGTTAAAACTTACGTAAAAAAAGTTGAGACAGCTGTAGAGAAGAAAGATGCAGCAACTGCTGCAGCAGCTCTTAAAGAGGCGATCGCTGAAATCAACAAAGCTGGAAGCAAGGGTGTATACCACAAAAACACATGCTCTAGAAAGATTTCCCGTCTGACAAAAGCTGTTAACGGAATTGCTTAATTCATAGAGAAACATGGAAAGACAACCATACCGTCATGTGGTTGTCTTTTTATATAATAGGAAATTGCATTTCCTATTATATAAAAAATCTCCAGCAGGATGTCCACGAAAAAGAGCCGGAAATAATTGCTCGCATTTTTCTCTCCGACTCCTCATCTTATTATTTAACAGATACTCCTGTTCTATTTCTATAATTTTGAATATCCAAAACTGTTGACAATTGCTTCTACTCTGTCACCTGCTTCACACATTGGGCACTTATTCGGCTCATATGCATGATATGCCGGAAGATCTTTGCTTGTAAAAATTGTCTTTACTTCCATGCCTGCTACTTTTGTTACAGCACTGAAGATAGAACATACTCCACAAATCGTTCCTCCATAATATAATACAGAATCAATAGCACGCTTAATCGTCTTTCCAGTCGTAATGGATGCTGCCAGCACAAGTACCTGCTGATCTTTGATCATTCTCTGTTGATTATCACGGAACATAATCTGCCCCAATCCGTTATATTCCGGTGTGATCACAGAAATATTATTCTTATGGCTCAATGCCATATGTGTGCTGTCTGCCAGCTGTTCAGCCAGAAATGCTCCAATCACACATGTCTCATCCAGGCATACAATCGTATCTACATATGTACTTGTCACGTACTCCTGCTCCAGTACTTTCGCTGCCTCTCTCGCATTGTTATGACGAATCTTTACTGTTGACATATCAATATAAGTATCCAGATGTGAGTTGCTTGTAGCAAAATGTCCTTTCATAATCTTGATACGCGCTTTTGGATTTTTCGTCGACCGCAGATTCTCTAATCTTTCATCCATGTCTCATACCTCCCTTGATGCTTGCTGTTTCCAGTCGTTCGTAATCATTCGATTCATTCTGCCGCATTTAAAATTGGTATCGAACTTTTTACTTTATGTTTTATTCTATCATATATGTATGTAATTGAAAACTAAAATTATAATTTTTTGTGTATTTTTCACATACAAAAGCATCATTCAAAATTACCCACATAATCCTTATTCACACGTATGACTTTCTGCGGGAGTTCTTTATATAATCGGAACTGCTTTTTCCGATTATACAAAAAAGAAGCTCTGCGTTCCTGTTACGGTTCGTAAAGCTTCTTTTATCTCTTATGTCAAATATGTAAGATCAAGTCTGATTCTATGCTGCAAATCTCGATTAGTTGTTGATCAGTTTGTCTTCTCCATTCCAGCTGTACAGCTTTCTAACTTCAGCTCCAACTTTCTCTGATGGGTGCTCAGCTGCAAGCTTTCTCATAGCCTGGAAGTGTACCTGACGTCCTGCCGGAGACATATCAAGTAAGAACTCTTTTGCAAATGTTCCGTCCTGGATATCAGAAAGAATCTTCTTCATAGCTTTCTTTGTATCCTCTGTAACAATCTTAGGTCCTGTTACATAGTCACCATACTCTGCAGTGTTAGAAATAGAATATCTCATTCCAGCGAATCCTGACTGATAAATTAAGTCTACAATCAGTTTCATCTCATGGATACATTCAAAGTAAGCATTTCTCGGATCATATCCTGCTTCGCAAAGTGTCTCAAATCCTGCCTGCATAAGTGCACAAACACCACCGCAAAGGACTGCCTGCTCACCGAAGAGGTCTGTCTCTGTCTCTGTTCTGTATGTTGTCTCAAGAAGTCCTGCTCTTGCTCCACCAATTGCAAGACCATAAGCTAATGTTCTGTCCCAAGCTTTCCCTGTAGCATCCTGCTCTACAGCGATAAGGCAAGGAGTTCCTTTTCCTGCAATATACTCGCTGCGAACTGTGTGTCCTGGTGCCTTAGGAGCGATCATTGTTACATCTACGTTCTTAGGTGGTTTGATGCATCCGAAGTGAATGTTGAAACCATGAGCGAACATTAACATGTTTCCTTCCTCAAGGTTTGGCTCGATGTCTTTCTTGTACATATCAGCCTGTAACTCATCATTGATAAGAATCATGATAATGTCTGCCTGCTTTGCTGCCTCTGCTGCTGTGTATACTTTCAATCCCTGCTCTTCAGCTTTCTTCCAGGATTTACTTCCCTCATAAAGACCTACGATTACGTCACATCCGGACTCTTTCAGGTTCAGAGCATGAGCATGTCCCTGACTACCATATCCGATGATAGCAATCTTCTGTCCTTCCAGTGCTGATAAATTACAATCTTCCTGATAAAAAATTCTTGCTGCCATTTTGACATTCCTCCTAATAAATATGTAAATTTAAATTGGTAACTACTCGATAAATGTGACATCCTTGATTCCTCTTGACAGTCCGGCAATTCCGGTTCTGGCAAGTTCCAGGATCTCATAACCATCCAGGAGCTGTAAGAACGCTTCCAGCTTCGACTGGGTTCCTGTAAGCTCAATCACGAGAGACTCTCTCTCTGCATCAACAATCTTTGCACGAAAGATATCAGCAATTGAAACAATCTCTGACCGCTGCTGTGCATTGGCACGGATCTTAACCAATATCAGTTCACGATATACGGATTCTTCCGGCTTTAAGACCTTCACTACGATCACGTCTTCCAGCTTGGCAATCTGCTTTTCAATCTGAGATAAAATAATCTCATCTCCACTGGATACAATCGTGATTCTCGTAAATCTTGGATCTGCCGTCACACCGGCTGTAATACTGTCGATGTTGTATCCTCTTCTTGTGAATAGTCCGGATATTCTACTTAATACTCCGGAATTGTTGTCAACTAATAATGAATAAACTCTCTGCATAATGCACCTCTTTCATGTATCTTTTCAAAAACAGAGTGCGTTCTGTTTTTAAATAATAGCAATATCTCATGTATTTGTCAAGTATCTATCTTATCTTTTCTAAGAACTTTTTTATTTTTTTTGATTTTTACTCTTTCTCACTGAACCAGGAAATATTCGTTCCGTCACTCGTTGCAATAATTGTTCCAAGTAGATCTGTGCGGTAAACCTGCACATCATCGTTATCCAGGCGCTCCAGCGTCTCCTGATGCGGATGTCCATAAGAATTATCCACGCCACAGCTGATAACAGCCCATGTTGGATTCGTTGCTTTTAAAAACACTTCACTTGTAGAAGTTCTGCTTCCGTGGTGTCCGCATTTTAACACATCACATTCCAACGCACTTCCAAATCTCTTCACCATTGCGCTCTCAGATTTCTCACTGGCATCTCCACACATGACAAAAGAATTCTCCCCGTGCACCAGTTTAATTCCTACTGAAGCATCATTGGTATCATCTGAACTGACCAGATCCGTTTCCGGACAAAGCACAGTAAATGTCGCATCTCCAAATCCGAACTCTTCGCCGACTTTTGGATGCTCTACCGGAACATTTTCTTTCTCAATATCATCCATAACTTCTTCATAAGTCATTGTATCATTCGCCACATCCGGCATAATAACCTGTTCTACCTCAATCTTCTCCAAAACATCATCGCCGCCACCTATGTGATCGGCATCCGGGTGTGTCAGAATCAGATAGTCAAGCTTGTCTATGCCCTGTTGATTCAGATAATCCACCACATCTTTTCCTTCATGGTTATTCCCAGCATCGATCATTGCATTATGGCCTTCTGTCTGAATAATTGTACAGTCACCCTGTCCTACATTGAAATAGGTCACTTTCATCTGACCGGTCGCAACCGTATCTGCAATGTTTTGTACAGGATCACCAGACATTCGTTCCATCAAATTCCCACGCTCCGCAAATCCGCCGATCAATGCAAGAATCAGCATGATTGCCACAGGAATTCCTTTTAGATTCTTATTCTTTTTTCTTCTAGCCATACTTACTTTCGCTCCCCTTATGTAATTTTCGCTCCCCTTTCATTCAGGTCTTGAAATCCATTTTTCGCTTCAAATTATTGTTCTTTTTCTCCTGACGTCAGATCAGCCATCCGTTTCTTGTAATACGCTTTTGTCTGATACAATGCTCCAACCGGATTGTGTGCAAGCACGCGGTCTTTTGTCACCAGCGTTGTCGTCAGTGTGCGTATATTTTGTATTGTTTATTTTGGTATAAATATTATCCTACAAGCGTTGAGCACAACTCACGCCAACTTTCATCACCCCTGCCAGCAGCATCACCCACACAGGATTCATCTTCACTTTCTGTATCAGAAAAATACAGATTACAAATATTGTAACCAGACCCCAGTTAGTTCCTGCAAAAGTAATCATATCATTTCCCCAAAATGCCGTAATGAGAATTGATATTCCTGCCGATGCTATCAATGCAACAACCGCTGGGCGCAAAGAGCCTAACACCCTCTGAAATAACTCCATATTCCGCCATTTTAGATAAATCTTTGCAATTACCGTTACAATAATACAAGACGGCAATATGTACCCGGCTGTTGCACAGAGTGCTCCTGGTATACCTGCAATCTTTTCACCTACAAATGTTGCTGAATTCACGGCTATTGGTCCCGGTGTCATCTGAGATATGGTAATCAGATCTGTAAATTCTGACATGCTAAGCCAGCTATGCGCTTTTACGACCTGACCCTGAATCAGAGGAAGCGCTGCATATCCACCTCCGAAACTGAACATGCCAACTTGGAGGAAACTTAAGAACAACTGCAAATAGATCATGCTTCTTTTCTCCTTTTTAAAAGAGTCCTTACCACACCAAATATAATACATGTCAGAATAATATATATTACATTCACATTCATGAAACATGCCGCAACAAATGCTCCAGCCATTATCAGAAGTGACATTTTGTCACCGCCTTTTGCTATACCATTTCCCATTTCGTAAGTCACACAGGCAATGACTGCAGCCACACCTGCCTGCATGCCTTCCAGCATCTGACTGATCAGCCAGTTATCACGAAATGCCTGATAACACATTGTAAGAATTGTGATAATCACGAATGGTGGAATAATTGCTCCTATAACCGCTACAAATGCTCCTATAAGCCCCGCCAGTTTATATCCCACCACAATCGCTCCATTAACTGCGATTGCTCCCGGTGCCGATTGTGCAATTGCCACAAGATCTAACATCTCATCATTTTCAATCCAGTGATATTCGTCCACGAATTTTTTCTTTAACAGGGAAACAATCACATATCCTCCACCGAAAGTAAATGTGCTCAGATATAAAGTTGAAATAAATAAATGAAATAGCATCTTTTTCTTATCTTCCACTATTTTCCCTTCCATAAATCAGTTATCCGACTGTTATAATATTCTTACAGACTCCAGTCTTCGAATCTCATTATCCGTCAGTTCCCATTGAAGATTTCTGCAGTTTTCTTCTACTCTGGCACGGCTCTGCGCCCCAATGATGCAACTGGATACAAATCTCTTCTGAATCACCCATTTCTCTGCGATCTGAGCCAAGGAAACATTTCTCTCTTCTGCAATCTGATCCATGATTGTTAACAGTTCCATTGCTTTTGAAAACAATGGTTCTTTAAAATATGGGTAAAATCGATTTCTGCTGTCAGTCTGCTCAAAGGTTCTAAGTTTTCGGTAATTTCCAGTCAGAATTCCGCCACCTAAAGTTCCATAAGTCATAATTCCAAGCCCTTGTTCATAAGCCCAGCGAATCAACTTCTCGTCTTTTCGGTCTGCCAGTGAATACTGTGGCTGAAAAGCTTCGATTTCGCAATATTTCTGGGCTTCTTCAATCTGTTCTTTTGAAAAATTAGAAACTCCTGCATGCAGAATTTTTCCTTCTTTTTTCAACGTACTCACCGCATCTATTGTCTCTTCCAGTTCAACATCCGGATCCGGCCAGTGTACCAGATAAATATCAATATAGTCTGTCTTTAGATTTTTCAGCGACTCGTCGCACTGCTTTAAAATACTCTCTTTTGAACCACAGCGAAGATATTTTCCATCTACGAATTTATTTCCACATTTTGTAGAAATGACCACCTCCCTGCGCTTTTTAAGCTTATTCAAAGTCTCACCAACATAACATTCTGCTTTTCCTGCATTGTAAGCCGGTGCTGTATCTATAAAATTAATACCACACTCCAGTGCTGCTTTAATTGCATCCATTCGTGACTCATCCGAATAACTGTCCCAGCCGGCACCTCCGATACCCCATGTTCCAAGACACAGCTTCGAAACCCTCAAGCCTGTTTTTCCAAACTCCTGATACTGCATATCTGTCACATTCCTTTCTGTCTGCTACGTTATCATTTATCATCTGTTTTGTTACTGCCTTTTATTATTCTACCAAATTACTTTCCATACGTCAAAACCGTCAGGAAACATATCCTGACGGTCATACTTTTTACTTTGTGTATTTATAAAATCCTTCTCCTGTGCAGACGCCTTTCTTGCCTGCATCGATTTTTTCTTTCAAGCGTTTTGCAATCTTTCCTGGTGTTGTCTCCGGATCTTTTGCCACCGGATCCATACAAACGATATTGTACGCAGTCTCCAGTCCCACAATATCAAGAATACGGAATGGCCCAAGTGGAGCTCCGGTAGCAAGACTCCATGTCAGATCAATTGTCTCCGGATCAGCCACATCATTTGCATAAAGTGCTTCTCCGGCATTCAAAAACGGAACTAACAGAGAGTTCAGAATATATCCCGGCTGTTCTTTATGTAATTTCAATGGAATCATACCAATCTGTCCGGCAAACTCTACAACCTCATCGTAATATTTTCCTTCTGTACCGGCATGCCCCATAATCTCAGCCGTGTTATTTTTCCAGATTTCATTTGCAAAATGCAGTGCAAGATATTTTTCCGGTCTTCCTGTGTACTGAGCAAATGCACTCGGTACCATAGTTGATGAATTTGTCACAATAACTGTCTTTTCCGGAAGAAGCGGCGCCATCTGCTGATAGAATGCAATCTTTGCTTTCGGATCTTCTGATAAAGATTCAATCACAAGGTCTGCATCTGCCATTGCTTTCGCCATATCAAGTTCATATATAAGACTTTCAAATGCCTGGTCAGCCTGCGCTTTTAATTCCTCTACTTTTTCTACTGTCAGATTCTCAAAATCATCAACCAGACCTCTCGGATACAGCTTTGTTCCTGTTCCGATCAAAGCTTTTGTCGCCTCCAGATCTTTTAAATATGTCTCATGCCATCTTGCAAATTTCGGCTTTGCACGTTCAATGGAGCCTTCACTTCGAAGCCATACCGTCACATCAAATCCTTTGTATGCAACCTGGTAAGCGATCTGGCTCCCCAGCACACCACCGCCTACAACTACAACCTTTTTAAACGCCATAATTTTGTCCTCCTTGTTATAAAATTGACCAACTGTCATCTAATATTTGAGCAATTATATAATAGTAAGGTAAATATTTCAATATCTTTCGACAACTCAAAATACTACAAAATCAAAAAATTGTATTAAAGTTCACACTTATAAACGTAAAGAGAAGCCTAGCATACGCTAAGCTCCTCTCATTATTCCATTATTATTTCTGCTTTTCTGGCGGTTTCTTAGAATTTACCAGCCTTTGCTGCTTCCTCTACGGAAACTGCTACTGCAACAGTCATACCAACCATCGGGTTGTTACCTGCTCCGATGAGACCCATCATCTCTACGTGAGCCGGTACAGAAGATGATCCTGCAAACTGTGCATCTGAGTGCATACGTCCAAGTGTATCTGTCATACCATAAGATGCTGGACCTGCAGCCATGTTATCTGGATGAAGTGTACGTCCTGTACCACCACCAGATGCTACTGAGAAGTATTTTTTACCTTTCTCAACACACTCTTTTTTGTACGTTCCTGCTACTGGATGCTGGAAACGTGTCGGGTTTGTAGAGTTACCTGTGATAGATACATCTACACCCTCTTTCCACATGATTGCAACACCTTCACGCACATCATTTGCTCCATAGCAGTTTACTTTGGAACGAAGTCCATCAGAATAAGAGATTCTCTGAACCTCTTTCAGCTCTCCTGTATAGTAGTCATATTCTGTCTGAACATATGTAAATCCATTGATACGGGAGATAATCTTAGCTGCGTCTTTTCCAAGTCCGTTCAAGATAACACGAAGTGGTTTTTTACGAACTTTGTTTGCTTTTTCAGCGATACCGATCGCACCCTCTGCTGCTGCAAATGATTCATGTCCTGCGAGGAAACAGAAGCAGTCTGTATCCTCTTCCAAAAGCATCTTTCCAAGGTTACCATGTCCAAGACCAACTTTTCTCTGATCTGCTACAGATCCTGGAATACAGAAAGACTGAAGTCCTTCACCGATTGCTGCTGCTGCTTCTGCTGCTGTCTTACAGCCTTTTTTGATTGCAATTGCAGCACCTACTGTGTAAGCCCAGCATGCATTCTCAAAACAGATTGGCTGAATGCTCTTAATCTGATTGTATACATCAAGTCCGGCATCTTTTGTAATCTTCTGTGCTTCCTCGATTGAAGCGATTCCATATCCTGCCAGCACTTCATTGATTTTATCAATTCTTCTTTCATATGATTCAAATAAAGCCATTTTAAAAAGTCCTCCTACTCTTTTCTTGGGTCAATAATCTTTGCTGCGTCTTCAACACGACCATACTGTCCTTTTGCCTTTTCCCATGCATCATTCGGTGTATCGCCTTTTTTGATGAAGTCTGTAAGTTTTCCAAGATTTACGAACTGGTATCCGATGATCTCGCCTGCTTCATCGAGTGCGATACCTGTTACATAACCCTCTGCCATCTCAAGATAACGAGGTCCTTTTGCTAATGTTCCGTACATTGTTCCTACCTGAGAGCGGAGTCCTTTTCCAAGGTCCTCAAGTCCTGCTCCGATAGCAAGTCCGTCTTCAGAAAATGCGCTCTGAGTTCTTCCATATACAATCTGTAAGAATAACTCACGCATTGCTGTATTGATTGCATCACAGACAAGGTCTGTATTCAATGCCTCTAAAATAGTTTTTCCTGGAAGGATTTCTGAAGCCATAGCAGCTGAATGTGTCATTCCGGAGCAGCCGATTGTCTCAACCAATGCCTCCTGGATAATTCCATCTTTCACATTCAGTGTCAGCTTACAAGCACCCTGCTGAGGAGCACACCAGCCAATGCCGTGTGTAAAACCGGAAATATCTTTGATCTCCTTAGCCTGAACCCATTTTGCCTCTTCCGGAATCGGAGCTGGTCCGTGATTAGCGCCCTGCGCTACCGGACACATCATTTCTACTTCTTGTGAATAAATCATTTTAAAACTCCTTTCAACTATGTGTGTTTTATAAATAGTGTTTGTTATAAGTTTAACACCATATCCTTTTTTATTCTCTCATAAATAACATTTTTCGTCAATTGGCACTACGCTACATTTTTAAATTGTTTGGACCGCTTTTTATAGTCATTCTACTTAAGAATTTCCATTGCCATAGGCACATAACATTTTCCATGTATCATCTGCATCTCATCGATTGGTTTCATGCCCATGTGGATATATTTTTTCACCGCCTCTGGAGCAGCATCAACGGTCATAATAGTCTTATGCAGTTCTTCCTTACAATACCTTTTCGCATAGTCAAAAAGTAACCTTCCAGCACCTTTTCCCTGGCAGGATCTGCGCACATAATAATTACAAATGTGTCCCCGCCTCTGAAGGGATATAGTTCCTTCCAGTTCTTCTTGTTCAAATACACCGAACATCAGAAGTTCGCCGCTATCACAGAGCTGGTCGATATTCTCCTGTTTTAAATATTCGCGAAATGTATCAATCCCTTCCTGCTCATACACCTCGGCCACATCCATGCAAAAAACGCTCCAGATAATATCCAGAGCGTATTTCCTTTCCTGTTTTTCCAGTTCACGTACGATCATTACATACCTCCATGTGTCAGCACCTGCACATTCTTTGCAATATAGTCGATCAGTGATACAACTGTCAGGATCAGTGAAAGCCAGATTAGAACTGTGCCAACGATATCGAACGCACCTCCAAGATCTGCAATCAATACAATGATCATGAACATCTGGGATACTGTCTTAAATTTGCCCCAGTAACTTGCTGCGATGACAATTCCATTATCTGCAGCCACAAGGCGGAATCCGCTAATAATAAACTCACGGGCAATGATGATGATGACGAACCATGCCTGTAATTTTCCTAACGGAATCATACAGATCATAGCAGAACACACAAGCAACTTATCTGCTAAAGGATCCATGAACTTTCCAAAGTTTGTCACAAGATTTCTTGCGCGGGCGATCTTACCATCCAGCATATCTGTCAGACTGGCAACACAGAACAAAACTAACGCGATCCATTTATTTGCCGGTCCTCCCACATCCGTCAACATAAAAAATACAAAAAACGGAACCATGATAACTCGTAATACTGTCAGTTTATTTGGTAAATTCATTATATCAGCTCTCCTATCAAATCATATTCCAGTGCACCTGTCACGCGGACTCTTGCAAAATCTCCACTCATCAATTCTTCGTCTGTATTGATAAAGATCAAGCCATCCACATTCGGTGCATCTTTATAAGTTCTTCCTACATATGCATTTTCATCTGCAACTTTTCCTTCAATCATAACGAGAACTTCACGTCCGACCATATCTTCTGCCAGATCAAATGCGATTTCCTGCTGAAGTTCCATCAATTCTGCCTGGCGGTCTTCCTTGACTTCTTCCGGAATCTGCTCTGTCATAGTTGCAGCTGGGGTATCTTCCTCCGGTGAGTAAGTAAAAACTCCAAGTCTGTCAAATTCCATCTCATCTACGAAATCCTTCAGCTCTTCATGCTGTTCTTGTGTCTCACCCGGAAATCCTGTAATCAATGTGGTACGAAGAGAAATATCCGGGATCTCTTTTCGAAGCTTTTCAATAATCTCTACAAGCTGAGCTTTTGAAGTTTTTCTTCCCATTCTTTTTAGCACTGCATCACTTGCATGTTGAATCGGAAGATCCAGATAGTGACAGACTTTATTTTCTTCTTTAATCGTCTGAATCAGTTCATCGTAAATCTCCTCCGGATAACAATAAAGAATTCGGATCCACTGGATTTTGGATATTTTACAAAGCTCGCGGAGCAATTTATGCAAAGATTTCTCTCCATATAAATCCTTTCCGTATACGGTCGTTTCCTGTGCAACAAGAATCAATTCTTTTACTCCCTGATCAGCCAGGGCTTTCGCTTCTGCCAGCAGCTTCTCCATCGGAACACTGCGGTAATTACCACGAAGTTTTGGGATGATACAGTAAGTACAATGCTTGTCGCAGCCTTCGGCAATTTTCATGTATGCATAATGCCCGCCTGTTGTTACAAGTCTCTTTTCTTTTACATCTGGAAGTGCATCCACATCTTCCAGAACAACATGTCCATTTCCCGCAAGAGCCTCTTCCACCGCTTCTACGATATGATCATAAGAAGTAGTGCCAAGTACTGCATCAACTTCCGGTATCTCGTCAATAATCTCCTGCTGATAGCGCTGTGCCAGGCACCCGGTCACGATCAGAGCTTTCAGCTTCCCTTCTTTTTTGTACTCTGCCATCTCAAGAATGGTCTGAATGCTTTCCTCCTTTGCATCATGAATAAAACAGCAGGTATTAACAACAATAATATCTGCGTCTTCTTCTGAATCTACGATCAGATATCCCTTTTTATCCAAAAGCCCAAGCATGACCTCTGAATCCACCAGGTTCTTATCACAGCCGAGGGATATAAATAAAATATTCATATAGTTCTCCTTGTATGTCTTATTTAAAAAGCAGATACCAGACGGTATCTGCCTCAGGCACACGGCACACCGTGTAGTAATCTCTCTATTCGTTATCTTCAGACTCTTCTACTGCTTCTGCGTCTTCCTCTGAATCCTCTTCCTGAATATTCAAGAAATCTTCCTCTGCATTCTCCTCTGCCTGCTTTGCTTCCAGTTCCACAAGTTTTGCAGCCTCTTCTTCAGCAAGTATAGTGATCTTTCCCTGATTCATCTCGCTGATCGCGATAGAAAGCGGCTTCTCACCCGGTTTTGTATCTACTAATGGCATTGAACCATCAATAATCTCTCGTGCTCTTTTAGCTGTAGCCATAACGATAGAATAACGGCTGTTAACAACCTTTGTCTCGCCTTCCTCAACGTCTTTATTAACGACCTTCATTAAGTCTGTGTAAGATGGATGTAACATGTACACTATTCTCCTTTCAACTCTCTCTTCATATGCTCTATAAATGTCTGATTACGGAAACATCTCTCATGTTCTCCCTGAATCAGATGATGCATCTCTTCCACGCACACATCTAATTCATCGTTCACGACCAGATAATCATACTGATCCATATATTCTGCCTCTTCAATAGCGCGCTTCATACGCCCATCGATGACTTCCCGTGTCTCAGTCCCCCGTCCTTCCAGACGCTTTCTGAGTTCTTCTGCGCTCGGAGGTGTTACGAACAGTAATAATGTATTCGGAAATTTTTCTTTGACTTTCAATGCGCCCTGGATTTCAATCTCCAGGATTACATCTTTCCCTGCACAAAGTTGCTCTTCTACATATGCTTTCGGTGTTCCGTAATAATTTCCCACGTACATAGCATACTCTATCAAATCATCTTTCGCAATCATTTTTTCAAATTCTTCAGTTGTTTTGAAAAAATAAGCCTTTCCTTCTTCTTCTCCCGGTCTTGGGTTTCTTGTTGTTGCAGAGATGGATAATGCATAATTATCATATCTCTCCAGAAGTGCTTTCATAATCGTACCTTTGCCGGCACCGGAAAACCCGGATACTACAATAAGAATTCCCTCTTTATTCATAGCTATACCTCTTATTCAATATTCTGGATCTGTTCTCTGACCTTCTCAATCTCTGTCTTTAACCCAATTCCTGTATTGGAAACTTCCAAGTCATTTGCCTTTGACAAGATTGTATTTGCTTCACGGTTCATCTCCTGTGCAATAAAATCAAGCTTGCGTCCGATTCCTGCCTCATCTGACTGGAGCGTCTCTTTCATATGTACGACATGACTCTTCAGTCGTACGACCTCTTCATCTGTACAGATCTTATCTGCATAAATCACAACTTCTGCTGCAATACGATTCTCCTCGATCTGCGTATCTTCAAGAAGTTCTTTAACTTTGGCTTCCAGCTTTTCTCTATACTCGGCAACGATCTTCGGAGAACGCTCCTCGATAAATGCTACCATCTCAAGAATTCCATCAAGCTTTGCAAGAATATCTTCTCTCAGATGTTCTCCCTCTGCAGTCCTTGTAGTTACAAATCCGTCAACGGCTCCATCCAGTGCTTTTTTAAGTCCTTTCCAAAGTTCATCGGTATCCTCACTGCCCTCTTCCATTGTAAATATCTCAGGATATCTGGAAAGTGCAGACACACGGACATCATTCTCAATGCCAAACTTTTCTTCCATCTGCTTGAAATATTCAAGATATTCTGCTGCCAGACTTTCATTATACTTTAATGAAACCTGTCCGTCAGATAAATCCTCATAGCTGATAAAGATGTCTACTTTTCCTCTCTGGATTCTTTTCTTGATTTCTGTCCTGATTGCCGTCTCGAAGAAATTCAGTTTCTTCGGCATACGGATACTCATATCCAGATAGCGGTGATTCACGCCTTTCATCTCTACGGTAAACTTGCGGTCTCCCTCTGATATTTCACATCTTCCGAAACCGGTCATACTCTTGATCATGTGTATTACCTCTTCTTTTCAGTAATAAATACGGTTTTAACCGTACGTTTTATTATACTTCATTTGGATTTTTGAGTCAACTATGGTATGATATGAAAAGTAAACATTTATCATACATTTATAACATTATTTTAAAGGAGTGCTTATATTATGGCATTTGACGGAACAACAATCGCAGCAGTTCGAAAAGAACTTTCCGATTCTATCCTTGGCGGACGCATCTACAAAATTGCACAGCCGGAACCGGACGAACTGTTGATCACAATAAAAACACCCGAAGGGCAACGCAAACTATATATTTCTGCAAGTGCATCTCTTCCATTGATTTATCTCACTGATGAGAATAAACCGAGTCCTATGACTGCACCTGGTTTTTGTATGCTTCTTCGCAAATATGTTGGGAATGGGCGTATCACAGCTATCTCACAGCCTGGTCTGGAACGTATTTTATTCTTTGATATTGAGCATTTAAATGAACTGGGGGACCTTTGCCGTAAGCGTCTGATCGTAGAAATCATGGGCAAGCACAGCAATATCATCTTCTGCGATGATAAAGATAAGATTCTGGACAGCATTAAGCATGTTTCCGCACAAATGAGTTCTGTCCGGGAAGTCCTTCCTGGAAGAACCTATTTCATCCCGGACACGATGTCTAAACTGGACCCGCTCACAGTTTCTTTTAAAAACTTTGTCCTGGCACTGAGAGAAAAACCTGCTGCCCTTGGAAAAGCAATCTACACAAGCTTTACCGGTATCAGTCCTGTAGTAGCGGAACATATCGTCTCGGGGTCCGGACTGGATACGGATATTCCGGCTTCCGACATTTCCGAAGATATGCTCATTCACCTGTACCGCCAGTTTTCCTACTATATCGAAGACCTGAAGGAAGGAAATTTCCACCCAGTGATTTACTATAGCAACGAAGTGCCAAAAGAATTCACCGCCATTCCATTTTCTCATTATGGAAATTACCGGGCAGAATGCTTCGATTCCATCTCACGGGTGCTTCGCACTTATTATGCGACTCGCAACACCGTAACACGGATACGTCAGAAAAGTGCAGACCTGCGCCATGTTGTGCAGACGAATCTGGAACGTGCAAGGAAAAAATATGACTTACAATCCAAACAACTACAAGGAACCGAAGACCGTGAAAAATACAAAGTTTACGGAGAACTGATCAACACTTATGGTTACAACCTTGATCCGGAAGCAAAGTCATTGACCTGCCTGAATTACTATACGAACGAAGATATTACGATTCCATTGGATTCACAGAAAACTCCTCAGGAAAATGCACAAAAATATTTTGCAAAATACAATAAGCAGAAGCGTACTTTTGAGGCGCTGTCCGAACTGATCCAGGAGACAGCTGATGAGATCAGCTATCTGGAATCCGTCAGCAACTCTCTGGACATTGCGCTAAGCGAAGCGGATCTGGGACAGATCAAAGAAGAATTGACTGCCAGCGGCTATGTGCGCAGAAAATTCACAAAGAAAAAAGTAAAACTGACTAACAAACCAATGCACTACATCTCCAGTGACGGATATGACATTTACGTTGGTAAAAATAATATCCAGAACGATGAACTGACTTTCTCTTTTGCAAATGGCGGTGACTGGTGGTTTCACGCAAAAGGTGCTCCCGGATCCCACGTCATTGTCAAGACAAATGGCGATGAACTTCCGGACCGTACTTTTGAAGAAGCCGGACGGCTGGCTGCTTATTATTCTAAGAACCGCGGCAGTGATAAAGTCGAGATTGACTACATTGAAAAGAAGCATGTCAAGAAACCAAACGGAGCAAAACCCGGGTTTGTGGTTTATTATACAAACTACTCTCTCGTTATTGACTCTGACATCAGCAACATAAAAGTCGTGCAGGATTAATTCCCGCACGACCTTTTTCGTATTATACTTACGATTTTCACTTATTCTATCATTTATTACAGAATATCATCAAACAGCTTTTCTTTATAAACGCCCTCTTCAATCAACTTCTTGAAAGATTCTACAACTGAGTCCTTATCTTCTTTGTAAGTAACTCCGAACCATTTATCCTGTGTTTCAAGGACTTTAACCGTCACTTCGCCTTTCTGAAGTAACTCATCAATGTAAATCGGAAGCAGATACTCTCCCTTTAGCACATCCACATCTGGTTTTTCAAAAAATTCCTTGAATCCTTTTTCCAGTGTCTCTACGAACTCCGGTGTCAGTCCCCACATATTCATCGATACATGGGAATTCTCATCAATTGGCTCCTGTCCGTCTTCTTTCTGGACTGCTGCCTTATTCCCCACTTTTACAATGTTCTTTGTCTCGTCAATTCCGGTCAGGTATCCATTCTCATTGACCTGGCATACACCTCTTGTAACGCCGCCGTTTTCACTGAGTGTATTCTTCAGAATAAACCCTGCCGCACAAAAATCTGTTGGTTTCTCCGGTGTGTACTCCTCCAGAAAATCATGCAGTTTAAAAAATGATTCTTTTCCATAATAGTCATCTGCATTAATTACCGCAAATGGCTCTTTTATAAGACCCTTACATGCCAGAACTGCCTGACCTGTTCCCCATGGCTTTGTACGGTCTTTTGGAAGTTTTACTCCTTTTGGAAGATCGTCGATTGCCTGGAATGCATAGTCAATCTCTACGTTTAATTGTTTACAGATAGCTTCGATTCTCTCTCCGATAACCTCCCGGAAGGCTTCCTCTATGTCCTTGCGGATAATAAATATAATCTTGTTAAATCCAGCTTCGATTGCATCATGAATGGAATAGTCCATAATGATCTCTCCATGCATTCCAACCGGCTCTAACTGCTTAATTCCTCCACCAAATCTGGAACCGATCCCGGCAGCCATAATAACTAATGATGTTTTCATCCTTTTACCTCCATATCATTATTATGATTTTATCTTTTCTAGTCATATCAGCGAATCTGTCTTGCTTCCAAATAATATCTTTTCTCCGTCGCATGTCCCATGGAAAATGTCTTTCTTGGAAGTGTTCCACTTTCAGTCACGTAAGGAAACAACTCTCTTTTCTCCATTGCAGGCAATAAAAAGCCAACCGCATTTTCCTTCTCTGCCAGGTTCTTTAATGCCTCTTCTCCATGTATATAATCCATCTGTCCTCTATGGTTTTTCAGATATTCGTCTAAAAAATTCTGTAAAATTGCGACTGCAAGCCTACTTTTATTCGGATTTAAATAAAGAACACCTTGGCGCTCTTTCGTATACCATTGTACTGGATATCCTTCCGGGGCGCAACATGTTTTTTGAAGCTCATCCAATAATGCTTCTTCATCTGTCTCTGTAACAATTCGATAAATCGGAGAAAATTCCAACGCTTTGTCGTGAATATTTTCCAGCTCCACCATCGCATATCTTGCCGGAGCATTTGCATTTTCTGTATCGGAATGTGTTTTTTTATAATTTTCATAACACACTTTTGCTGTAGCCAGCGAATGATTCCCGTCGCCAACCGCATAGGGCATCTCTGCACTTATATTCTCATAAGATGTAATCTGCTTTTCAAAATCTTTTGCAAGTTTTCCAGACACCAGCCATCCACTGATATGTCCGCCTTCTTTCATAAGATTAAAATTATAAATCTTACGCATTTCTTCCTTTTTCCCGCTCAGCCATTTCATCAACCCATCACTTCTGTCATCACACAAAAGTAATATATGTGGCAATTCGACAGGCGCATCCTCACGGATTCTGACTCTTGGCGGAATTCTACAGGTCACTGTCTTTTCCGTCGCACGGATTCTGGAAGAACTATTTTCCGAATAATCATATGCTTCCAGATCAATCATCCCGATCAGCCCTCTTCGAATACTGCCATTTTTAAGGGTCCTCTCTACATAAACATAGGATTTTTCATATTTCTGAAAAATTCCCTGTTCAAGATATGATTGCATATTCCAATGGATTGTCTTTATCTTTTCATTCTCGTCCACTTCTTCCAATTCTGCTTCCGGAAAAATCAAATGAAAGGAAGATGGAGCATCTCCTACCGTCTCCTTTACATCTTTCCAGTATTCTGGCTGCGAAGAGAACTGGTCGCATGCAATCACCGACCACTTCTCCATGCTTTCTACATCTGGAATCAGAATATCTGCCGGCAAAAATACATTCATGATTACGCCTCTTTTCCTGCCAGATAATCAATAAACTGCTGTGCAGTTCGTCCTGACATTCCTCCGTGACTTAACTCCCATTTATTTGCCTCTGCCAGGAGTTCCTCCTCCGTTAGATTAAGATTATTTCTCTTGGCAAGCTGGCACACGATTTCCTGAAACTCTCGTTTCTGTGGTCTTCCAAAGTAGATCGTCACACCAAATCTTGCTACCAGTGACAGCTTTTCCTGTACGGTATCATTTGTATGTAATTCTTCATCTCTATCTTCTTTATCCTTAAATGTCTCACGGATCAGATGTCTTCGGTTAGATGTTGCATAAATAAGCACATTATCTGGTTTTTTCTCAAGTCCTCCCTCGATGACCGCTTTCAGATATTTATATTCAATCTCAAATTCCTCGAATGACAAATCATCCATGTATATGATGAACTTGTAATTACGGTTCTTGATCTGCGCAATTACATCATTGAGATCCTGGAATTGATGCTTATAGACTTCGATCATACGAAGGCCCTGATCATAATACTGATTCAGGATTGCCTTGATAGAAGAAGATTTCCCGGTTCCGGCATCTCCAAATAACAGACAGTTATTGGATTTTCTTCCCATAACAAATGCTTCTGTATTGTCAATCAGTTTTTTCTTTGCCATCTCGTATCCCACCAGATCATCCAGGTGCACGTGAGCAATCTTTGTGATCGGCACGATTCTTGCCCCTTCTTCGGTATGCTCAATACGAAATGCTTTGTGAAGCCCCAGTTTGCCAACGCCAAATTCCTTGTAGAACTGTGTTACTTTCTCTTTAAATTCTTCTGCACATTTCGTTCCATCAAGTGCCTTTGCAAGGTCACAGATACGGTCACGGATTCTCTCATTGAAGACCTGTCCATGTCCATTGACCCCCTTGTAATCCCGGATCATGGCAAGTCCATCTTCTCCAAGTACCTCTCCAAGATTCTGAAAATCATAGTCAAACAGTTCTTTAAAAATCTTAAAATCATGCAGTGCTGCAATATTAATACTTCCTTCGACCGGTCCGACAATCTCACAGGAAGTGCTGTATGCATTCTCATGACTGACCATAAGGTAAGTCAGATAAGTATGCCACAGATTTCCTTCAAATCCGTGACTGACTGATAACTCTGTCAGATCACCAATCGTAGAATACAGAAGGCTCTTCATATCGTCCTCATTGTAATATTCATTATTATAGTTCTCCATAAGAAATGTCATGTCCTGGAGAAGTTCCCCGTCTTCCATATCTTTATATAAAATCAATTCATTCATTCTCATTTCCTCGATGTCTCCTTTTTTATGTCATTTTATGTTTTTCTATTATACAAATCCTCTAACGGATTACTCTATGTCCGGCACTCCCACACTGGTATTAGTAATTTCCAAGTATCTTCAGGCTTCTGCTCTCTTCCCGCAAGCCCCTAAGTGCATTCTTCACACCTGGTTCTTCCAGATTGCCTTCAAAATCTACAAAGAAACGGTACTCCCAGCTTCTTCCCTCAATTGGTCTGGACTCGATTTTTGACATATTCAGATCATTATAAATAAAATGTGACAGTAAATGATACAGCGATCCACTCTCATGTGGAACCTCAAAGCAAATACTGATCTTCTTTGCCCCTTTCAAGAACACCTTCTGGTTCGTCACAATAATAAATCTTGTACAGTTTCCGGATTCATCATTAATGTTGTCTTCTAACACTTCCAGTCCGTAGACTTTTGCCGCATAGGCACTGCAGACTGCCGCCTGAGTCCGGTCCTGGTCATCCAGGATTTTCTTTGCTGCAATCGCTGTATTTGCCACGCTGATCTGCTGCCAGTCACTGTGTTCTTCCAAAAACCTGGTCGTCTGCATCAGCGCTTCTGCTTTAGAATACACTCGCTTCAGTTCAGAAAGCTGTGTCCCTGGAAGTCCTGCCAGTGTATGCGTGATTGGAATTATGACTTCTCCTACAATATAATTTTCAAATTCTACCAGAAGGTCATAGACTTCGTTTACCGCACCTGCTGTAGAATTTTCGATTGGAAGCACTGCATAATCTGCGGCGCCCTCCTCGATTGCTTCCATTGCATCCCGGAATGTACGGACGGAATAACTGTTGCAGTCCTCTCCGAAATAGGTCTTCATAGCTGCCTGTCCATAAGCACCTTCCATGCCCTGAAATACGACTCTCGCTTTCTCCACGCCAAGTGAATCAATCTCTATAAAAGGAAGCCTTCCAAGAGCTCCTGCCTTCACAAGCTGCTGATACTGTAACTTGCGGCTCATGGACATAAGCTGCTGATACAGTTCCTGAATTCCTTTTTTATCAAAATCAGAAGAAACTTTTGATGCCACATTCTGAAGCTTTTCTTTCTCCCTTACACGGTCAAATACTTTTCTTCCTGCTTCGACCTTATATTCTCCAACCTGTTCACATATTTTCATTCGCTCTTCATATAACTTCACGATCTGATCATCTACGACATCTAACTGTCCTCTTAATTCTTCTAATGTAGCCATCCATCTTGTCTCCTTTACAAATACCATAGTCAGTATCACTTGCATCCTTCGCCTCTCTATACTGACACCATTGCATTATAATACATTTCATATCTAAAATCTACCTTCCATTCTTATCCTGATTACAGATTCAAAAAAATTATTTTTTACATTCAAAAAAAATTATTTTTACATTGAAAATCTGACAGGTTTGTTATATTATGTACAGAGACTTTTAAGTAAACGTCGCGAAGGAGGATTTTATGAGACACTTGATGAGTCCACTTGATTTCACAGTGGAAGAATTAGACAATCTTATGGATTTAGCCCAGGACATCGAAAAGGACCCTAAGAAATATGCTCATGCATGTGATGGAAAGAAATTAGCAACTTTATTTTTTGAACCAAGTACACGTACTAGACTCAGTCATGAAGCAGCAATGCTTAATCTCGGAGGCAGTGTTCTTGGTTTTTCTTCTGCCGATTCCAGTTCTGCAACAAAAGGGGAAACTGTTGCAGATACGATTCGTATGATTTCCTGTTATGCGGATATCTGTGCAATGAGACATCCGAAAGAAGGAGCTGCGCTGGTAGCCAGCGAGCATTCCAGAATCCCTGTCATCAATGCAGGAGACGGCGGACATCAGCATCCGACACAGACCCTGACCGATCTGCTTACAATCCGTTCTTTAAAAGGTCATCTTGATAATATCACGATCGGTCTTTGCGGAGATTTAAAATTTGGCCGTACCGTTCACTCTCTGATTCACGCTCTGGTGCGTTACAAAAATGTAAAATTCATTCTGATCTCACCAGAAGAACTTCGTGTTCCAAGTTATATCCGCAATGATGTTCTCGACAAAGAACATGCACAGTATGAAGAGGTCGTTCGTCTGGAAGATGCTCTTCCAAAGCTCGATATTCTCTACATGACCCGTGTACAGAAAGAACGTTTCTTCAATGAAGAAGACTATATCCGTATGAAAGATTTTTATGTACTGGATGCTCAGAAGATGGATCTTGCGCCAAAGGATATGTATGTACTTCACCCACTTCCTAGAGTAAATGAAATTGCTGTTGAAGTTGATGATGACCCAAGAGCTGCTTATTTCGCTCAGGCTCAGTACGGAGTATACATTCGAATGGCTCTGATTCTGACATTACTGGAAATCGAAGTCTAAGGAGGAATATACTATGGTTAAGAATACACTGAATGTAGGTCAGATCTCAGAAGGATTTGTACTGGATCACATCCAGGCAGGAAGAAGTATGGATATTTACAAATATCTTCACTTAGATCAACTGGACTGCTGTGTTGCAATTATCAAAAATGCAAAAAGTAACTGTATGGGCAAAAAGGATATCATGAAAATCGAATGTCCGATCGATTTTATGGATCTTGACATCCTTGGTTTCATTGATCACAACATTACCGTCAACATTATCCAGAATGAGAAGGTTGTTGCGAAAAAATGTCTTCACCTTCCTCACGAAATCTGCAATGTGATCCGCTGTAAAAATCCTCGTTGTATCACTTCTATTGAGCAGGGACTGGATCATGTCTTCGTACTGACAGATCCGGACGAAGAAGTATACCGCTGCAAATACTGCGAAGAAAAATATCAGGGAAGACTTGGTAAACGCAAATAAAACTTCCTGTTTTAACTATGCAGACAGTTATCTTTTATTTATGAATTGATGATAAACATTGAATTAAATGTATAAAAAAAAGATTTTCAGTTTCAATTTTCGAAGCTGAAAATCTTTTTTATTACCATATTGGAATAAAACAAAAGCAAGCAAGACGATAAGCCGGGTTATGTCGTTGAGCGATCATCTATCTAGACCTGATGTTGCCATCAGGTTCCAGCGACCTACCTGAGACTTGACGGGCCGCCAAATTGTCTCTGCACGGTCTTGCTTCGAGTGGGGTTTACATGTGCCCCGGTCGTTACCGGCCGGGCGGTAGTCTCTTACACTGCCCTTCCACCCTTACCTGTCCATTCTCATAAGAGTCTGTCAGGCGGTACATTTCTGTTGCACTGGCCTTGGAGTCGCCTCCACCGGACGTTATCCGGCACCCTGCCCTGCGAAGCCCGGACTTTCCTCACCTGCTGCCTTTCGGCAATTACAGCCGCGATCACCTGTCTTACTTGCAAGTATTTATTATATCATATTTTTTCTAAAAAGAAAGAACTTTTTTACCTCATTGCATCTGCCGCAGAAGTTGCGAGTTCATCGCATCGCTCATTCTGAGGATGTCCATCATGTCCTTTCACCCAGATAAATGTCACATTGTGTGGCTCTTTCGCTTCCAGAAGCCGTTTCCAGAGATCCACATTTTTTACAGGCTCATTCTTTCCACGTTTCCAGCCTTTCTTCAGCCACCCGCCGATCCAGTTCTGATTGAATGCATCTACCACATACTTTGAATCGGAATACAACTTCACATCACACGGACGGTTCAATGCTTCCAGTCCAGCTATGACTGCCATCAACTCCATGCGGTTATTCGTTGTCTTCTCATATCCCTTTGACAATTCCTTTATATGAAGTTCGCCTTTTGAATCTACGTACTCTAAAATGGTTCCGTATCCTCCCGGTCCATCCGGGTTTCCTCTGGCTGCTCCATCGGTGTATATACTGACCAGCATCTATCTTTCCTCCTCGAAATAAAAGCTCTGACCCGGTTCTTTCACCTTCATGATCCGCTCTCTATACGGCTCCGACACTGAATTTTTCAAAAACTTATCTAAAATATCATACCCCCACATATGCATTGGGAATACAATCTTTGTATTCGTATGCTGCATAAAATAATTGATACCAAGTACAGACTCTTCTCCCTGTCTGGAATCAAGCGGGAAAAATGCATAATCAATTTCTTCACCCTCGATTTTTGCAATCTCTTTCTGATATGCCTGTCTCATCGGTTCATTCCAGGTCTCATCATCCTCTTCTTCCCAGTACCACCAGTTCAGATCTCCTGCATGAAAAAATGTTTTCTCTTTCACCCTTACAAGAAATGCCACACCTTCATCGGTGGATTTCAGTGTATGAGTCCTTAAATCCCAAATATTAAAATCTGCATCTGCACCTATATGCTCCGTCTGATCTTTTGGCCCTGCCGCCTCAATGTCATCAGATAAAATATAGTGGATATTCTCATATTCTTCTGCCCACGTAAATATTTTCTTTTTAAAATGATCGTAGTGCACATGACTTGCAAATACACAGATTTTTTTATCTTTATCAAACTGTGGCAGATTTCCTTTATAATAATCAAAAATCAATACATAATCGTCACACTCAACAGTAAATCCGCTATGTTCCAGGTAAGTAATTTTAATCATTATTTTATTCCCTGTGCCACTTCAACTGCATGCATGACCTCTGGCAAGATGTATCCAAGACATTCCTTTACAGCTCCTGCTTTTCCAGGAAGATTTACAATCACAACATTTCCACGGATTCCTGCTGCTGCACGGTTCAACATAGCTCTTTTTGTCAGTGTAAGCATGTGTGCACGCATACCTTCCGGAATTCCAAGAAGTGGTCTGTCTACAACTTCCATAGTTGCCTCCGGTGTGCAGTCTTCCGGTCCGCAGCCTGCTCCGCCTGTTGTCAGGATCAGGTCTGCAAGATTTCCGTCTGCCATTCTCTGAAAAACAGTAGATAATACAGTTTTGTCTGTCGGGAGATCCTTCATGAACACAACGTCAAGCCCTGCTTCCTCCACCATCTTGCGGATTACTTTTCCACTTGTATCCTCCTGCTCTCCTTTATAAACTGCTGTACTTGCAGTAATAATCGCTACTTTCATCAAATTGTACCTCCATACATTTTTTCTATCTCATTCAAAGTCTTATCTTTTTTCTTAAGTTCCTTTTTGACATCCATAAAATAGTATAGCACAAATTATGCAGGGGGTAAATCATTTTTATATGATGATGCACACCAGTCCTCCATTACTGTCATTGACAATCTTCTGCATTGTATCCTGAAGCTTTGTCTGGCTTTCATCCCCGATCATGGCAATCTTACCCCGGATACCATCCATCACTAATTCTTCCACAGATTTTCCGAAAATGTTCGTCTCCCAGATTCCATGTTCGGTTTCTGCTTCCTGCTTAATGAATGTAAGAAGATCTTTCGCCTGATCTTCTGTTCCGACAATCGGTGCAATCTCTGTCTCGATATTCGCCCGGATCAGATGGATAGACGGGGCCTTTGAATGTATCTTCACGCCATATTTATTTCCCTGTTTGATAAGCTCCGGCTCCAAAAGTGTAATTTCATCTCTTACCGGACTGACCACCCCATATCCTTTCATTCGAACAGTTGTAAATGCGTCCCGGACTCCTTCATATTCTTCCTTTAATTTCGCAAGTTCCTGAATTGTTGCAACCAGCTCATATTGTCCTGCAATCTTCGTTCCCGTCATCTCGCTTAACATTTCGTAATAATATCTTTCTGGTATAGAAATGTTGATATTCACACAGCCCTGACCCATTCCAATCTGATCCACTTTGCAGGAATCTATGTACTCACTCTCAGAAACATCTATACTTCCAAGAGCATCCCGGATTTTGGTAAGTCGTTCCAGAATCACTCTCACATGTTCAATCAGATCTTGTTTGATCTTGTGGTCTCTTGGAAGCATCTCCACCCATTTCGGAACAAAAAACTGAATTTCAGATATCGGAAACTCAAAAAGGACTTCCGATAAAATCTGACAGATATCCTCTCTGGTAAGTTTTTCACAGTTGACCGGCAGCGCCCGTACTCCATATTCCTGTTCCAGATTCTTCGCGGTGTTCTGCGCCCGTTCTCCCTGTGGTTCTTTTGAATTCACAAGTACAATGAAAGGCTTTCCGATTCCATTTAATTCCTGTATCGTCATACGCTCCGCATCTTTGTAATTCTCTCTTGGAATGTCTGTGATGGTACCGTCTGTCGTAATCACAATTCCAATGGTTGAATGATCATGAATTACTTTTCTAGTTCCAATCCCGGCAGCCTTTGCAAATGGGATCTCATAAGCAAACCACGGTGTTTTCACCTGTCTCTGGGAATCCCCGTCCATATAACCGGCAGCACCTTCTACCATATAACCGACGCAGTCAATCAGACGTACCTTCACATCCACGTCATCAGCAAGCCGGATTTTTGCCGCTTCCTTCGGCACGAACTTTGGTTCCGTTGTCATAATCGTGCGTCCCGAAGCAGATTGCGGCAGTTCATCCTGCGTACGCATTCTGGCATGTTCATCTTCCATTTCCGGAAGCACCAGCACATCCATGAATCTTTTAATAAATGTAGACTTTCCCGTCCGGACCGGTCCCACAACACCAATGTAGATTTCTCCATTCGTCCTCGCTTCGATATCTTTATATACCTGAAATCTATCCATCAAAATACCCCCATGCATGAACTTGTTTTACTGTTAACAGATTATGCAGGAAACATTCCGAGTATGTATAGAATTCTGCTTACTATGTATAAATTTTCTACATATGGATGTAAAAAGAACATAAACTTACACATGCTTTGTGTATGAAGCATGTGTATTTTATGTTCTTGTTGTTCGTCCTGTTTTATACAATTATTGATATACCAGGTGTTCGTCCTGTTTCAAACAATTTTTATTATAATTATCCTTCCCACGGAAGTGCTGTATGCTCCGCCTTATTATCTCTGAGCATGAGTTCATTAACTGCTTCTTTCGGGTCTTTTCCATCAAACAATACTTCGCTGACTTTATTGATGATCGGAAGTGATACTCCATATTTTTCGCCAAGTTTTACTGCCGCTTTTGCAGAATACACTCCTTCTACTACCATCTGAACCTCGTCCATTGCTTCCTGCATGGATTTGCCCTGCCCCATGAGATAACCTGCTTTGCGGTTACGGCTGTGGACACTGGCACACGTTACAATCAGATCACCGATTCCTGTAAGTCCGGAAAATGTCTCAACTGCGCCGCCCATTTTCACACCTAGTCTTGCAATCTCTGCAATTCCTCTTGTGATGAGTGCAGCCTTTGTATTATCTCCATATCCCATTCCGTCAGCAATACCTGCTGCCAGAGCGATGACATTTTTCAAAGAACCGCCAAGTTCCATGCCAAGCATATCCGGGCTTGTATATACACGGAACACTTCACTTGCGAACATCTGCTGCAGATACTCGGCTGTCTTTTCCGTCTTTGCTCCCACAACAACAGTCGTCGGAAGTCCTCTTCCTACTTCCTCAGCGTGGCTTGGTCCGGACAGGACTGCTACATCAGCCTGTGGAATTTCATCCTCGATCTGCTGAGATAGTGTCATCAGAGTCGACTCTTCGATTCCTTTCGCAACATCAACAATGATCTGACCTTCCGCTACATATGGGCACATATTTTTCGCTGTTCCCCTTGTAAATGTAGACGGCACTGCAAGCACAAGGAAATCTTTTCCTTCTACAGCTTTCTTAAGATCTGTTGTAAATTTCATTGTATCCGGAAGCTTCACGCCCGGAAGCTTTGATTTGTGCTCACGCTCTTTATCCAGCATCCGGATTTCATCTTCCAGAATTGACCACATGGTCACATCATGACCGTTTTTACTCAGAAGAAGCGCCAGTGCAGTCCCCCAGCTTCCTGCCCCTATCACACTTACCTTTGCCATAATCTTCCTCCTTATTATTTCTTTCCGATACTGATCTTATTCTCCGTACCGTTCATGAGTCTTACAATATTTGCCTTATGTTTATAAAATGCGGATAACATCAGAAATGCCGCAATTCCATACATTTCATAAAGATACGGCGGTTTTACACCAAATCCGCCCATCTGGCCATACACAGCCACTTCGATCAGATAAATGATCACAACTGCCAGGGAGCCAAGAGACACATAACGTGTCACTGCCACGATTCCGAGAAATGCAAATAAACAGATTAAAACCATCCATACATTTGTCGTACTTAAGATCAGTCCGGCTGTCGCTGCGATTCCTTTTCCACCTTTAAAGTTCAGATAAAATGGATAATTGTGCCCAAGTACCGCACCCATCCCTGCATACATGGCAAGGAGTGGGAAAATGTCTGCGTAAGTCTTTCCGTAAATCAGGTAAATCGTCACAACTGCAAAGACACATTTAAAGCAGTCTCCAAGAAGTGTGACAAGTCCCGCTTTGATTCCCATCGTGCGAAGAGCGTTAGTGCTTCCTGCATTGCCGCTTCCCTCTTTTCGGATATCGACTCCTTTCATCTTACCATAGATGTATCCTGTCTGGATCAGTCCAAATGCATACCCGATCAGTAGACATATAAAACGTTCCATTTTCTAATTATCCCTTTCTTTTCTTTCTCTCACAAAGAATTTTAGTGATGTTCCCTTGAAGCCAAAGGACTCTCTGATCTTATTCTCCAGATATCTCTGATAGGAGAAATGCATCAGTTCTTTATCATTGACAAAAATTACAAATGAAGGCGGCTTTACCGCTACCTGCGTCATGTAATAGATTTTCAGACGCTTTCCTTTGTCTGAAGGCGGCTGCTGCATTGCTGTTGCTTCCATCAAAATCTCATTAAGTACCCCTGTTGCAACACGCAGTGTCTGATTCTCAATGACCATATCAATCATATCGAACATTTTTGGAAGACGCTGACCTGTCACTGCAGACACGTACATAATCTCTGCGTATGGCATAAATGAAAGGACACGGCGCACTTCATTCTCATACTCACGCATGGTCTTATCATTTTTCTCAATAGCATCCCACTTATTTACCACGATGATAACACCTTTTCCACGCTCATGCGCAATTCCTGCCACCTTGGCATCCTGTTCTGTCACACCCTGAGTCGCATCAATTACGACAAGAACCACATCTGCACGTTCCACCGCTGTTACGGTACGGATAATACTGTATCGCTCCAGTTCCTCTTTAATCTTATTCTTTCTGCGAAGCCCTGCTGTATCAATAAAGACATATTCTTTTCCATTGTGCACGATCTCCGTATCAATGGCATCCCTTGTTGTTCCTGCAATGTCACTGACGATCACACGCTGCTCTCCAAGAAGCTTGTTAATAATAGAAGACTTACCTACGTTCGGTTTTCCTACAATTGCCACACGCGGACGAGAGTCCTCTTCCTCTTCTCCTGCATGCTCTGGAAAATGTTCGATCACCTTATCAAGCATATCTCCAAGTCCGAGTCTTGATGATGCAGAGATTGGCACCGGATCACCGATTCCAAGATTATAGAACTCATAAGTATCTGCCATATATTTATCAAAATTATCTACTTTGTTTACAACAAGAATGACCGGCTTTCCGCTTCTTCTTAACATATCTGCAACTTTAGAATCGGAATCCACAAGCCCCTGCTTTACATCTGTAATAAAAATAATAACATCTGATGTATCAATAGCAATCTGAGCCTGTTCACGCATCTGCGACAGAATAATGTCCTTGCTCTCCGGTTCAATACCACCGGTGTCGATCAATGTAAAATCTTTATCAAGCCAGCTGACATCTGCGTAGATTCGATCACGGGTAACTCCCGGTGTGTCTTTTACAATTGAAATCTTCTCTCCTGCCAGCGCATTAAAAAGTGTGGACTTACCCACATTCGGTCTACCCACAATCGCTACTACTGGTTTACTCATATATTTATCTCCATTTCTGTAAATATTCGATTTTTCATCTTATCCACTTGATTTTACAATATCTGCTTCAACTTGTAAAGTTTATAAAATAGAAAACATACCATTGACCTTACATAGGTAAAAATGATATAACTGTAATGTGAGTTATGTTAGAACAAAATATCATTAAAAAGAAATGAAATATTTATATGTAACAGGAGAGCGTTATGAACAACATTACGATTAACAGTAACAGTAATGATATCAAGGAGATGGAAAAGCTTTTCCCAAGAGCCCCTCTGAAGATCATTGCTATGGAAGGCTGCAAAGAACTGGGACAGAAAGTGAATGACTATATTGTCAACTTCAGGCAGTCCTCTTACCGTGAAGAATTAAAATCACCAATGTATGCAACTTATCTTCAGGACAATTATCTGGTAGATGCACATTGCCCACGTTTTGGAAGCGGTGAAGCAAAAGGTGTCCTGAACGAATCTGTCCGTGGAAAAGACCTGTTTATTATGACAGATGTATGTAATTACAGCCTGACATATTCCGTCAACGGATATGTGAACCACATGTCACCGGACGATCACTTTCAGGATCTGAAACGTCTGATTTCCGCTGCTAATGGTAAGGAACACCGCCTTAACATTATTATGCCGTTTTTGTATGAGAGCCGTCAGCACAAACGTACAAAACGTGAGTCTCTGGACTGCGCTTTGGCACTTCAGGAACTGATTGACATGGGCGTAGACAATATCTTCACATTTGATGCTCACGATCCGCGTGTACAGAATGCAATCCCGCTTTACGGATTCGACAGTTTCAACCCGCCATATCAGTTCATGAAAGCACTGCTTCGCGCAGAACCAAACCTTTCTGTTGACCCGGATCACCTGATGATCATCAGTCCGGATGAAGGTGCAATGTCCCGTGCCGTATACTTCTCCAACGTTATCGGAGTTGACATGGGTATGTTCTACAAGAGACGTGATTATTCAACAGTTATAAATGGAAAGAACCCAATTGTAGCACATGAGTTCTTAGGTTCTGATATCAAAGGAAAATCCGTCATCATCATCGATGATATGATTTCTTCCGGCGAAAGTATGTTGGACGTAGCTAAACAGATGAAAGACCGTGGTGCAAAACAGGTATTTGTATGTACAACATTTGGTCTTTTCACAGATGGATTTGAGAAATTTGACGAATTCCATGAGAAAGGTTACATCGATCGCGTGATCACTACGGACCTGACTTACCTCCCACCTGCATTCTATGAGAGAGAATACTTCACAGTTGCAGATATGAGTAAATTCATCGCGCTGATCATCGATTCCATGAACCACGATGTATCTATCAGTTCTGTATTAAGTCCGACTGACAGATTACACGCTCTTCTTGAAAGACACAGAAAAGATTTAGCAGAGAAAAATTTATAGGATTTTTCTCATAATCAGATATATATGCATTTTTATAGACCGCCAGTTAATAGCTGGCGGTTCTATTTTTCATGATTGGAAATAAGACTATGAACTTTTGAACGTCAAAAAAGGAATAGTTACAAGAATCTCTTCCATCACTATTCCTCTTTATATTTTGATTATGTTTGATCAACCTGCAGTTGTACCAATTAACGAATCACACGTACTCTTAACACATCATTGACTTTTGTTAGATCCTCGATAACACTGTCTGTCACATCAGAATCTATGTCAATCATCGTATATGCATACTCACCTTTGCTTTTATTCGTCATATCTGCGATATTCATATTATCATCTGCAAGAATCTTCGTGAATTGTCCGATCATATTCGGTACATTATGGTGAAGTAATGTAATTCTTGTATTTTCACCTTTGACTCCCATGTCGCAGTCCGGATAGTTTACAGAATGCTGGATGTTACCATTTTCCAGATAATTTCTTACTTCTGCAACTGCCATCTTCGCACAGTTATCTTCAGACTCTTCTGTAGAAGCTCCAAGGTGTGGTGTGATAATTGCACCTTTGACTCCTGCCACGATTGGTGTCGGGAAATCTGTCACATAGTTCTTAACATGTCCGGAAACAAGTGCATCTACTACTGCCTCTTCATCAACCAGGACATTTCTTGCATAATTCAGAATGACAACGCCATCTTTCATAAGACCAATCGCATTCTTGTCAATCATACCTTTTGTACTATCCATAGCCGGCACATGGATCGTAATATAATCACAATCTTTATAAAGCTCATCAACGGTCTTTGCATGATGAATATTTCTGGACAGTCTCCATGCTGCATCCACAGACAGATATGGATCATATCCGTAAACTTCCATTCCAAGATGTACGGCTGCATTGGCAACAAGAACACCAATGGCTCCAAGTCCAATGACTCCCAGCTTCTTACCTTCGATTTCGCAGCCGGCAAACTGTTTCTTTGCCTTTTCGGCATCTTTTAAGATATTGCCGTCTTCTTCATTCTCCTGGACCCAGTTGATTCCTCCTATGATATCACGAGACGCAAGAAGCATACCTGCGATCACAAGCTCTTTTACACCATTTGCATTTGCTCCCGGTGTGTTGAATACAACGATTCCCTGCTCCGCACATGTATCCAGAGGAATGTTATTAACTCCAGCTCCTGCTCTTCCAATAGCCTTTAAGTTTTTGTCAAACTCCATGTCATGCATAACTGCACTTCTTACGAGAAGCGCATCTGCACCTTCTGCAGTATCAATCTTTGTATAATCTTCTGTAAAGTTATTCAATCCAATATCTGCGATTGGATTTAAGCAATGATATTTGTACATATTAAGCGTTCTCCTTTTCAAATTTCTTCATGAATTCGACTAATGCTTCCACGCCTTCGATTGGCATCGCGTTGTAAATACTAGCACGCATACCTCCGACAGTACGGTGCCCTTTTAAGTTTACAAATCCGGCTGCATCTGCTTCTTTGACGAATTTAGCCTCCAGATCTTTGTCACCAATTACGAATGGAACATTCATAAGAGAACGGTCTTTTGGTACAACAGTTCCTTTGAACATCTTGCTCTGATCCAGGTAATCATACAGAATCTTTGCTTTTTTCTCATTGTGTTCTTTCATTGCAGCAAGTCCGCCCTGTTTTTTCAACCATTTGAAGACTTTGCCGCAAATATAAATTCCATAACACGGAGGTGTGTTATAAAGAGAACCTTTGTCCGCCTGTGTTTTATATTTTAACATAGTCGGTGTGCCTGGAAGTACGTCATCACGGATCAAATCTTCACGGATAATTGCAATCACAACTCCGGCAGGTCCGATATTTTTCTGTACTCCACCATAGAGAACACCGTATTTTTCTACATCGTGAGGCTCTGACAGGAAACAGGAAGATACATCTGCAACCAGCGTCTTGCCTTTCGTATTCGGAAGTTCTTTGTACTTCGTTCCATAGATTGTATTATTCTCACAGATATATACGTAATCTGCATCGTCATCAATCGGAAGATCGGAACAATCCGGAATATAAGAAAATGTCTTATCTGCGGAAGATGCAATGACATTCACCTTGCCGTATTTTTCTGCCTCTTGTGCTGCTTTTTTCGCCCACTGGCCTGTCACAATATAATCTGCGACACCATTTTTCATCAGGTTCATAGGAACTGCAGCGAACTGCTGGGATGCGCCTCCCTGCAAGAACAGTACCTTATAATTGTCCGGAATATTCAGTAAGTCTCTAAGATCTGCTTCTGCCTCATCGATAATATTCTGGAATACCTGAGAGCGGTGACTCATTTCCATCACGGACATTCCTGAACCCTGATAATCCAGCATCTCTGATGCTGCTTCTTTAAGAACCTCCACCGGTAACATTGCCGGACCTGCTGAAAAATTGTACACTCTACTCATAGTATTGCCTCCATTTCCCTTGCTCTTTTTGAGCTGTTAATTTGTTTATTATTTATTCTTCAAATCTGCTTCATCAAACGCTTCACTGATTGCCGCTCCAGGCGCAACCATTGGCCATACCTTATCATCACTGTCAATCTGACAATCGATGACAACTGGTCTTCCAAGATTCATTGCCTTTTCAAAAGCTGATTTAAATTCTTCCTGTGTTGTTGCGCGGATGCCTTCTGCACCCATTGCTTCTGCAAGTTTTACAAAATCTACTGCATCATTCAGTACTGTCGCAGAGTATCTCTGTCCGTAAAACAGATTCTGCCACTGTCGTACCATACCAAGAACATGGTTGTTGATGACTACCTGAATCACTGGAATATTGTGGCGGACTGCAGTTGCGATCTCATTCATATTCATTCTAAAACAGCCGTCTCCTGCAATATTGACAACCACTTTGTCTTCTCTTCCACTCTTCGCTCCAAGAGCTGCGCCAAGGCCATATCCCATGGTTCCAAGTCCTCCTGATGTCAGGAATGTTCTTGGTTTTGTATATTTATAAAACTGTGCTGCCCACATCTGATGCTGTCCGACCTCTGTAGAAATAATAGCCTCGCCCTTTGTCTGGCGATAAATCTCTTCTACTACGAACGGGCCACTCAATACATCTTTATGATAAACTAGTGGATATTTTTCTTTGTATTCCTGAATTTTAGTCACCCATTCTGCATGATCCTGCTGTTCCAGGCGCTCATTCAATCTGTCAAGAACGACTTTTATGTCTCCTACAACACCTGCAGAAATCATCACATTTTTGTTCATCTCGGCAACATCCACATCAATCTGGATAATCTTTGCATTCTGTGCAAATTTCTGTGCATTTCCGGTTACACGGTCACTGAATCTTGCTCCGATCACAATCAGAAGATCACACTCACTGACACCGTAATTGGAAGTTTTTGTTCCATGCATTCCAAGCATTCCTGTATATAACGGGTCTGTTCCAGGAAATGCTCCCTTTCCCATAAGAGAATCCGTTACCGGTGCATCCACTTTTTTTGCAAATGTATAAAGTTCTTCGCTGGCTCCGGATAAAATTGCTCCTCCACCAACGAAGATATAAGGCTTCTTTGCCTCCTTTATCATCTCTACTGCTGTGTCAAGCTGTGTTTCACAGATATTCTGTGATGGCTCTACAGTTACAGGCTTTTCTTTTACATACTCTGCCTTATTTGCAGTGACGTCTTTCGGAATATCAATCAGAACCGGACCCGGACGACCTTTTTTCGCAATGGCAAATGCCTTACGGATCGTCGCTGCCAGATTATTTACATCCTTTACAATAAAGTTATGCTTTGTAATTGGTAACGTAATTCCTGTAATATCAATCTCCTGGAAACTGTCTTTTCCAAGGAGAGAAACTCCTACATTACATGTGATTGCAACAATCGGAATGGAATCCATATATGCCGTAGCAATCCCTGTTACAAGGTTCGTAGCTCCCGGTCCACTCGTTGCAAGACACACGCCAACTTTACCTGTTGCTCTCGCATATCCGTCTGCTGCATGCGCTGCTCCCTGTTCGTGGGAAGTCAGGATATGCTTGATTTCATTCTGATGTTTATATAATTCATCGTACACATTTAAAATTGCTCCGCCAGGATACCCAAATACAGTATCCACGCCTTGCTCTTTCAAACATTCGATTACGATTTCTGATCCTGTCAACTGCATACTTTCTAACTCCTGTTCTATCATTATTTAGCTTTCGGTACTTCCAGGATCGCTCCCCGGTTTCCGGATGTAACCATAGCTGCATATCTTGCAAGGTATCCGGTTGTAACCTTCGGCTCTCTTGGCTGCCATTTTTCTTTTCTCTTAGCCAGTTCTTCATCAGATACATCTAACTCAAGCTTCATGTTCGGGATATCGATCTTGATGATGTCTCCTTCTTCTACAAGTGCGATTGGTCCGCCAACTGCAGCCTCTGGTGAAACATGTCCAATAGATGCTCCTCTGGAAGCTCCACTGAAACGTCCGTCTGTGATCAGAGCAACGCTGGAGCCAAGTCCCATTCCTGCGATTGCAGAAGTCGGGTTCAACATCTCTCTCATACCAGGACCACCCTTTGGTCCTTCATAACGGATAACAACAACATCACCGTGGTTGATCTTGCCGCCTTTGATTGCTGTGATTGCATCTTCCTCACATTCGAAGACTCTTGCCGGTCCTTCATGTACAAGCATTTCATCTACTACTGCAGAACGCTTTACAACACTTCCGTCCGGTGCAAGATTTCCTTTTAATACTGCAAGTCCGCCTGTCTGGCTGTACGGATTGTCGATTGGACGGATAACCTCTGGATCTTTGTTCTGCACTCCTTCAATGTTCTCGCCTACTGTCTTACCTGTAACTGTCATGCAGTCTGTATGAAGCAATCCTTTTTTGTTCAGTTCAGCCATAACCGCATAGACACCACCTGCCTCATTGAGATCCTCCATATAAGTCGGACCTGCCGGCGCAAGGTGGCAAAGGTTTGGAGTCTTTTCACTGATTCCATTTGCGAAATCAATCTCAAAATCCATACCAATCTCATGTGCGATTGCCGGAAGGTGAAGCATACTGTTTGTAGAACATCCAAGTGCCATATCAACCGTCAATGCATTCAGGATTGCATCCTCTGTCATAATATCTCTTGGACGGATATTTTTCTCCAATAATTCCATAACCTTCATACCTGCATGTTTTGCAAGACGGATTCTCTCAGAATATACAGCCGGGATTGTTCCGTTTCCACGAAGTCCCATTCCAAGCACTTCAGTCAGACAGTTCATACTGTTGGCTGTATACATACCAGAACAAGATCCGCATGTTGGACATACTTTGTTCTCAAATTCACACAGATCTTCATCAGAAAGCGTTCCTGCTGCATTCGCTCCAACAGCCTCGAACATGCTGGAAAGACTTCTCTTCTGGCCTTTTACATGCCCTGCGAGCATCGGTCCTCCACTGACAAAGATTGTCGGAATATTAATTCTGGCTGCTGCCATCAGAAGTCCCGGTACGTTCTTATCGCAGTTCGGAACCATAACAAGTGCATCGAACTGATGCGCCATTGCCATAGCCTCTGTAGAGTCTGCGATCAGATCTCTTGTTACAAGAGAATACTTCATTCCAATATGTCCCATTGCAATTCCATCACAGACTGCGATTGCCGGAAATACAACTGGTGTTCCGCCAGCCATTGCAACACCCTGTTTTACTGCATTTACGATCTTATCCAAATTCATATGTCCTGGAACGATTTCATTATAAGAACTTACGATACCAACTAATGGTCTGTCCATCTCTTCCTGTGTCATTCCCAGTGCATGAAAAAGGGAACGATGTGGTGCCTGCTGTTTTCCTTTTGTTACTGTATCACTTCTCATGTTTGTTCTCCTTTTTGTATTATTCTTTCATACCACACGGATTGTTCCGCATTTCACGCTCTTACAATCCCACGCAATATTCGAATATCGTGTAGTATACACCACACTGGTATTCTATATATTTGCTGCGATTTCATCACCCATCCGGGCTGTTCCGATCTGAGTCTTTCCTTCAGACATGATATCAATGGTACGATATCCGTCTTTTAATACTTTTGCCACAGATGCCTCAATTGCGTCTGCTTCTCTGTCAAGGTCAAAACTAAATCTTAACATCATTGCTGCAGAAAGAATTGTTGCAATTGGGTTTGCGATTCCCTGTCCTGCAATATCCGGTGCAGATCCGCCGCTTGGCTCATAAAGGCCAAATTTTGTCTCGTTCAGGCTTGCGCTTGCAAGCATTCCGATGGATCCTGTGATCATACTTGCCTCGTCAGAAAGAATATCTCCGAACATGTTCTCTGTCAGGATAACATCGAACTGTTTCGGGTCTTTTACCAACTGCATTGCACTGTTATCTACAAGCATGTGCTCCAAAGTTACTTCCGGGTAATCCTTTGCAACTTCTTCCACTACTTTTCTCCAGAGTCTGGAAGAATCCAGAACATTTGCTTTATCTACACTTGTAACTTTCTTTCTGCGCTTCATTGCAATGTCAAATGCTCTCTTTGCAATTCTGCGGATTTCATTCTCGTTATATGTAAGACTGTCAAATGCAGTCATCACTCCGTCGACTTCTTCTGTCTTTCTCTCTCCAAAGTAAAGTCCACCGGTAAGCTCTCTCATGATCATCAGATCAAATCCGCCTTCTGTGATCTCTTCTTTTAACGGACATGCTCCTTTCAATTCATCGTAAAGAATTGCTGGTCTTAAGTTTGCAAAAAGATTCAACTCTTTACGGATACGGAGAAGTCCTGCCTCCGGTCTTTTAGATGGCTCTAATTTGTACCATGGTGATGTACTTGTGTTTCCACCGATAGATCCCATCAGAACTGCATCGCAGGATTTTGCCTCTGCTACTGTCTCATCGGTAAGAGGAACACCATGCACATCGATGGAAGCTCCACCCATCAGTAACTGTCTGTACTCTATATTATGACTGTAACGCTTGGCTGCTTTATCTAATACTTTCATCGCCTCTGTTACGATTTCCGGGCCAATTCCGTCCCCTTTGATCACGCCAATTTTTAAATTCATATGTATCTTCCTTCCTAAACTAGTGCTGCAAAAAATCTATGTTTTTTATATTAGCCTATTTTTTAACAGATTTCAATACTTTAATACGCTAAACCTATCAAAAAAACTGCTCCGGCACCTAGAAAATAAGCAAATACTCCATCAAAATCACATATCTAATGCAATTTGTATCATATTATCAAATCCCAGTTGTCGCTCCCTGGCAGATAATTTTTCATCTTTGTATAAATGATCGGAAATTGTAAGCATGCAGAGTGCCTTTTTCCCTGCTCTTGCTGCATTCATATAAAGTGCTGCTGCTTCCATTTCCACTGCAAGTACTCCCATCTTGCGCCAACGGTCATTGACTGTCGGATCATCATTATAAAATACATCGGAAGTAAGTACATTTCCGGCACGGACTGTCAGACCTTTCTCTCTTACCGTGTTTACGGCACTTTCCAGTAATTCATAATCCGCAATCGGTGCAAATGTTCCCGGAAGATTATACTGTGCGGCATAATTCGAATCTGTACAGGCACCTACAGCAATGACCACATCCCGAAGATCCACATCATCCTGAAGGGCTCCTGCCGAGCCGATGCGGATAATTTCTTCCACTTCATATTCATGGTACAGTTCATAAGTATAGATTCCGACCGACGGAACTCCCATACCGCCTCCCATAACAGAAATCTTCTCTCCTTTATAAGTTCCCGTGTATCCGAGCATATTTCTCACAGTATTAAAACATACTGCATCTTTCAAAAAATGTTCCGCAATATATTTTGCACGAAGCGGATCTCCCGGCATCAGAACTCGTTTTGCAACCTCTCCTTTTTCTGCTTCATTGTGTGGTGTTCCCATAGCATTATCACCTCTCTTTTCTGATCAGTATACGAAGTGCTTCTACTGCTGTACGAATCGGTGCCTCTGTATCATGCACGACTGGATTATCCAGTCCTTTCTTTGCCCGCTCCTGGTTCGCCATTGTAAGAAGAACCGTTCCCATCCGTACTTTCCTGTAACTTGCCACAACGAATAGTGCTGCTGATTCCATCTCTGAGGCCAGGCAGCCACACTGAACCCATGCATTCCATTTATTTAACAGTTCATATCCAACAGGCTTCGTCTGTGGTGCATGCTGCCCATAAAAAGAATCTTTACATTCCACCACACCCACATGATAAGGAATTTTCAGATTTTCTGCTGCCTCTACAAGCGCATTCGTGATATGAAAATCCGATACTGCCGGAAACTCAACTGGCGCATATTCTTTGCTTGTTCCTTCCATGCGGACTGCTCCTGTAGCAATGACAAGATCACCACTTTTTACCTCTAACTGCATACCTCCACTTGTTCCCACCCGGATAAATGTATCGGATCCTACATTTGCCAGTTCTTCCAGTGCGATTGCCGCAGACGGTCCTCCAATCCCGGTCGACGTTACACTGACTTTCTCCCCTTCCAGATAGCCGGTATAAGTTGTAAATTCACGACTGTCTGCTACAGGCAGAGCATCTTCAAAATGTTCTGCAATCTTCTGACAGCGCTTTGGATCTCCGGTCAGGATCACATATCTCCCAACATCCCCTTCTTCCAGTTGTACGTGATACTGTCTGTCTTTGTCTTCTGAATAATTAATCATATGACATACCTCCTTCGCATCATTACACATGAAACTTTTTATACATTTCTTCTTTAAATTCTTTTTTTCTAAATAGAAGTAGTCTTATAAAGAATAAAAAGCTTAAGCCCACACAGATAACTGCAAATGCACGGTACAAGATCACACCTGCCGCCATCAGAATCAGAGGCAGTACCATGCTGTAGACCGATGCCATTACATAATAAATCATATATTCTTTTGGCGGATGTGACTGGATCCTTGCAATCAACTCCATCAATATCTCCACGATCAGGCAGACTAGCGGCAATACCAGATCTACCGACCACCTGTGCCACCCTGTGAAAATATCCCACAAAATACTTCCTATGCTCACAATAAGCAGCTGCCACATCGCATTCTTAAGTAAATTATAACGCTTCAGGTATCCGGTTGCAAATGCAAGCCACATACTAAATCCTCCTGCTACCGCAAATATCCACCAGTGTAAATCTGGTGTCAAGATCAGATTTAACATGATACACAGAACAACTGCTGCAATACAGCAGAAATTAAAAATCTGAAATACTTTCTTTCCTTCATAATTGGGTTTAACCTCTTTCGGGTAATCTGCTTCCACTTTTTTTACGAAGATTCCCTGTTCCTTCAATATGCGATAAAAATTACGTTGAATATTCGTGCTGTCATATCTGGAAGTAAACGCAAATGACAATGTATCTCCAAAAGAGCATACACAAAGCTCTGTACGCATGGTGCTTGTGTAAACTCCGAAACGTTCAATATATTTTGCATATTCCGGCGGCATCTTCACCACACTCATATTGGACAATACTGCTGTCACTTCCCGCTCTGCAAGCTTCGCTCCCATCTTGATACAACGGTTCTTCAGTTCCAGTGGCGCCCATTTTAAAATTTTATGTTTCTCATAGGCAATCAGATTGTTCATACGTTCCGCAATTTTTTCTTTTGACAGATTTTCTTCAAAATACTGCTTTGTTGCTTCCAGCACATCATCAAAAGAATCTTTGCCTTCCCCGAAACGATATCCCGGTTCAATATAACTAAAAAAATTCAGCATAGAATCAGATGGAAAAATTTTTCTCAAATTCACTGGAACCATTAAAATTACAGGCTTCTTTTCCTGAATCTTACTTTGTTCTTCATGAATCGCACAAATCATCGCTGCCGTCAAAAATACAGACATGGATACGCCATGTTTTCTTGATACTTCCAGAAGTTCTTTTACTGAGGCAGTCGTCTCGCCAATCTGAAGTTCTTCATATTCCTTACTCTCCCGGCGAATCTGATAAGCATGATTCTTTTTCTTTCTCGTGCCACGCTCATCTGGATTGTAGTAACGGCCAAAACCATCCTCCTCCTGATCTTTTACTGTCAGATCTTGCTCCGTAAGGATCACATTTTCCAGACCATCCTTTTCATGCATCCGATAAAGATAGTTCTTCACAAGCTCACGCAAAAATTCAGTTGCTCCCGTCCCATCTGTCAGTGCATGAAACACTTCAAAATTAATCCGGTTCTTATAATAGGTGACTTCAAATAATAATTCTTTTTTATCTCTTATATAAAGATGGCTGCACGGTTCCTTGTACTCTTCCCTTACGACCGGCCACAGATCACTTTTCTCAAGATAATGCCAGAAAAGTCCTTTTCGCATGACTGACAGAAAGACCGGATACTTCTGGATTGTCTGATCCAATGCCATCTTAAGAACACTTCCGTCAATCTTTTCTTTTAATACGCAGTAAAAGCGAAATACCCTTGTATCCTTCGGGCTGCTGGCAGCAGAAAACATTTTTGCCGCATTGTCCAGATTCCGCCAATACGCTCTTCTTTGCTGGAACACTTTTATTCCCTCCTACTTAAGAACTGATTGATCAGTTCAAAACTTTCCTGCACATGGAAATACCGGATCCCAAGCGCAAAATATCCGTGAAGCGCATCTTTGATTCGATGAACCTCCACGTAATTACCGGCTCCCTTTAGCCGTTTTCCATATTCTTCCCCTTCATCTCGAAGTGGATCGAACTCTGCTGTCAGAATTAATGTATCCGGTTGATTTCTGTAATCCGTCTCCATCAGTGGTGCAAAATATTTATTCTTCTTATCCTCTTCTCTGGCCGCATAAAAATCAATATAATCACGCATCTTTCCCGCTGTCAGAAGATAATCACTTCCACAGTCTTTTACTGACTGGAACCTGGATGTTTCACTGTAGTCATGATTCACTGCCGGATAGATCAAAATCTGTCTTTGAGGCTTAAAAATCCCATCATCTCTTGCTTTCAGTGAAACTGCTGCCACAAGATTTCCGCCGGCACTGTCACCGATCAATGTAATGCGTTGAGGATTCACATTTAAAATAAACCGATTTGTATAAATGGCTTTGGCCACTGCATAACAGTCCATAAAACCTGTTGGAAATGGGTGTTCCGGCGCCAGTCTGTATTCTACCGACACCACAATATGTTCTGTCGCGGATGCCAGTCTTGCACAGATTCTTTCATAATTATCAATACAATCCGTTACCCAGCCGCCACCGTGGAAGAACAAAAAGACCGGAAGATCTTCCGTCACCTTTTCTCTCGGCAGATAAATACGCACCGGCACTTCATAATCTCCGTTATATATCTTGTAATCGATTGTTTTGTGAAAGATTTTCATTGGGTCTATCGCTTTGAGGCTGGCAAGATGTCTGGCTGCCTCCACCTCAATCCCGTCAAACGACAGTGCCTTTAAAATCTTCTTCATAGAATGATTGATTGCCATATAGAAAAAGAAGAACCCCGGTCCCGGGATTCTTCTTCTCTCCTCATCTTCCTATTCAGCAGATGCTTTCTCAACCTGTGCGATTGCTGCTTTCTGCATCGGGATTCTACAGTTCTTATTATTACCAAACTCTACGATAAGATCATCATCTGTAATGTCGATGATTACTCCGTAGAAACCGCTTGTTGTAAGTACGGTATCACCGACTTCCATCTCTGCGATCATCTCCTGGACTCTCTTCTGCTCTTTTTTCTGTGGGCGCATGAATAACATATAAAATCCACCGAATATTACTACATATACTAAAATCAGTACTACCCAGTTTGTTCCTGCACTCTGTGCTGCCAATGCGTACATAATATTTCCTCCTAAATTTCATTAAACACTGTTTCTACTATACAGGAATTTGACATTTTCATCAAGATATTTTCATCATTTCTACGTGATTTTATAAATATTTTCTCTTTTCACGATCATCACCTGAAAATCCTGCCCGTTCCTGCACCAAATATCAGCTGCGATTTTTCTGATCTGTCTGCAATCTACTCGCCCTCTGCCATTCTGCGAAGCTTCTCTTCTTTATATTCTTTGTATCTTCCTGCCTCAATTGCCTCACGGATCTCTTCCATCATCTTATTATAGAAATATAGATTATGAAGTACACAAAATCTCATACCGAGCATCTCCTTTGCTTTCAGAAGGTGTCTCACATAAGCTCTGGAATACGTTCTGCATACCGGGCAGTTACAACCTTCCTCAATTGGTCTTGTATCTAACTCATACTTGGCATTGAACAGATTCATCTTTCCATGATTCGTATACACATGACCATGGCGTCCGTTTCTGCTTGGATATACACAGTCAAAGAAGTCAACACCGCGTTCTACAGCTTCCAGAATATTCGCCGGTGTTCCGACTCCCATCAGATATGTCGGTTTATTTTGTGGCAGATGCGGCACAACTGCATCCAGAATCCGGTACATCTCCTCATGGCTCTCTCCAACTGCAAGTCCGCCAACTGCATAGCCATCCAGATCCAGTTTTGAAATCTCCTGTGCATGGCGCACACGGATATCCTCATACACGCCGCCCTGATTGATGCCGAATAACATCTGATGCTTGTTAATTGTATCCGGCAGACTGTTCAGTCTGTCCATCTCTGCTTTACATCTCTTAAGCCATCTGGTCGTACGGTTCACAGAATTTTCCATATAATCCCGGTCTGCAACGCTGGACGGACACTCGTCAAATGCCATCGCAATGGTGGAGGCCAGATTGGACTGGATCTGCATGCTCTGCTCCGGTCCCATAAAAATCTTTCTTCCATCGATATGAGAGTTAAAGTATACTCCCTCTTCTTTTATTCTTCTGAGCCCTGCCAGCGAAAACACCTGAAATCCACCGGAATCAGTAAGAATCGGCTTGTCCCACACCATAAACTTATGAAGACCGCCAAGTTTCTTTACGACTTCATCTCCCGGCCTTACATGAAGATGATATGTGTTGGATAATTCAACCTGTGTCCCAATCTCCTGCAGATCTGTTGTTGACACCGCGCCCTTGATTGCCGCAATAGTTCCTACATTCATAAATACAGGGGTCTCAATGACCCCATGTACTGTATGTAATCTTCCTCTTTTGGCAAGACCATCTGTCTTTAATAATTCATACATGATCTTTCCCTCTCTTTAATAATGACATACTACCGGGCATCCATCCGGAATCAGGTCATAAAGTGCCGCCGCTTTATCTTTCGGCATATTAATACAGCCATGTGAACCATGACTTAAATATCTGTTGCCTCCAAATGAAGACTGCCATGTTGCATCGTGGAATCCGATACCTCCATTAAATGGCATCCAGTAAGCAACCGGTGTCTCGTACTCGTAAGTTCCATCTGGTTTCTTTGTTCCGCGAAGTGTCTTATTTCTTGACTTGTATGTCAAAGAATAGGTTCCCTGCGGTGTCGCATTTCCCTTGTTCGGATTACCTGTTACAATATCTGTCTCCAGCGCAATCTGTCCGTCTTTAATAAACCACATATGCTGCGTGGTAAGATCGACTTCTGCATATGTATTTCCCATATCCATTGCAGTATGGTTGACTGCACGACTGGAATATTCCGGCTCTCTTGTTACAGTCTCAGCATTCTGGATATTGGCGATCAATGCATCATACTCTGCATCCTGATCGATTTTCCAGCCATAACCGCCACCTTCAACCGTGACAGTATTGCCTGTTGCAGTTGTAAACTGACGCGGTTTTCCTTTCGTATTATATTTTGTTGCAAGAGCAGCAATATACTCTTTTACTGCTTCCTGATTAAATGTAACGTTCATATCTGCATCCACAATCACCCACTGTGAAATGACAGATGCATCTACCACTTCTGTATTCGGATTAAAGTCATATGTAATATTCGCTCCAAGATAGCTGTTCATGGTATCCTTTGCTGCCACTACTTCCTGGGAATCTGATAAAAATCTCGGTTTGATATAGCAGTTCGTATCTGTCAGATTCAAAGTATCCTGGAATCCTTCTATCGACTCTCTGATATCTTTATTAAATGTCTCTGTATCAATCTGCGTACCAATGACCTCTGGCACGACCACAAACTCTGTATTCTGGAATTCCGGATGCGCATCTACAGAAGCCACCTGATTCTCTTCTTTCAGGCAATTCAAACTCTCAATACGCCTTGCAAGTGCATTCTCATCATACTTCACTCCAATCTTTGCCTCAATCACCGGCTTCTCCCACAGAGATGTAATCCAAAGAAACTTGTTCTGCTTCTTTGCCAGCTCTTTAACTTCATCTCCCGGCACATATTCCAAAGAAATCTCGCTTCCTGTAATCTGTTCACTGTCGCCGTCAGATTCCTGAAGTGTCAAAGTATAATCCGCAACCTGTTGTTCCATATATTTTTCCACCTGTGCAACACTCTTCAATGCAAAATTATTACCATTGATCGTTGTGTTGAACATAAAATGACTGTCAAAGTAAACCGCCATGCCAATATAAGCAACTACCAGAACTGCTAAGATCACACCAAACGTGATACCTACCTTCTTGCCAATGCCGCCTCTCTTTGGTTTCTCATCTTCATCTTCGTCCAGAGATACAAAGTCTGTCTCGAAATCTTCATCGTCATTATAATCTACGTCAAACTCGTCTCTGCCTTCTTCTACTACTTCTTCTTCGTACTCGTTTTTCTTCTTTTTTCCAAACATGTTCGTCAAACTCCCCTTTTCTAGTTCACACGCTATCATTATAATATGCACTCTTCTAAAAGTACAGAGCTAATTCACGAAAAATTCTTGAAGAATTTATTAAGATTGTTTTATAATAAAAAGGAATCTATAACAAAACCTATGACATCAAAGGAGAAATTGACATTATGGCTGGATCAACTTATGGAACATTGTTCCGTATCACCACATGGGGAGAATCTCACGGACCTGCAATCGGTGTTGTGATCGACGGGTGTCCTTCAGGACTTTCCTTAAGTGAAGAAGATATACAAAAACAGCTCGACCGAAGAAAACCTGGCCAGAGTAAATTTACAACGAAGAGAAATGAAAGCGACACTGCCCAGATTCTCTCCGGTGTTTTCGAGGGTAAGACAACCGGCACACCAATCTCTGTCATTGTCTACAATCAGGACCAGCGTTCCAGAGATTACGGTAAAATTAAAGACTGTTACCGTCCCGGACATGCTGATTATACATTTGATGCAAAATATGGCATCCGCGATTACCGCGGTGGCGGACGTTCTTCTGCCCGTGAAACAATTGGCCGGGTCGCAGCCGGTGCAATTGCAAAAAAAATCCTGGAACAATTAGGAATCGACCTGATTGCCTTTACCCGTTCTATTGGAGATATCTGTATTCCTGAAACGGAATATCGTTATGAAGATATTGCCGAAAATATGTTATATATGCCAAATAATGCTTATGCAAAAAAAGCTTCCGATTATCTGGAATCCTGCATGAAAAATCAGGATTCTTCCGGTGGAATTGTTGAATGCCGCGTAAAAGGCATGCCGGCCGGAATCGGTGAGACAGTCTTTGATAAACTTGACGCTTCTCTCGCAAAAGCTGTCGTTTCCATTGGCGCTGTCAAAGGTGTGGAAATCGGTGACGGATTTGAAGCTTCAAAAAGCCACGGCAGCAGCAACAATGATGCATTTACATGTCAGAACGGTGCCGTTATAAAAAAGACGAACCACGCCGGCGGAATCCTCGGAGGTATGAGTGATGGTTCTGAGCTGATTTTGCGGGCTGCATTTAAACCGACTCCTTCCATCAGTAAGGAACAGCAGACCATCAATACGGCTTTCGAAGATGCGACGATTGCCATTACCGGACGTCACGATCCGGTTGTTGTACCAAGGGCTGTTGTTGTTGTAGAATCTATGGCCGCAATCACAATTTTAGACCAGATGATGATAAATATGTCCGCAAAGATGGATGCCTTAGAAGCATTTTACTGTAAAGAATAATAACGTCAAAAAAAGAGAAGTCCTAAGCTTTTACCCTTACGACTTCTCTTTTCAACTCATTTATCTGTACTATAACCCTACTTTTTCCACATCGGATTTTCTTCACACATAGCAATCTGTTCCGGCATGATTGGGAGTTCCCTGAATCGGTGTCCGGTTGCATTATAAATTGCATGAGCAATTGCCGAAAGTGGTGTATTGATCACGACCTCACCGATAGATTTTGCGCCAAATGGACCAGACTTTTCATAGCTGCTCTCAAACTCTACATGAATATGACCGATATCTTCTCTTGTCGGAATCTTATATTGCATGAGAGAATTTTCATAAAGTCTTCCCTTTGCATCATAAGTGATATTCTCCGTCAGTGCCATTCCGATTCCCTGAAGGATTCCGCCCTCAGCCTGAACTCTTGCCAGGTTTGGGTTCACCGGAGTCCCACAGTCAACAGCAGTATAATAATCTATCACTTTTGCCTGTCCGGTCAGAAGATCCACTTCCACATCTGCCACGCCTGCCATAAATGGCGGTGGTGAAGTTGGCTGGCTCATGGTCACAGTCTCTTCCAGAGCAATACTGTTGCCCGCCATAGACGCTGTTGCAATATCAAACAGGGAAACTTCTGTTTTTTCCAGAGTCTTTCCGCCTCTATAGATGACTTTATCACCGTCAAATTCTACTTCTTTCTCGTCACATCCAAGCATCTTAGCTCCGACAAGACGAATCTTATCTCTAAGCTTTCTCGCACACAGCTCAGTTGCCTTTCCGGTTACATAAGTCGTACTGGATGCATAAGATCCTGAATCATATGGTGATGCATCCGTATCTGCTCCAAATACAATTACTTTATCAAGCGGACACTCCAATACTTCTGCTGCAATCTGTGCAAGAATCGTATCACAACCTGTTCCCATGTCTGCTGCTGCAATTCGCATAATGTAGAAACCTTCATCATTCAGTTTTAGCGCTGCACTGCCTACATCTAATCCACTGATACAAGATCCCTGCATGGCAAGTCCCATACCAAGAGCACGGACTTTTCCATGTCCTAGTTCGCGGACCGGATAATTCTCATCCCAGTGGCTCATCTCTTTCACCTTTGCAATACAACGGTCTAAGGCACAGCTTGTATTTGTCTCACCGTAAAATGCAGGCATGACCTGTCCTTCTTTTACTATGTTCATCTCACGAAGTTTCATCGGATCCATATGGAGTTTTTCTGCCAGTTCATTAACTGCTGTCTCAATGGCAAAAAGTCCCTGTGTTGCACCATATCCACGATAAGCTCCAGAAGACATAACATTCGTATAAACCACGTCGTAAACAAAGCGGAATGCCTCTGCTTTTCCGTAAAGCGGAATAGATTTATGCCCGGACAGTCCGACTGTTGTCGGCCCATGTTCCCCATAGGCACCTGTGTTAGAAATGGTGTACAGATCAATTCCACGGATAGTTCCATCTTTCATAGCTCCAAGTTTCACATGCATTTCCATCTCATGTCGCGGAGAAGAAGCTGTCATACATTCCTCACGGGTGAAAATAATCTTACTCGGCTTCTTTGTCATCCAGGTCACATATGCCGGATAGACCTCACAGACCGCTGTCTGTTTTGTTCCAAAACCTCCTCCGATACGCGGCTTGCTGACACGTACCTGTGATTTTGGAACATGAAGTGCATTTGCAATGATCCTTCTGCAGTGAAACACAATCTGGGTAGAGCTAAATACATTCAGACGTCCATATGTATCAATGGAACAATATGTACGCATTGTTTCCATCATCGTCTGCTGGCACGCTTTTGTATGATATACCTGGTCGATGATAATGTCACAGTCTGACAGTACTTGATCAATATCTCCATGTTCACTCGCCTCATGTGCGCACAGATTTCTTTTATTATCTGCTCCTACCGGACAAAGTGCCTCCCAGTTATCTTCCGGGTGCACCAGAATTGGATTATCCAAAGCTTTATGATAATCAAGAATCGGTTCCAACACCTCGTACTGTATCTTGATCATGGAAATGGCTCTGTCCACCGCTTTTTCTGTCTCTCCTGCCACAATCGCAACCGGATCTCCTACAAATCTGACATGACGATCCAGAATCAGACGGTCATATGGACTGGGTTCTGGATAAGTCTGTCCTGCACATGTAAATCTTCGTCCGTTCTGGTCGATATCCTTCCATGTATAGATGGCCTCAATTCCAGGAACTTTCATTGCCTTATCTGTCTGAATCTCCTGCACCACCGCATTTGCATGAGGGGATCTGAGCAGTTTCACGATCAGACAATCTTCCGGGATCATATCATCCATATATACTGGCTGACCGGTCACAAGCTGCATGGCATCTTTTTTTCTGACTGGCTGATTTACAATTTGCATGATACTTTCTCCCCTCTTTTTTCTTTCTTCCAGACAAGGAAATTCTGGATTCCACGAAGCTGTCCCTCATACCCGGAACAACGGCACAGATTCCCTGCCAGATACTCTTTTATCTCTTCCTCATTCGGAAATTCATTTTCACGGAATAATGCCAGTGCATTCATAATCATGCCCGGATTACAGAAACCACACTGCTCTGCTCCCTGATCTGCAATGAATGCGCCAAACTCTTCCGCTTCTTCCTTAAGCCCTTCAAGCGTTGTGACTTTATGTCCATCTACTCTGGCTGCCAGAATAGAACAGGATAGTACCGGCTTGTCATCTAAAAATACTGTGCAAAGTCCACAACCTGAAGTCTCACATCCACGTTTTACACTTTTACATCCATGCTTTCTTACAAAATCTATAAGAAGCAGGTCCGGTTCGATCTCTTCCTGAATTTTCTTTCCATTAAGTACGATACTAATCTGCATTTCTGTCACCTCCCAGTATACGAAGTGCGCGAACGGTCATAACCTCTGCCAGATGGCTTCGATACTCAGCAGTTCCTCGCATATTACTTCCAGTCGGAAGCTTTTCTTTTATCTCTTTGGCAAATGTGTGCATCACTTCTTCTGTAACACTTCCATCTGTCAGCCCCTTCAACAATCCAGCCGCGTCTTCGAACAACATAGCTTTTCCCGGTCTGGCACCGATACTAATACGCATCTTATCAGCAAAGATTGCTGCTGTCAGGTTAAGTGTCGGGAAATCTGTCACTGTATTTCTCACAGACTGATAACAAATATGAACTGGCGTCTTCTTTATTATAATGTGAACCAGAATGTCATTGTCTCTTTTAAGTTTCGCAAACTCCTGAATGGACATGATTCCTCCTTTGTAAAGCTCCACATCACAATCTAATGCAAGCAGAAGTGTCAACACATCTGAGAATCCAAATCTGCCGAACAGACTTCCTCCGACTGTTGCAAGATTACGGAACTGTACTCCTACAATATGTCGAAATGCGTCTTTCACTGCGCCTTCTGTATAATGAGACAATCCTTCATGCAATTCCATCTGACGAAGAGTGACCATGCAGCCGATCCTGAACTCCTCTTCTGTCTCTTCGATCTGATCCAGCCCAAGTCCGGACAGGTCGATTGCAGTCTGCACATTAGCATCACTCATCTTTACCCAGAGCATACCTCCAATAATCCGGTTCGTGCGCTTCTGGTTCAGCTCCCAGGCTTCTTCCAGGTTTTTTACCTTTTTATAATTCTTGATCTTAATCATAATCTCTCTTCATTCTCCCTGATTTTTCAGAAATTTTACAATCCATTTTGCATAAATAACCTATTATATTTTACGGAAATATAGGTGATTTGTCAAAACCTGTTTTTGTTCTTCTTTATCCTTCAAAAATCTGTTCCAGATTTTCCAGAATTACATCTGCACTGATTGGTTTGGCAATGTGACCATTCATACCAGCCTTGACCGCCTTTTTGCGGTCTTCCTCAAAAGCATTTGCAGTCATCGCAATGATTGGGATATTCGCACATTTGTGATTGTTCAGCGTACGTATCTCCCGGGTTGCAGTATAGCCATCCATCTTCGGCATCTGAATATCCATAAAAATCAGATCATATTTCCTGCCTTCTGCTGATGACATGATATTCACAGCATCTGTGCCATCCTCTGCTGTATCCACTTCCAGTCCAATTTCTTTCATGATTGCTGTTGCAATCTCGCGATTCAACTCATTATCCTCTACAAGAAGGACTTTTTTACCTGCATAACTCTTTCGGTTTTTCGCCTGATCCTTCTGTTTTTCGTTCTTAAGGAGTTCTCTTTGCGCCTGACTCATCAGAACTTCCCTCAGCTCTGAAAGAAACAACGGTTTCGACACAAATGCAGTTACTCCCGCCTCTCTTGCCTCCTGTTCAACATCTGACCAGTCATAGGCAGTCAGGATAATAATCGGATACTCCTCTCCAACCACCATACGAATCCTGCGTACTGTCTCGATTCCGTTCATATCCGGCATCAGCCAGTCAATGATATACACTTTAAATTCCTGATTCTGTTCATACGCTTCTTTTGCCCGAAGTACCGCTTCTTTTCCCGAAGTTGTCCAGTCTGCCGTCATTTCAATCTCACGCAGCATTCTGCTCACACTCATACAAGTTTGTGCATCATCATCCACCACAAGCACTCTGGCACCTTTTAGCTCTGGAACAGGTTCCCGTTTCACTGTCTCTCCTGATGTTTCGCATTCAAGCATAATTGTAAATTCTGTTCCTTTTCCGGTTTCACTTTCAACCTGAATTGTACCGCCCATCATGTCCACAATGTTTTTGGTGATCGCCATTCCAAGACCGGTTCCTCCAATCCCATTCTCCGTAACAGTATGCTCTCTTGAAAAAGAATCAAACACATGCTTTCTAAACTCCCTAGACATTCCGATTCCATTATCCTTCACACTGAAAACGACCGTTATGTATCCATCTCTTCTACATGGCTTCTCCGAAATACGAATGTTAATCATACCGCCGACCGGTGTGAATTTTACAGCATTACTGCAAATATTGAGAAGGACCTGTGTCAGACGCAGCTTGTCGGTAATGATATTTTCATGAGTTACATCCTGTGTATCAATATAAAGATCCTGCTGTTTGGAATGTACAGATCCCTGAATGATCGTTCTTAAATCATGCAAAATATCCGGCAGGTGTACCGTTGTATATTCAATTCGAACAGAACCGCTCTCGATTCTGCTCATATCCAACACATCATTGATCAGGCTAAGCAAATGCTGACTGGATGTATGGATTTTTTTCAAATAATCCAGAACAAGTTCCGTGTTGCCAATATGCGTTGTCGCAAGTGCTGTAAATCCGACAATCGCATTCATCGGCGTACGGATATCATGGGACATATTATTCAGGAACGCTGTTTTCGCCCTGTTTGCATGTTCCGCAGCTGCGAGTGCATTTCTCAGATTCTTATCCCGCTCTATCTCTCGTTCTTTTTCCTCTGTTACATCACGGTTCGCAACCAGAACTGTACTTAGTTCCCCAGTTTTATCATATCCCTGCGGCACAATGATTATTGTCAGCCACCTTCCTTCTACTGTCTGAGCTGTAAAGCTCAACGTCTCACGTTCTTCCAGACGCTGTGTCACCGTACTCATATTGATAAATTCACGATATTTCTCCTGAAATGGATCTGTAATAACCTGCTGTATCAGTTCTTCCAGGTGCGCTTTGGAAAGAATATCCCCTTTCTGATCCGGCTTCATATTCCTTGAAGGTTTTACAATTTCGATTTTCTCTGTTTTTATATTCATAAGAGAAATAGAAGAATATGCATGGCCAAGTGCATTGATCACACGAAGTCTCTTCTGATCTTGAAGGATACTTCTCTTTTCTGTTCTGTTCCTGCTCACCCAATAAAGAGAGAAAAGAAGTAAGGCAAGTAACACATAAATCACACATACAATATTTCGTGTGATGTAAACCTGGCTTTCCGGGAAAAAGATATATGCATCATAGTCTTTAATCTTCTCCTTGCGTCCATACCAGTTTCCGGCCTTTGAATGAAGGCAGACAATTCCATTCCCCCCTGCCTTGAATTCATTTTTATACAATGACTTTGATTCTTCTACAGAACTCGAAAGAAGCTCCTGTTTATTGGTACTGACAACCTTGTCATCATCACAGATTACTATGCTTCCATTCATTTCAAAAGGAAAATCCGCAAATAACGATTTCATCGTCAGGTCTCCGTTTAACTCACTTACTTCCTCTTTCTGCATATATGTGATCACTATCCCTGCTGCATCCTGTCTTGCCACTGCCGCAAAATCATAGAGCTTTCCTTCATTTCTCAGACGGGTCGTATAAGTCTTTTGGGGGTACTTGGCAATATCACACACATAATCACTTTCAATCAGCTTTTGCCACAATAGCATAGCATCTCCATCTTTTGCAGCCTGTTCTGTCACTTTCTGGTTCTGATCCAACACAAGGATTCCTGTCAGACGCTGTTCGTTTGCATATTCATCCAGCATCTCCTCACTGAGATTATCTTCCTGTGCTATGACCCGGCTTAATTCTGTTGTTTTGTCCATCAGGCGTACCAGACTTTTCACTTGGTCATTCGTATTATAGATTTCATACCTTTCAATCCTGGTTTTTGCAAAGTCAAATGTCTCATTCAACGTACTATTCAGTTTTTTATTATCACTCGCTGTTAACAGAAGAAAAATCAGGATTCCGGAAAAAATCAGAACAAACACCAATAAGCATGCATTTTTGTCAAATTTCTTTCCTTTGCTTTTACTCCTCTTATCTTTTTTCTGCGTCTGCGGCATCTGCGTTCTTACCTGTCTGCTCATTTGCTTTTTCCTCCCGGCAGGATTTCATCCGCATCCAATCCGTACTTTTTGACTATTTCTTCTGTAATGCCCTCATTTCGCATCTCTTCGAGAGTTTCTGTAAGCTCTTGTGCTACTTCTTTGTGGGTTCCTTTTTTAAAAGCAATTCCAAGTTCCGAAGTATAGATACTCTCGTCCAGCATACGGTATGCATCCTCTCCATCTCTCACCAGGCTGCCCAGCATTGCCTCATGACCTGCAATCGCATCTACATAATTTTTTCTAAGTGCAGCATAAAGTTCATTCGTCGTAGAAAAGCAGTTTACCTGCTCCATTTGTGGAAGATCTGACGCAATCTTATGAAGGAAAAGCTCCTCTGCCTTTGTGGTCGCCTGAACCGCAATCTTCTTTCCTTCCAGATCCTGAATCGTATTGATTTCACTCTCTTTTCTTACAGCCACCATCTGACGACTGTACAGATACGGACCTGCCCACTGATATTTATCTTCTCTTCCATTCATGGAATAACAGCTCCACAGACAGTCGATTGTTCCTTCTGCCAGAAGTTCGTCTTTATCTTCCCAGACTATATTCTCAAACTTAGGCTGGTATCCCAGCCTCTGAAATGCTTCCTTGGCAAGTTCCACATCAATACCTTTATATTCACCATTACTCACCTGATAACTGTAAGGTTCAAAATAATCCATTCCAATGACAATCTCCGGCAATTCGTTGTCTGCCGCTTTCTCTTTCTTTACTCCACACCCTCCCAGCATAAGACTGCCAGCCAGAAGAACTGCCATAATACAAATTCTTTTCCTATAGGTATGGGAGTTATTCTTTCGATTTTTTCTCATATCCAGTTCCTTTTCGTTCTTATCTTTATGTCCATAAATAAATGTATTGTCAAACTGATTTATTATAGCATTCATGATTTATCATGTCCATAAAAAACTTCCTTCATCTGCATTTTTGCTCATTTTTACATTCTGAAATTTTACATTCATTTTTCAATTATTTTCATTTAAACTGTTGATTTTTAGTATTTTTCCTGTATAATGATTTTCAGGTCGTTTGTTAACAAATACTAAACTTTGTGTTTAATTTTATTTTTGTTGGCGACGGCTTTTATCATGTTTACTTTAAATCAACACAAGGAATCCATAATGATTCTTTCAGAAAGGTGGATTTTTGATGGATATCGGCAAAAAGATTAAGGAACTCCGCGTCGCCAAGGGGCTCACCCAGGAAGAGCTGGCAGACCGCAGTGAACTGTCCAAGGGATTTATTTCCCAGCTGGAACGGGATCTCACCTCCCCGTCCATTGCGACATTGATGGACATTTTGCAGTGCCTGGGCACAACCGTCTCAGAATTTTTTCAGGAAGAGCCGGAAGATCAGATTGTATTTCAAAATGAAGACTATTTTGAGAAAATTGATTCTGAACTTGGCAGCAAGACCGAATGGATTATACCGAACGCTCAGAAAAATATGATGGAACCGATCCGTCTGACTCTAAAGCCTGGCGGATTAACTTACCGGGATCTCCCACACGAAGGTGAAGAATTTGGTTATGTATTAAAAGGAAGTATCAAGATTCATATCGGATATAAAAGTTACACTGCAAAAAAAGGAGAATCTTTTTATTTCACACCTCACTCTGAACATTATATAGAAGCTTTTGGCACATCCGGTGCCGTTATTTTATGGGTCAGCACCCCTCCGAACTTTTAGGCTGAGCAGACTTCTTATCTATCAGGACTTCCTTGATAGCCGGCCTTAAGTTCTAAATTATAATTACATTTTTGGAGGACAATGAACATGTCTAATAAATTAATCGATATTGTAAATATATCCAAAGCATTTGATGAAAATGTCGTACTAGACGAACTGAATCTTTATATCCGGGAAAATGAATTTTTAACTCTTCTGGGACCAAGCGGTTGCGGAAAAACAACACTGCTTCGTATTCTTGGTGGATTCGAGACTCCTGACTCTGGAAAAATCATCTTCGATGGTCAGGATATCACGAACCTGGCTCCAAACAAACGACAGTTAAATACCGTATTCCAGAAATATGCACTTTTTACCCATATGACCATTGCAGAAAATATTGCATTCGGGCTAAAGATTAAAGGAAAATCTCAGAATTACATCAATGATAAGATTCGTTATGCGTTAAAACTTGTTAATCTTGAAGGCTTCGAAAACCGTACTCCTGCTTCCTTAAGCGGCGGACAACAGCAGCGTATCGCTATTGCAAGAGCCATTGTAAATGAACCGAAAGTCCTGCTTCTTGACGAACCTCTTGGTGCTCTTGACTTAAAGCTTCGTCAGGATATGCAGTACGAACTGATCCGCTTAAAAAATGAGCTTGGCATTACATTTATTTACGTCACTCATGATCAGGAGGAAGCCCTGACTATGTCCGATACGATCGTCGTTATGAACCAGGGATATATCCAGCAGGTAGGAACACCGGAAGATATTTATAATGAACCGAAGAATGCGTTCGTTGCAGACTTTATCGGTGACAGTAACATTCTTTCTGCCACGATGGTACATGACCGGCTCGTCAATATCCTCGGTGCCAACTTTCCGTGTGTCGATGAAGGATTCGGCCAGAAGAAGCCTGTTGATGCAGTGATCCGCCCGGAAGATATCGACCTTGTAAAACCAGAAGACGGAATGATCCGAGGCGTTGTTACACATGTTATTTTCAAAGGCGTTCACTATGAGATGGAAGTCATGGCAAATAATTACGAATGGCTCGTGCACAGCACCGATATGTTCCCAGTCGGAGCAGAAGTCGGACTGCGCGTAGACCCATTTGATATTCAGATCATGAAAAAACCAGAATCTGAAGATGAGGAGGCGGTACCAATTGAAGAATAGTAAATTATTAAAACAGATGCTTGCCGGTCCGTATCTTCTCTGGTCAGCAGCATTTATCATCATTCCTCTTATCATGGTCTTCTACTATGGTCTGACGAATAATGACGGTGGATTCACCCTGATGAATCTTGCCAGGATCACAGAACCTGAGAATTTAAAGGCATTGGGACTGGCACTTTTGTTATCCCTTGTCAGTACGATTATCTGCCTGATTCTCGCATACCCTCTGGCTATGATCCTGACTGGACTTGGCGTCAATCAGTCCAGCTTTATCGTACTGATTTTCATCCTGCCAATGTGGATGAATTCTTTGCTTCGGATCATTGCATGGCAGAACCTGTTGGAAAAGAACGGAGTTATCAACAGTCTCCTTCATTTTTTCCATTTACCGGCACTGGAAATCATCAACACTCCATATGCCATCGTACTTGGTATGGTCTATGATTTTCTGCCATTTATGATCTTACCAATTTACAATGTACTGTCCAAAATTGACACAAATGTGATCGAAGCAGCCAGAGATCTTGGTGCAAACAGTGTGCAGACATTTACAAAAATCCTGCTGCCACTGAGCGTTCCAGGGATCATCAGCGGAATTACCATGGTCTTTGTACCGTCACTGACAACTTTTGTCATCTCCGACCTCTTAGGTGGAAGTAAGATTCTCCTGATCGGTAATGTTATTGAGCAGGAATTTAAACAAGGAAGTAACTGGCGCTCTGGCAGCGGTATGTCCCTTGTACTGATGATCTTCATTTTGATCAGTATGGCATTGATCGCAAAATACGATAAAGACGGGGAGGGAACTACATTTTGATCAAGAATTTTTTTAAACGGTTTTATCTGGTGCTGATATGCGTCATTTTGTACGCGCCGATCATCACCCTTATGGTATTATCCTTTAACTCCTCAAAATCCCGTTCCAAATGGGGAGGTTTTACAACAAAATGGTATGTGGAATTATTTAAAAATAATTCCATTATGAACGCACTTTATACGACACTGATCATCGCATTGTTATCTGCACTGATTGCTACGATTCTCGGTACTGCTGCCGCTATCGGTATTCAGGCAATGCGAAAGAAAATGCGTACTGTCGTGACTGGTGTAACCAATATTCCTATGTTAAATGCCGATATTGTGACAGGAATCTCTCTTATGCTGTTATTCATCGCATGTAGATTTTCCCTTGGATTTAAGACAATCTTGATTGCACATATTACCTTTAACATTCCCTATGTAATCCTGAGTGTTCTGCCAAAGCTGCGGCAAACGAACGTCAGCACTTATGAGGCCGCCCTGGATCTTGGTGCTTCTCCGTTATACGCTTTTTTCAAAGTCATATTCCCGGACATTCTGCCAGGTGTGTCCTCCGGTTTCCTACTGGCATTTACTATGTCCTTAGATGACTTTATCATCACGCATTTTACAAAAGGACCTGGTGTCGACACTCTGTCCACCAAGATTTACAGTGAGGTGCGAAAAGGAATCAATCCTTCCATGTATGCACTGTCCACATTGATGTTCCTGGTTGTCATGATTCTTTTGTTATTGATCAACATGAAACCAGATGAAAAAGCTGCCGGTGCAAAAAATGCTAAAATTTCCAAAGTTGCCAGTCAGCATCCAAAGCTTCGCAAATTCCGCAAAGTTATGATGTCGAGAGTGGTTCCGGTCTGTATGGTCGTTCTCATTCTGGCAGGTGGAATTTTCTATGGTATCCGCTCAAAAAGTTCCAGTGACAAACAGGTCATTGTGTATAACTGGGGAGAATATATCGATCCGGAAACTTTAGATATGTTCGAAGAAGAAACTGGTATTCATGTCGTTTACGAAGAATATGAAACAAACGAGATCATGTATCCAAAAATACAGTCAGGCGCCATTGCCTACGATGTCGTATGTCCGTCCGACTACATGATCCAGCGTATGATTGAAAACGATCTGCTGGCTGAACTGAATTTTGACAATATTCCGAACATCAAGAATATTGGAAGCACTTATATGGAGCATTCCAAAGAGTTTGACCCGGAGAATAAATACTCTGTTCCTCACCTTTGGGGAACTGTAGGAATCCTTTACAATAAAACTATGGTCGACGATCCTGTAGATAGTTGGGGAATTCTGTGGAACGAAAAATACAAAGATAGTATCCTCATGCAGGATAGTGTCCGTGATGCATTTGGCATCACATTAAAATACCTTGGCTACTCACTGAACTCAACCGATCTGGATGAACTGACTGAAGCTAAGAATAAACTGATCGAACAAAAGCCACTTGTCCAGGCCTATGTTGTCGATCAGGCCCGTGATAAAATGATTGGAAATGAGGCTGCTCTCGCTGTCATCTACTCTGGAGAAGCTATCACCTGTCAGCTTGAAAATCCGGACCTGGAATATGTCATTCCAAAAGAAGGAAGTAACATGTGGATTGACTCCTGGGTCATCCCGAAAAACGCAAAGAATAAAGAAAACGCAGAAGCTTTTATCAATTTCATGTGCCGTCCGGACATTGCTAAGATGAACTTCGACTATATCACCTATTCCATCCCGAATGAGGAAGGAAGAAAACTCCTCGATCCGGAATACCGTAATAATCCAATTGTATTTCCAGATGATAAAGCACTGGAAAATTGCGAAACATTCAAATTCCTGGGAGATGAAAATGATGCCATATACAATGAATTATGGCGTCAGGTAAAATCCAAATAAAAAAGAATCTCGCCTGCGAGATTCTCCGCCTGCGGCGGGTCGCAATATGCGACATGTTTCTTATCCGCCGCAGTGCGATCCTCGCGGAGCGTTTTTTTATGTAATGGAAACGAAGTTTCCTATTACATAAAAAAATAAATCCAAACGATATCTTGAATCGTTTGGATTTATTTTTTTAAACCCGGAAGCATCCACCACCAATGAATTCTCGAAGCAATGAGTTCGTCGGCACTTTTTCGCTTCCGATTCCAACAAAGTAATCCAGGAATTTAAGCAGTCTCTTTGCCTCGATATATTCCGGGCACTCTCTTTCAACTCCGAATAACTGAGCTTCTACATATGGTTTCAATACTGCCAGTTCATAGATCAGAGCAGAATTGAACATGACATCTGCTTCCTCCTGGAATGGGAAAATATTCTCTTCCTCGCCTTTTCGTACAGAAGGCCACATCTGAATTGTCTTTTTTGCAGAAGCACCTCTTGTTCTTGCATCTCGCACAATTCTTCGAAGAAGCCGGCCATCTGTGGTTGGAATCCGGTTATGCTCATCAATGTTAAGCTGTGTCAGTGCACTGATATAAATTTTAAACTTATTCTCATCTGCCAATGCTTTTGTCAGCTTTGGATTCAGGCAGTGAATGCCTTCAATAACCAGAATATCGTGTTCTCCAAGTTTCAATGGACTTCCTACAAATTCTTTATGTCCCTTCGCAAAATCAAAATTTGGAATTATCACTTCTTTTCCATCCAGCAGTTCCTGCATTTGTTTCTCGAACAGATCAATATCCACTGCACAAAGTCCTTCAAAATTATAATTTCCCTTCTCGTCTTTCGGAGTCTCTTCTCTTTCTTTAAAGTAATTATCTACTGCGATCGGATGAGGACGCATTCCATTTGCACGAAGCTGTACAGACAGTCTGTGTGAAAATGTAGTCTTTCCGGAAGACGACGGTCCCGCAATCAATACGAATCTGATTTCCGGTCTGGAAGCAATCATCTGTGCAATTTCTGCAATTCTTCTTTCCTGCATTGCTTCCTGCACAAGCACAGTCTCCTGAACATCTCCACTGGTAATATTGCGATTCAATCCGCCAACCGTCTCAATCTCCTGAATATCTCCCCATTTCACAGATTCTTTCATGACCTGAAAGAACTTTGTTCTCGCCTGAAAATGTGGCACGATCTCCGGCTTATCAATCTCTGGCATCTGAAGTACAAATCCTTCATCATATCGATATAATTTAAAATATTTCAGATACCCTGTACTGTAAAGCATATATCCATAATAATAATCTTCAAACTCATTGATGCTGTAAAGGTTTACTTTGGATACACGGCGGTAACGGAACAATTCTTCTTTATCATACATTCCATACTGTCCAAAAAGTCCGATTGCCTCATCTGTATGAACCGTTCTTTTCTTGATTGATAGATCTGCCTCCACAAGTTCGTGCATCCTCGACTCGACGCGCTCAAGAAAATCATCATCGGCTCTTGTTTCGCCGGTAATCGTGCAATAATATCCCGGTCCTATTGCAAAATGCATCCGAACCTTGTCAATATTCTTATGTCCTGCCACGTCATAAACTGCTTTTACAAGAAGGAAACTCATGCTTCGTTTGTATGCCTCATGTCCAATGGGATCCGCTGTTGTAACAAAACTGATTTCACAATCTTTTTTCAGACGCTTGTGCAGTTCCTGAAGTTTTCCATCTACAAATACCAGGACAATCTCATGCTCATAATCTTTCTGGTATTCTTTCGCAATGTCGTGATATGTGATACCAGCTTCATATTCTTTCACTTCATTTTTAATTTTTACATGATACATTCTTTTCTCTTCCATCTTCCGATCCTCCCTATATCATGACTGCTTCTATAAAGCTTTCCCTATATTACTGTAAACGGATGACTCACTGGGGCTTCTATGACCTCGACTCCCAAAAGGTGTGCTCGTAAATAATTCCCCATATCGCCGATAAATATGTGCTCCACCCCATAATGTCCTGCATCGATGATATTAAGTCCTCTTGCAAGTGCGTCAATCCCCTCATGATGACCGATATCTCCAGTCACATAGACATCAGCCCCTGCTGCAATCGCCTGATCAATATCACTTTTACCAGACCCCGGACAAATTGCTACTCGGTGAACATTTTGCTTCAGATTACCGAATACTTTCACTGTATCAAGGGCAAATGCTTTCTTGACTTCTTCACAATAATCTGCCAGTGAAATTTCATTTCTCTGTTCATCATTATCAGAAGCAGATGGTATCTCTCCGACACGGCCAATACCTTCCGGTTCTCCCGATTCATTTTCTCCGGTGACATCCAGTATCTGACAATTCTCAAGTTTCAGATAATCTGCTGCCAGATCTGCCATACCTTTGACATCATAATTCGTGTGCATAGCATAATAAGAAATGTCATGCTGAATCAGTTTTACTAATCTTCTGCCGATGAAATTCTGATTATTCACTTGTTTCATACCGCTAAAAATCAAAGGATGATGTGTCACCAGCATATCTGCACCTGCCAAAATTGCCTCATCTACCACTTCATCTGTAGCATCCAGTGCCACATATATATTTGCAACTTCTTTATCATCTCTTCCTGCCAGCAGTCCGACATTATCCCAGGAAAGAGCATATCTTGGTGAATAGTCCTGTTCTATTATTTTGATAATATCTTTACATTGCATACAATCATTCCTCTCTAATATTCACATAGTATTCAACAATGTTTTTCTTACAATGCTTTTCTTACTCTTCATAGTAAGACATTGCTTTTTTTGCTACTTCCAGTTCATGTTCAATTTCTGTCATACGCTCTTCTATCCGCTCACCATCTTTTCCGGCAAGACCGAGAAGTATATCTTCACGAATACGGATTTCACGCTTCAGATATTCATATAATATCAGATTTTTGTTTTTTAAAAGTAGTGGTCCATAAAGGTACTCCCATTCCTCTTTTTTACAATCTTCCTGCCGGTCGGCCGTCTTATGTTCACAATATTCTGGTGGTACCACCCGCATCATAGGATAATATTTCCCGTCTTCCTCTACCATATCTTCTGCTTCGAACCGAAACCCATGTTCTACAAGATATTCCCGTACTTTCTGTATCTCAGACTGAGGCTGTAAGATGCAGCCTTTTAATGTGCTGACGATTTGTTTTCCTTCTTCCAGAATGTGAATCACAAGACCGCCGCCCATTCCGGCAACGATTATCTCCTCCACTTCTTTCGGCTTTACTGCTGCCAGTCCATCCGACAGCCTTGTCTCAATCCGGTCACTCATTCCATAGCCTGCTATGTGAATTTTCGCACGTTCCAGCGGTCCCTTATTGATATCCATCGCTATCACTTTCGGTGATAAGTTCTGTTCTATCAAATGAATCGGTATATATCCGTGATCTGTTCCTATATCTGCGACAGAGGCGCCCTCTGTCACAAGACCTGCTACTGCAGTAAGTCTCTTTGATAGTTCCATAGGCGCCTCTTTCTTAATCCAGATAATCTCTTAATTTTCTACTGCGGCTCGGATGACGAAGCTTTCTAAGTGCTTTTGCCTCGATCTGACGAATACGCTCACGCGTTACATCAAACTCCTTACCAACCTCTTCCAGTGTACGTGCACGTCCATCATCCATACCAAAACGAAGTCTTAAAACTTTCTGCTCTCTCTCTGTCAGAGTATCTAACACTTCATCTAACTGCTCTTTTAAAAGTGTCTGAGCTGCGGCTTCAGCAGGTACCGGAACATTGTCGTCCTGAATAAAATCTCCCAGGTGACTGTCTTCCTCTTCACCGATTGGTGTCTCCAGTGATACCGGTTCCTGAGAAATCTTTAAGATTTCACGGACACGTTCCACTGGCATATCTAATTCTGCTGCAATTTCCTCCGGCGTAGGTTCACGTCCTAACTCCTGCAGTAATTGTCTGGAAACACGAATCAGTTTATTGATTGTCTCTACCATATGCACCGGAATACGGATGGTTCTGGCCTGATCAGCAATTGCTCTTGTAATTGCCTGGCGGATCCACCATGTTGCATAAGTACTGAATTTGAATCCTTTATGATAGTCAAACTTCTCAACCGCTTTAATTAGACCCAAATTACCTTCCTGAATCAGATCCAGAAACAGCATTCCACGTCCCACATATCTCTTAGCAATACTGACAACAAGACGAAGGTTTGCTTCTGCCAGACGCTTCTTAGCATCCTCGTCTCCCTCTGCCATACGCTTTGCAAGCTCTACTTCTTCATCTGCTGAAAGAAGCGGTACCTTTCCAATCTCTTTCAGATACATACGGACCGGATCCTCTATACTGATTCCATCCGGCACAGACAAGTCGATTTTCTCCATATCAACATCGTCTTCATCTGTCAGAACAATATCGGAATCATCAACATCATCTAATTCCTCAATTCCATCCCCATCTCCGCTTACACGAAGCACATCAATATGATTGGCCTCCAGATACTCATAAACTTTCTCCATCTGTTCTGCATCAAGCTCCATATCTGAGAAAAAATCATTGATTTCCTGAAGTTCCAGGATACTCTTATTCTTCTTTCCATGAGCAACCAGTTGTTTTAACTTTTCCCCAAATTTCGCTATGTTTTCTTCCATGTGGTGTCCATCCTCCATTATATGTTTTTATTTTATCCTTAATTAATAGAAATATGCAATTTTTCAAGGTCCTGCAACGCCCGTTTTGCTTCCATCAGCTTCTGCAATCCCTGTATATCGGTCGGATCAAGCTTTGCTGAGTGTTCTTCAATACTATTCTTCTTTACCCGGATAATTGTCTCTTTTAATGCCTTTTCCTGTTCATGTGCTGTTTTAATTTCCCGGATTCTTGTATTAAAAAGCGCTGCCACCTTACGATGTTCCTCTTCATCTGTAAAATGATTCATGATCTGCGCCGGATTGAGCTTTCCCTGTTCGTGCTGCGCATATAAAAGCTCAGCTACAGTCCGATATATCCCTTCCGGAAAATCTTCCGGATGAATATACTTCTGGATCTGTGCAAATACATTCTCATCCGATGCCATCCATGTCAGCAGAATTTTCTGTGACTTTCGTGTACCATCTTCCTTATCCAGGTTCTGACTCCTTGTAGATCTCGGTCTTTCCACCGGCTTTGCAAGTCCGGTCTGAACTGCCATTCGTCCGACCAGTTTTTTCAGATCTTCACTGCCGACATGATAAGTTCCTGCAACTGCATCAATGTAGTTATTGCGCTCTATCTCTTCATCAAACTCTGTAAGCTTTCTCGCAGCTTCCTTCATAAAGTCCGTTCTGCCTTCCGGCGACGTCATATCATAATCCCGTTCCAGAATTTCAAGACTGAACATAAATCCATTCCTTGCCTTCTGGATCCGTTCTTCAAAGGCTTCTGCACCGAGATTTTTAATAAATTCATCTGGATCTTTATACGGTTCCATCCGAATGATTTTTGCCGTAATCCCAACTTCACGCAGAATCGGTCCTGCCCTCAGAGCTGCTTTCGTTCCTGCCTCGTCACTGTCATACGTCAGGTAGACTTCATTGACATACCTTTTGATAAGCGCTGCATGTCCCGGTGTCAGGGCTGTTCCAAGTGACGCTACTGCATTGGTAAATCCCGCCTGATGCAGGGAAATCACATCCATATAGCCCTCACAAAGCAGAAAATAAGGCTTTCTCGACTTTCTTGCTCGATTCAGTCCATACAGGTTCCGGCTTTTGTCAAAAATGATCGTCTCCGGTGAGTTCAGATATTTTGGCTTTGCATCACCCATGACACGGCCGCCAAATCCAATAACACGGCTGTTTACATCCATAATCGGAAACATGACCCTGTTCCAGAACTTATCGTGAACTCCGTATTTTTCATCAATACTGATCAGACCTGCCTGCGAGATCATATCGTCTTTGTAGCCTTTTGATTTCAGATACTTGTACAGATCATCACTGTACTTGTTCGAATATCCCAGACCAAATGCTTTGATCGTATCGTCACTTAGCTTTCGATCTTTTAAGTATGTAAGGGCATGTCCCCCTTGCGGCCTTAGAAGCTGTACATAAAAGTACTGTGCTGCTGCCTTATTAATTTCCAGTAATATAGCTTTTGTATCTGCGCGCTTTTTCGCCTCCCCAGAATACTCCGGTTCCGGAAGCTCTACGCCTGCACGATCCGCCAGATATTTCAGTGCCTCTACAAAAGAATAATTTTCATATTCCATCAAAAATGTGAATACATTTCCTCCGGCACCACAGCCAAAGCAATAATACATCTGCTTCTGTCTGCTGACTGAAAATGACGGGGATTTTTCATTATGAAATGGACATAATCCAAAGTAGGAGCTTCCTTTTTTCTGAAGTCTCACATAACTGGAAATTACATCTACGATATCATTTTTTGACCGGATTTCTTCCACTAATTCCTCTGGATAATACATATCTGCGTCCTTTCATTTTTCATCATCTCTTCCTCAAATCCAGAAGAAGAAACGTCCCTACTATTAATATTCGACACAAACTTTATATTTCCTTTAATTTTTCCAAGATTCTGGGATAAAAAATTCCGTAAATTTCTTCACTGCATAAGTATCCGTCATTCCTGCGATATAATCGCACACGACCTGTGACAGCTCTTCTCCCTTTTTTAACATATTCTGTGATTGTTCCGGAAGAAACTCCGGATTCTTTATATAGAATTCATATAGATTGGTAATCATATGGATTGCTTTGCCCTCTTCCTTCTTGGCAACCGGGTTACGGTAAACATTTTCAAACATAAATACACGAAGACCCTGCATAGCCTCATGAACTTCCTCAGACATCTGAATCACCGGGCGATCCACACTGTTGATAATAACATTATGTACGAGTGTGTTCAGGCGTCCTTTCACCGAAGTTCCCAAAACATCCGTATATTTCTTCGGAATATCTTCTTCTCTTAAAATACCGCCACGGATTGCATCATCAATATCATGATTAATATAGGCGATCTTATCTGACAGGCGCACGATCTGTCCTTCCAGTGTTGACGGGCATCCGCTTGTTTTGTGATTCCTGATCCCGTCAATGACTTCCCATGTAAGATTCAGTCCCCGTCCTTCCTTTTCTATAGATTCCACCACTCGCACACTCTGCTCATTGTGTTTGAAACCTCCCGGGCAAAGTTCATTGAGCGCACGCTCCCCTGCATGCCCGAAAGGTGTATGTCCCAGATCATGCCCCAGGGCAATTGCTTCTACCAGTTCCTCATTAAGCCGGAGTGCTTTCGCAATTGTTCTTGCATTTTGTGACACCTCCAGTGTATGTGTCAGCCTTGTACGGTAATGATCTCCTTTCGGAAGAAGAAACACCTGGGTCTTCTGCTTCAGTCTGCGGAACGCCTTGCAGTGTACGATCCGGTCACGATCACGCTGAAAGACCGGACGAATATCACATTCCTCTTCCTTAATCTTCCGGCCTTTTGAATTCTTACTCAATGTCGCATAAGGACTTAAATACTCCAATTCTCTTTCTTCCATCTGCTCCCGAATCGTCATAGAATCACGCTCCCTCTTCACACTTGTATAATCATACTTTCATTATACAATACAATTCCGTCTGCTGGTACTGTTTTTCACATTATATTTTCTTACAGAATATCCTTATCCCTGATTGATGTATTTTTACATATAATGATATTTCTTTCGCTGTCTGCCAAAAAATGCAACTGTCATAAAAAGTGTAAAAAGTTCTGCCACTGTAACGGCACTCCAGATTCCGTTCACTCCAAAGAATACAGGCAGTATCAGAACTGCCGCCATCTGGAATAATAATGTTCGAAGAAATGAAATCGCAGCCGAAATCATTCCATTGTTCAATGCTGTAAAGAATGCTGATCCATAAATATTGAATCCATTGATCAGAAAACTGATAAAATATATCCTGAATCCGTGTCTTGTCATCTCAAATAATTCTGCGTCATATCCCACAAACAATTTTGCAAGCGGTGTTGTAATCACCTGAGAGAACACGAAAAGTCCAATCCCCCATGTTCCAATCAGACTCAAGCTCTTTTTGAATATATTTTTCAGCTCACTGTGATTGCCGGCACCATAATGATAGCTGACGATTGGCGCACTTCCAATAGAATATCCGATAAAAACAGCAATAAATATAAAGTTCGCATACATAATAGATCCATAAGCCGCTACTCCATTTTCACCGGCCACTTTCATAAGCTGCAGATTATAAAGAGAATTTACCACTGAACTGGACAAATTCGTCATAAACTCGGATGCACCATTGCTGCATGTCTTTAATAAAATTCTGCTGTCAAAACTTGGTCTTCCAAGTCTCAGAAAACTTGAATTTTTTCGTGCAAAATAAAAAATCGGGAACAATCCGCCGATAAATTCTCCGCATACTGTCGCAACTGCTGCCCCTGCAATTCCAAATCCAAGATGGCCCACAAACAAATAATCCAGAACCATGTTGGTCACACCTGCCACAATGATAACTTTTAGCCCAAGTTTTGGTTTCTGTGCTGCTACAAAAAAGCTCTGAAACATATTCTGCAGCATAAAAGCCGGAAAAGAAATAAATGTGATGCGCCCGTACAACACACAGTCTGAAAGCAGTTCACCGTCTGCGCCAAGCATCACTGATATCGGACGAATCAAAATCATTCCAAGAAGACTGACTGCTATGCCACCAATGATCGTAGCATAGACTAACATGGAAAAATATTCATTTGCCTTTTCTTTTTTCCCTTCTCCAAGAGTTGTTGCTACAATCGCGCTGCCTCCGGTACCAATCATAAATCCAAGAGCTGAAAGTCCCATCAGAATTGGCATAATTAAATTGATTGCTGCAAATGCAGTCTTTCCGACAAAATTCGACACAAACAGACCGTCTACAACACCGTAGATCGATGTAAAGATCATCATCACAATAGACGGTAATACAAATTTTATTAATTTTTTATAAGTAAAATGATCTGATAATTGAATCTCCATAAAAAATCTACTCCTCTTTTTCAAGAATGCCTCGGCATTCTTGCTGCGAGGTGCGCGTCATGCAATTGCATGACATACTTCTACTGCGTACCTCTGCAATCCTGCCGTATGCTATATCAGAAGTGCAATAACTTCTGCTTCCATAAAATCCTCAACTATACTTGAGATATTTGAAGCTTCTGGATATTCGCTTTTAATTCCATATTATATTTTTCGTAAAGTTCCAGCATCTTCTTGCATTCTTCCTTACTCATACCAGAAAACGCCTGATTCTCTGCCTCTATCACCGGATAAATCTTCTCTTCCATAAGTTTCTGCCCCTGTTCCGTCAGATAAATATGCATATCACGACCTTTTCCTTTTTTCAGTATCAGATATCTGTCCTGTTCCAGCTTACGGATCGATGAATTCACTGTCTGCTTTGGAATACAGCACATCTGACTGATATCGCGCTGCAAACATCCATCCCCCATCTCACAAATGGCATATAGAATATCAAATCCGCTTAATGACAGTCCTACCTTTGTCGCAGCCTCACGGTATACATCATTAAACTCTTTATAAATGTGATTAAACTCTATGAGTTGACGACTCATGTATAGTGTTTTCTGTTTTGACTCCATTGTTTTCCTCCTTAAGTCCGATTTCATACTTATTACATTATAGTCCGATTTCGTACTCGTGTCAAGTGTTTTGCTCGCTATTGCCAATCCAACTGAAAGAAGGAAAGAACGAAATCAAAACAATTCGCAAAAGAACAAAAAAGATGAAAAAAAGCAAAAATTGTTGTTGCTTTTTCCCTGAAAGTGTAGTAATATAATTTTCGGGCAATCGAGAAAAGCCTTTTATGCGGAAGTGTCGGAACTGGCAGACGAGCAAGACTAAGGATCTTGTAAGCATTGCGCTTGTGTGGGTTCAAGTCCCATCTTCCGCATTAACTTTTCAACAATATATTGCCTGCAATCGTGAAAATGATTCAAAATGCGGAAGTGTCGGAACTGGCAGACGAGCAAGACTAAGGATCTTGTGACTATTGCAGTCGTGTGGGTTCAAGTCCCATCTTCCGCATTAACTTTTCAAATTTTATATTGTTTGTAATCATATAAATGATTTTCATAAATGCGGAAGTGTCGGAACTGGCAGACGAGCAAGACTAAGGATCTTGTAAGCATTGCGCTTGTGTGGGTTCAAGTCCCATCTTCCGCATTAAAAAACTCAGGTAAAAGTACCTGAGTTTTTTTCTTAAGAATCACAGCGTTTCCTGCCTCTAGACTTCAAAATCATTGCCTTGCTTTGGTCTGCTTCTAACTTATTCTATTTCGCTGATATCTTCAAGTGGTATCCTGCATCCATCTTCCAGCACAAGAATTTTTTGATATTCATCGATTTTTTTCACGATTCCTATTTTTGTCTTATAACTGCCACCACTTTTTCTTCCATCCGGAACATAATATACAAGTTGGATTCTCTGCGCCGGCTCTGACACAATTTTTTGAAGCTTCACATTCAATTGTTCTTTCATCTCTTCATCCAATTCCATACGCATATCTGTAACTCTTGCCGCCTCCTCGATTGCTGCCTGGTGTCCGGTCAGTGCTGCAAATGGCGCAAACTGTGCTGCCCGGTCTTCCACCGGCATAGGTTTATGCCTTTTCGAAACAGGATGTGGCAGATTGATAATATCTTCATAATTTAAATTTGTATTCTCCCTATCATATCCAGTCATTTTCCACCTCAATTTATTCGCCATTACTACGTTTCTATGCTTTGTGCCCGCCAATCTGACTATTCCTCTCAACAGCCGTGGCACCTTCTTCCAGATTCATACCTTTGAGGAGAGCATTTTTTCCAAATTTCTTTTTGATATCCAGTGCTGCATGCTGCAGTTTCTTTTCCCGTTCCAGCTTATCTTTGCGTTTCTGCTGTTCCTCTTCCTGGTGACTATAATCGGTAAATAAATCTAACTGTTCAAAAGAAGCCTTCTCTTCCGCCAGCGATTCATCGACAACATGATTTGCCGTAATATATACACGGCGTATGAAAAGGTCAGGATTCACGATTTTGTCATACAATTCCAGAATCATCTCGATCATCTCTATTGAAGAGGAAGTTCGGTTTTTCAGATTTGCTGTTCCATGTGCATGCTTGGGTACTTTTCTTCCATAGCGGTCCTCCGTAATTTCCCCTTGATACTGTTTCTTTTTGTTTCCACTTTCCAAATTACCAATATCATAACCAACTGTCAGAACAAGCTGATCTGTCACAAGATGCTTATCCACCAGATCAAGTGCCAGAAGGTCTGTCATTTCCTTAATGATCAGTCTGGTCTTTTGAAAATCATATGGGCAATGCAGTACCTGTCCGGAACCAATGCTGTTACTCTCTGATTTATAGGCTTTGACTTGAGCAATCGTACAAGGTTCCCACCCCCATGCATGATCAATGAGAAGCTCTGCATTTACCCCAAACAGCCGATACAGCAATTCTTCATTATAATAATCTGTTTCTTTTCCAATGGAACATCTCGCCACATCTCCCATGTTATAAATGCCATGAGACAAAAGTTTTTTTGCGTACCCCTGTCCAACCCTCCAAAAATCCGTAATTGGCTGATGCGTCCAAAGCAAACGTCTGTAACTGATCTCATTGAGTTCTGCAATTCTGACCCCATTGTGATCTGGTTCCACATGTTTTGCCAGAATGTCCATGGCAACTTTACAAAGATACAGGTTCGTTCCAATTCCTGCAGTCGCAGTCATTCCCATTGTATCATAAATGTCCCGGATTATTTTTGATACCAGTTCTTTCGCCGTCATTCCATATGTGTTCAGATAATCCGTTACATCACACATAATCTCATCGATAGAATATACATGGATATCTTCCGGTGCCAGATATTTTAAATAAATCTGATAAACCCGTGTACTATATTCCATGTAATGCGCCATTCTCGGGGTTGCTACAACATAATCTACAGCCAGATGCGAATTCTTTTCCAGTTCTTTCTTATCAAAAGAAGAACCGGAAAAACAATGTTCCGGTATCTGTCTTAATCTCTGATCATTCACTTCTTTTATACGTTGTACAACTTCAAACAATCTGGCTCTTCCAGGAATCCCATAGGTTTTGAGCGATGGTGACACTGCAAGACAAATTGTTTTCTCTGTACGGCTTGCATCTGCCACAACCAAATGCGTACCCAGCGGATCTAAGCCACGCTCTATACACTCCACAGACGCATAAAAAGATTTCAAGTCAATTGCTGCATAGATTCGGTTCTTTTCCACCGGTCACACCTCCTTATCTTATACAATCCATTTTACTTCTTATTCTTCAATACATATTTTCTAATATAAGAACAAGTCTTCTCTTCTCCCTCTTCTGCCAGCATCTTAAGCAATTGATGCAGAAGCTCTGCTGTCTCCGGATGAATCATCTTGCCAAGCCTTGCAGCACCTTTTTCATAGTATTCCAAAGGTGCCTGATTCGTATACTTCTCTTTCATATAATTCTTCGACGCTGCCACACGGTCGATAAACATTTCCACCACATATCTGACCGGCATCTTCATACCGATAATTCCTTCATTCAGATCAGTACTATAATCCAGCCAGTATTCATAGTGATGCCTGTTGCGCCCTTTGTGGTGCAGCCATGCCGCAGAATAACCTTTCACTTCCCGCTCTGCATTGTTAGGGCTTCTTGTTCCCTGATAGAACTTGCAGCCCACCAGAAATTCAGTTGGTGAATACTTGGACAGATCATGCAGAAGGCCCTGTTTATATAATCCAACTTTAAAACAACCTTGGCAGACAAGCCATTTATGGTGATTGATCGTCTTCAAATGTTGCAGTGCCTTCATACAGTTTCTCCTTTCCCAGATACAAGAACAACTATCTCTCGCTCATCCAATTCTATATTTCTCTGATTTTCCAACACAACCAGATCTTTTAAAATGCCTTCTTTCGTTGATGCTGCTCTGTACCATTTCCGGCCTTTCTTTAATGCCGGCAACGCAAATTCGTGTTCCAGCCAGTGCATATTATAAGCCACAAAGCAATCTGCTTCTTCCTTATCCTGACTACTGTAATATATGCCGATCTGTCTGCTCGCCACTTCAGTTGGCGCTCTCCATGCCATCTCTCCGTGATAGGATACGTCCGGCATTCCACAACCGCTTTGGTCTACTCCAAGCAGCTCTTTCTCCTGATGAAACAGCCTATATTTCTTCCGAAATTTGATCAACTGCTTCACAAACTGATACATCTCCTGTTCTTTTAACAGATTCCTCCAGTTTAACCAGCCAATCGGATTATCCTGGCAATAAACATTATTATTACCTTTCTGGGAATTTGCAAATTCATCCCCGGCAAGAATACACGGAACTCCCTGGGAAAGCAATAGCAAAAACAATGCATTTCTCATCTGGTTCTTCCGAAGCTCCAACACAGCTTTCTTTCTGGTCAGCCCTTCTGCGCCACAGTTCCAGCTATAATTGTAATCCGGTCCATCCTGATTGCTTTCTCCATTCGCCTCATTATGCTTGCCATCATAGGACACAAGATCTTTCAGTGTAAATCCAGTGTGAGTTGTAATACAATTATAAATACCTTCCAGATCCCATCGTTTTCTTGTCTGATACATCACATCCGTTACAACCCCTTCGTCACCTTTTAAGAAACGACGCATCACATTCTGATATTCTTCTGCGTGTTTTAAAATCCGGACTCCCGTAAGAATTGGATCTTTTAAAATGATATCCATCGGCACATTGTATGGATTCAGTATAAATCCATCCACATGATATTCCATCACATAATTTCTCAGACAGTCTGTCACCATCAGCCCGGAAATACCTTCTGCAAATGGCATCTCAAGCACAACTTCAATACCAGCCTTATGACAATACTTCACAAGATCTTTTAATCCTTTTACTCCATCACCATCCTTGGCATAAGCACTTTTCGGTGCGAAATAATATCCCGGACCATACCCCCAATAATTTACCCGCACTCCTGCTTCTTCAAACTCATAGACGGGCATGCACTGAATCTGGTTAATTCCCAGATCTTTTAGATAAGGAATTTTTTCAATTACACCTTGAAATGTTCCTTTGTTCTTCACTTTTGAATAAGTATCTTTTGTAAATCCACGGACATGTATTGCATAGGCAATCAGTTCTTCTTCCTGTATCCGTGGCGGCTGATCTGCCTCCCAGTCGTAATGATCTTCGTAAAATATACCACGCACATTTTCTTTACTTTTTTCCGACATTCCTATGTTTTTAAGCCATATTTCCTTTCCGGAAAATGCCTTTGCATAAGAATCCGTCACACACTCGCCATCTATGTCATAATTATACTCATATGCCTCTTCCTTAAGTCCGTCAACCGCCATATAACACACCGAACCAATCTGGTCAGAAAAAACATAAGAAGCCAGCAAGCTGGCTTCTCCTTTCCGATAGAGCAGAAGCTTACATGTTTTCCCTTCCGGGACCTCCATGGCAAAATTCGCCCTTCCATTTTTATATGTCACACCCAAAGGCAATGGGCTGCCCGAAACTTTCTTCATGCTCTGTCCTTTCCGCTGTTACTGCCAGCCATCTACTCCGTACATGTCAACATTCTCCTGATTGATCATGAACACATTTTCTTTGATTTCCTTTTCATAATCTTTTCCATTTAAAATGTTAAGAACTGTATTTGCAGCATCTTTTCCCATACTGATTGGAGACTGTGCCACTGTTCCTGCGATTTGATTCTCTGTCTTTTTCAGTTCCTTCTTAATATCCGGAGAACCGTCTACTCCATAAATGAGGATCTGACCCTGCTCTGCTACATTCATAGCTGTTTTGGCACCGACTGCCATCTGATCATTTCCACACATAATTGCTACAATATCGGAATTCTCGCTTAAGATCTTCTGGGCTGCTTCCAGGGATTTTTGAAATTCTCCGCTTGTATCCTCTCTAGCCACAATTTCAAAACCATTTTCCGCTTTTGCCAGTGTCTCCTCGAACCCTGTGATTCTCTCATTCACAGAATTCTGCGTCGGGCATTCCAAAATTGCTACTTTACCTCCATCCGGACATCTCTTAATCAGATCTTCGCCACACAATACACCGGCATTATAATTATCAGATCCAATATATGCATCTACATAGTCCATCTCTTTTACCTGAGTATCTACATTGACAATCTTCACATCAGCTTCTTTTAAAGCTTCCAGAGAAGGGGTGATCTTCTCCCAGTCCACCGGACTTAAAATAATTGCATTGATTCCTTCGTCAATCATCTCCTGGATCTGCGAAGCCTGCATATCTGGGTCAGACTTCGGATCCTTTACGATCAATTCACAATTCTTCCCATCCAATTCTTCTTTGATTGCACTTTCCAGTGTGAGAAAATATGGATTCTCCATATCAATCCCAGAAAATCCTATTTTCCAGCTTTCCTGTTCGTCCTTATCCTTTTCTTCTGTATTTTCATCTTTAGAAGCAGCATTATCTTCCGGTGTTCCTACATTCTTTTTACATGCAGTAAATATAAGAGCACACAGCAGTATCAATGATAATATCCGCAATGCTCGTTTCTTTTTCATCTCTGTTTTATCCTCCTTGTGTAGCATAATGCTATACTTTGATGATTCATTACAATTCACCAAAGCCTGTGAACTGTAACTATTTTACAACATTTTTATGAATTTGGCTACTATCACTTGCCTTTTACATGCTCCTTTGTTACATTAGATATATACAATTTTAACAAAAAGGAGAATTCATATGTGTGAACATTGTCATGAGGAAGAATATAACGCTGTTATTCTGAATCTGGAAGACCAAGACCTGGAGTGCGGCGTTATCACCATTTTTGAGATGGACGGACAGGATTACATTGCTCTCTTCCCGATGGATGAGAACGGTGAGCCTGCTTCTGATGACGTCTATCTGTACCGCTATCACGATGACGGTGGTGAACCGGAAATCGAATACATCGATGATGAAGATGAATTGAATGCCGCATCAGACTGCTTCGATGAATGGCTGGATGAGCAGGAGTTTTTAGACAGTGACGAGTAATTCATCAATAAAACGGGACGGGGTTTTGCTCTTCCCGTTTTTTTCTTTTACATAAGTGATAAAAAGCTTTTTCTTCGCCCGTGTCATAGCCACATAAAAAAGTCTTCGCTCTTCTTCTAATTCTTCTGGTGTCCCCGCTTTTTTATATGGTGTCACTCCTTCATTACTTTCAATCACAAAAACAACTTCATATTCCAGACCCTTTGCTCCATGCATCGTCAGACACGTTACTCCGTCACCGGTGCCATTGCCTCGCTGTTGTCGCTGCATTTGCAAGGTATGCTTATATTCTTCTACATGCGCAAGCCACTCTGGCAGAGTCTGAAATTCCTTCGTCCGCTCCTGAAGTTCATCCATGATTTCTTTTAATTCTGAATACTCCATCTGATGTCCAAGAGCATATTCCTTTAGAAATTCATCATACCCGATACTCTTACGGATATATTGAATTGCAGCATAAGGCGTCTTTGTACGAATCATCTTCATATCCCACTCTAACTGATCAATTCGATCCTGCATCCACTCTTTATCACAGTAGAAACGTCTCAACGATTCATAAGTAACCGGTGTTTCTTCCATACAGCCACGGCTCAAGTAACGCTTCGGCCGATTAGCGATCTCCAGGAAATCTCCCCGGTCGTAAGTTCCAACTGCCAGCCGGAAATAGCAGTTCATATCCGTACACACAAAATGTTCATACAGATGATGAATCCTCTCCTTCATGGAAAATGGAATCTGATACTGGGTAAATGTCTCCGCCAGCACCCGTGCATCTTCGCCTGTCCGGTACAATACAGCCATCTGCTTAAGATCGACTCCTTTTTTCATATACTTTTGAATCTCTTTTAAAATATATTTACTTTCATCAAGCGGATCCAGTGTCTCCTGCACATGCACAGTCTCCTGCGCTTCCCGAAATGGCTGGATTTTCTTCTCATACCGATCTTTATTATGCCCGATCACACGAAGCGCACCTTTCACAATATGTGCGTTAGAACGATAATTAATATCCAGCAAAATACGCTTTGCCTCCGGATAATCCTGCATAAAATCTTTCATGATTCCTGGTTTTGCACCGCGGAATCCATAGATAGACTGGTCATCATCTCCAACAATGAACAGATTATTCTCCGGCGCTGCCAGCATCCGGATGACATCATACTGCACCTGATTAATATCCTGGAACTCATCTACCAGCACATAGTGATATTTTTCCTGCCACTTTGCAAGAAGATCCGGTCTTTCAAGGAATAATTTTCGGCACCAGATCAACATGTCTTCAAAATCAAGTTTTCGGTATTTTTTCTTTTCTGTCTCATAAATCCGGTAAAGCTCCCGGAATTTATCTTTCGGAAATCTTCTGGATTCATAAAACTCAATATCGACTGCATTATTTCCTACATTTCCAATCTCTTCCGATAGCTCCTGAAGAAAATCTGCTTCCTGGGATTTTTCGGTCTGTTCCCAGTCCATTTGTTTTAATATTTCCTTTAAAAGTTGATTTTTTTCTTCTTCGGACAGAATATTACTCCGATCCAATTTATACGCCCATTTCAAAATTCCGTAAAAAATGCCATGAAATGTTCCAAATGTGACGGGAAGCTTTCTCCCTTCCATGACATATTGAAAACGATCCCGCATTTCTCCTGCCGCATATTTCGTAAAGGTAATGACCAGAATTTCTTCTGGTCTTACCTTATATACTTTAATCAGATATTCAATTCTTTTTGCAATCGTAAGAGTTTTTCCCGAACCGGGACCAGCAAGAACCAGACACGGTCCTTCCTTATGAGAAACTGCCTCTTTTTGGGCTTTATTAAGACTCATAGACTCCCCTTATCTTTCCAGTAATTCAATACCTTTCTGAATTCTCTTAAGAGACTCTTCTTTTCCGAGAATCTCCATGATCTCCGTTGCTCCACCCGGTGTACTCTGCTTACCAGACACAGCAGTACGGATTGGCCACATAACATAACCTGTTTTGAAACCTTTTTCGTCTACATAAGATTTCAGGACTTCAAACAAAGCATCATTGCTGAAATCATCCTGTTTCTCAAGAAGTGGATATATCTCTTTTAACACTTCCAAAGCCTTTTCTTCATTTGTCTTCATTTTCTTATGGCAATACATTGCTGTATCATATTCTGGGAGCTCTTCAAAGAAGTCAATCTGCTCTTTGATATCCGGGAAGATTTCAATTCTTGTCTTAACAAGTGCTGCAATCTTCTTAAGATCATAATCTTTTGTAACAACTTCTTTGATATATTTTTCAGCTCTCTCAAAAAACTTATCAAAATCCATAGCTTTCAAATACTCGCCATTCATCCATTTTAATTTCTGAATGTCAAATACTGCCGGTGATTTGCTCATATTATGGTAATCAAACTCTTTTACAAGTTCTTCCAGAGAAAATATCTCCTGGTTTCCTTCCGGACACCATCCAAGAAGTGCAACATAGTTAATAACTGCCTCTGTCACAAACCCCTGCTCAATCAGGTCTTCATAAGATGAATGACCACTTCTCTTACTTAACTTCTTATGATTCTCGTCTGTAATCAGCGGACAATGTACATAAATCGGTACTTTCCAGCCAAATGCTTCGTAAATCTTATTATACTTTGGTGAAGAGGAAAGATACTCGTTACCACGCACGACATGTGTAATCTCCATCAGATGATCATCTACGACATTTGCAAAATTGTATGTCGGATATCCATCGGATTTGATAAGGATCAAATCTTCCAATTCTTTATTCTCTACAGTAATATCTCCATAAATCTCATCATGAAATGTTGTGGTTCCCTCTGTCGGCATATTGAAGCGGATAACATAAGGTTTTCCTGCTGCAAGATTTGCCTCAACTTCTTCTTTGCTAAGGCCAAGACAGTGTTTATCGTATGCTACAATTTCTGTCCCTTCTTCTGATACTTTGCTCTTTAAGGAATCCAGTCTTTCTTTGTCACAGAAACAATAGTAAGCTGCTCCTTTGTCAATCAGCTGTTTTGCATATTCCAGATATAAGCCGGAAGCATTACGCTCACTCTGAACATATGGACCATGTCCCATATCTTTATCTGGTCCTTCATCGTGAATCAGGCCTGTCTCCTGCATCGTACGATAAATAATATCAACTGCTCCTTCCACATAACGTTCCTGGTCTGTGTCCTCAATACGAAGCATAAAATCCCCGTCTTCATGCTTTGCGATCAGATATGCATACAGTGCTGTACGCAAATTCCCCACATGCATTCTTCCTGTAGGACTTGGTGCAAATCTTGTTCTTACTTTACTCATTTCTCTATACTTCTCCTAATTCTTTTAATATTTTCTCTAATGTAATATCCACCCGCTCTGAAACGAGAATATCTGCATATTTATCTGAAAAATGTGCTTCCGGATTGACCACGATCAGCTTATCTCCTTCATAATAATTGATAAGCTGTGTACACAGATATGTCTTCAGGTTCGTTCCAAGAACAAGCAGAACATCCGCTTTTTGGACTTCATCGGCTGCTTTTGTGATCACTGCGTTGTCTACCTTCTCCCCCATCAGACACACACCTGGACGAATTGGTGCATTACATTCCGTACAAAGAGGAACTCTCTTTGCCTCACGGATATATTCCACCGGATATTTTTTTCCACAGTGCGGACAGTAATTCTCATAAACACTGCCATGCAGATTAATCACATTCTTACATCCTGCTCTCTCCGGCAGACCAAAAATACGTCTTGTGATAATTGTCTGAAAAAGTCCTTTTTCCTCCAGCTCTGCCATCTCCAGATATCCTTTTCCTGGTGGTATATCAAGGGCGCTTAACAGTTCATTACGATAAAATTCAAAAAACTGTGGTTTTCTGGTCGAATAAAATGCACTGGTGAACATCTCATCTACTGAGTAGCCATACTTTTGTTCAATGTCATAGGATTCTTCTCCATCGCGGATAGCCGGATATCCATTCTCCTGTAACATCTCAAATCCACTGAGTACAGTTGTATATTTACTTTCCTTTAGAATCTTCAAAAGATCTTTTCCAACCATAAAAATACCTCCTATTCTCAAGTCCTCGAACTATTTTATCACATATTCCCATGGTTCTTCAACCTTTTCCGCTTTCTCTTTGCTCTCCAGTAACGAATCTGGAATGCATCTCTTGGAATTGATACAACAAAAATAATTCCCAGTACAATGGCAAATGCAATTTTCACTGCCTCTAATCCCTTCACAGCTGCCAGTGACATCTGACCTGTCACAAGGTAATATGCTGTATAATATATTCCGGCTCCCGGAACAAGTGGAATAATTCCGGAAACCAAAAATATCGTAATCGGGCATTTTTTCCGTACCGTGAAAATCCTGGAAATCAATACTACTGCCAATGTTCCTACAAAGGACGCCAATGCCACAGTTGTCACCTGACACATTGCCAGATACAAAAGCCACCCTGCCATACCGGTAATTCCACATGCTGTATAATATTGCTTCGGTACATTGAAAAGAACTGCATATGCCAATGTCGCCAAAAATGATTCTACGATTGCAAGAATTGTTGTTGTGATCATCGTAAAATTCCTCCCATCATCGTATTATAAATGCTAAGAGTCACTCCGACTCCAATGGCAATATATACGAATACAAGCAGTGCATCGATCATCCGTACAAGCCCTGACAGAAAGTCTGTATCTGCAATATCACGGATTGCATTGACAAATGCCACTCCCGGGATCATCGGCATAATTGCTCCAACCATCATACCATCCAATTTCAATATCGGCAGAAACGGTATATGCATAAATGCAAGTGCCAGCACCGTCATGATCACGCCTCCGACAATATTTACAATAATTTTTGAAAGGTTGTGCTTTCCGGCAAACAGCACCCACACATATGATAAAAAACCAATTAAAAATGCAGCCACGGCTTCCGGAACACTTGACCCTAACATCAACGCAAATGTTCCACTGGCAAGCCCCGCCGCCATACATTGAAACCACCGTTTCTTCGGTGGAATCTTCTCAATCTTTTTCAGTCTCTCTTCTGCTTCTTCCAGTTTCACACGTCCCGCTGAGATTTCTCTGGAAAGCTCATTGACCTCTGCTACAATTCCCAGATGAGAAGAAGAAAGTGGTACATGATTCACTTTTGTATAAGCTTCGCCATTCTCATTCTCTGCACTTACAAAAATACCATGGCTCATAGAAAAAATATCAACATGATTCACATGAAAACGTCCACATATTCTCTTAATCGTCTCTTCTACACGAAAGATTTCACCTCCGTTTTTCAAAAGTATCCTTCCCGCATGCATAGCCATATCAACGACACGTTTCACATCTAATACCACATCCAGATTCTTTTTTAGATAAATCATATCGGTCAATTGTATTCCATTTTCATAAATCGGTTTCTCATAATGATCTACAAAAAAATTTGCAACGATATGTGAATTAACAAACCCACATTGTTTATAAAAATCAAGCGTATTCGAATTGTTCCCTGTACCGACATACATAACATCACAGGTCACACTGTAATATTCAGAAAGATAATTGACCATATAAGTCCCATATCCCTGTCTTCGATATTCCTGTGCAGTGACCAGATTCTTCAATTCACATCGTTTGTTTTTCATATGTTCCACAACACCGATTGTCAGCACTTCACCGGCATCTTCCAGCACAAACATATCACTTTTATCCAGATACCGCCGGATCATATTCTCCTGCGGATCTGCAATCAGGAGCATTTCAAGATAATTATCTTTATCTTCCGTAATCTGTCTGATCTCCATAGGCCTTCTCTCCTTAATATTCTTTATAGTTCCTGTTTGTTTTACAAATTCCCTATTATATCTGTCAGAGAATCCGTCAGTTACAACAATCTGTTATAAGTAAACAGCGCCAATATACTCTTCCAAAAATGTTCTGTATACTGACGCTATTATATCACTGGATTAATAAAATAGATAGTTGTTTTTTCTATATACAATTTTATATCATGTATTTTTTCACGAACAACCTGGCGCATTAACGTATGCTTTCCGGTTATTTACAAATTCTTGCCTGTGGCATACATGCAAGGCTTCCATCTGCATGATACAAAATACCAAACTCACTATAATATGCCGGATTTTCCTTTGCAACTTGTATGAAATCCACATTTTCCAAACAGTCAAAAAGTCCGTCATCCATATGCACAATATTTGCTGGAATATAGACTTCTTCTGTCTCACTCTTCAGGAAACTGTCTGAACGCGCAAATACATCTGAACGGATTCCTTTACATCTTATATCTGTTGGAAATGCTAATACTCCATCTGGTGCACCACTTAAGATTTCTGTCACATACCCTTCTGAGTCGATCTTCATTCCGGAAATTTCTATATAGACCGGTTCTTCTAGGACATTCTCATTATCTGTAATCGGATAGACAATTGGCTGTTCTATGATTCCCGATACCAGATCAGAATCATCCCCTTTATCCGGAATCGGAACTGATATATTCTGATTAGCAACCGTTATATCCGAATAATCCATCATGGTTTCTCTGTCAGCTGATTTTCCTGTACATGCTATATTCTTTGCCACAACAGTATGCTTTATTTCTCTGTTTTTCATTCCACATAAATCCGCATAATTTCTTCTTACACTTAAACTCCCAAGAATATTCTTTTCCATTGTCAACATCGAAATCTTTTGTCTCAATTCACTTGAACACACATTTCCATATGGTAATGTTTTTGTATCCATATTCACGACTTTTCCCATTCCACTGATTTCCTGAGCAGTGTTAAAATCTGTAACATAAGTCAACGGATTAAGTACTCCAAACACCATCACAACCACGATTGCAAATGCCAACACGAATCTCTCTGTCCTTCCGGAACTTTTCTTTAGAATATTTTCCATATTCTATTCCTCTCTTTCTCATCCTGTTTCTGATAGAACTGTCCCCAAACATGTCTTTATTTTGTCCATTATAAAACAAATTTATAAATTTGTACACAAAAAGAAAGTGGCAACTCGCCACATTTTACATGTTGACAAATCACCACTTTCTTTTATTTCATATACACCTTAAAATTAACTGTAATTAGTTAATGTATCCGGCTTTCTTAAGCTCTTCATGAGCTTTCTCAAGGTTTGCATCTGATACACGAATGATCGGTCCTGTACAACCCATTCCGCTCTCTGCATAAATATTGATCTTCCATAATGCTTTTACGGCATCCTCAAGATCCATTACTTCGATTCCTGCGATCTGTGCTGTTACGATCTCCTTCGGCGGCTCTTTTACATCCTCCTCTGCTGCAGCCGGTTTTGCTGCTGCTTTTCTTGCATCCAGGATCTCTTTTAAGCCTGCTTTCTTTGCTGCTGCAAATTCTGCTTTTGCTACCTCAAATACTTTGTTTCTTACAAGCTGTGCCGCATAACGAATCGCTCCTGCAATAACAGGTGCTCCGCTGGCTCTTGATACGATCATGACTAACTGCTCATATCCTTCGCCGATTCCTGGTCCGTATCCGTATCCAGTTGCTTCAAAGCTTCCGCCTGTTGC